>CAYMTG010000054.1:0-12058 GCA_964393305.1 uncultured Ruminococcus sp.
CGGCCCGCGCTTTTTTCTTTTCAACGTTATGGCGGTGTAATGTACGATTAGAGGGTTTCCCTTTTTTACATTCCTAATTAGCTGCGCGGGTCTCTGCGCTTGTTTTTAGATTTTGGCTGCCGGTGCAAAGGGCGTTTGTGGATTTGTGCCTTTGGTGCGCGGCTGTCGGGCGGCTTTTTTCGGAGAACAGGGTATTCGTTTTCCGGGAACTCGCTTTAAGCTCTAATCTGTGCCTCGGCGTGTCCGCCGCGGCAGTAACAACAACCTCGGGAGGTAAGTCTGAACGGCGGCGGTCAAAGAGACGCGCAGCGTTCTTAAAAGAAAATTGTATGTTACCCCGCCCACTATTACCGTGTCGGCATGATTATGTCAGACGCGTTTAAATAAGGAGGGGAACGGCATAATGGAACCATGGGCAGCGGTAATTATCGGCATCGCGGCTTTTATCCTTGGTGCGGTGGCAAGCGGCTTTATCTGCTTTAAGCAAGGCATTCAGCATCGTATCAAGACAGCCGAGGCTCAGTTTGAGTCAGCCGAAAAAGAAGCCGCTCGAATTATCGAAGAAGCCGGTACAAAGGCGGAATCGCTGAAAAAAACAGCTCTGGTCGAGGCAAAGGACGAAATCTACGCCCTTCGCACCAACGCCGAAAAGGAAGTTCAGCGAATGAAAAACGACGCGGAGAAGGAACTGAAGGACAGACGCAGCGAGGTCTCCCGTTCGGAACGCCGAGTCGCACAAAAGGAAGAGACCCTCGACCGCAAGACCGACAAGGTGGAAAAGCTCGAAGAGCAGCTTCACCAGAAACACAAGAAAGCGGACGAGAAAATCGCCGAAGCCGAACAGCTGAAGGCGGGACAGATGGATATTCTCGAAAGAATATCGGGATTTACCCAGGAACAGGCAAAGGATCATTTGCTTCAAATGCTCGACAGCGAGCTTAACCACGAAAAGGCGGTCAAGATCGCGGCGTACGAGCAGAAAATCAAGGATGAATGTGACGATAAGGCTCGCCGGTACATATCGCTGGCGATCTCAAGATTGGCGGCGGATACCGTATCCGAAACGGCGGTGTCTGTCGTCCCTATCCCGAACGACGAGATGAAGGGACGCATTATCGGACGCGAGGGACGCAATATCCGCGCTCTCGAAACGCTTACGGGCGTGGATCTTATCATCGACGATACCCCGGAGGCTATCACGCTGTCCTGCTTTGACCACGTTCGGCGCGAGATAGCAAGGATCGCGCTTGAGCGGCTCATTCAGGACGGACGTATTCACCCGGCGAGAATTGAGGAGACCGTCGAAAAGGCTCGCCGCGAGGTAGAGCTGCGCATCAAGCAGGAGGGCGAGCGTGCTGTTATGGAGACCAACGTCAATGGTCTTAACCACGAGCTGATCAAGCTTATCGGACGGCTCAAGTACCGCACCTCGTTCAGACAGAACGTACTCGATCACTCGATAGAGGTGGCGCATCTGGCGGGAATTATGGCTTCCGAGCTGGGAGTTGACGCGGCGCTCGCACGACGCGCAGGTCTTCTCCACGATATAGGCAAGAGTCTCGACCACGAGATCGAAGGTTCGCACGTTCAGATAGGCGTTGACGTGTGCAAAAAGTACAAGGAAAGCCCCGAGGTCATTCACGCTGTCGAAGCGCACCACGGCGACGTTGAGTGCAGGACCGTTATCGCGTGTCTTGTACAGGCAGCGGACGCGATAAGCGCGGCAAGACCCGCCGCTCGCTCCGAAAACTATGAGAACTATATCAAGCGTCTTGAAAAGCTTGAGGAGATCTGCAACTCCTACAACGGCGTTGAAAAATCGTTTGCTATTCAGGCGGGACGCGAGGTTCGTATCATGGTAAAGCCGGAGCAGGTGAACGACGACGATATGAAGGTGCTTGCGCGTGAAATCGCAAAGCGCATAGAAAACGAGATGGATTACCCCGGACAGGTCAAGGTCAATATGATCAGAGAGAGCAGAATAGTTGACTATGCGAAGTAAAACGAGTTAAAACGGCTTAAGGCAAGGGGAGGGGCTAAAACAGAGCGCCTTACCTTGCCTTATTTTCTTGTTATCCGCGTTTTTTGCCGCTTCACGCAGCGGGAAAAACGAAAAATACAGGTTCTGGAATGAACCGGCATAACCGGCATAATATGTCTCTCAGCTAAGGAGAAGAATGATATGATTACGTTTGACGCTTCTAAATGTGTTGCCTGCAACAACTGTATCCGCGTTTGTCCTTCCATGGAATCAAACACCGTTGTGCATGACGAGGACGGCACTCCCCGCTTTTTCATCAACCCCGACAAGTGTATACGCTGCGGCGCGTGCGTCAAGGTGTGCAGTCACGGAGCGCGGAGTTACGAGGACGACACGGAAAAATTCTGGGCGGATCTGAAGGGCGGGGATAAGATCGTTGTGATCACCGCGCCCGCGATCAAGGTCTCGTTTGACGGCTGCTGGAGGAACGTTCTCGAAATCCTCAAGAAGAACGGCGTTGAGAAGATCTACGACGTGTCGTTCGGCGCGGACATCTGCACGTGGGCGCATATCCGCTATCTCGAAAAGCACCCCAATACCAAGATGATCTCCCAGCCATGCCCCGCGGTCGTCAACTACATACGCAAGTTTGCGCACAGCGCTCTGCCGCATCTGTCGCCGGTACATTCTCCTATGCTGTGTACGGCGGTATATCTTAAAAAGTATCTTGGGGAGAACGCGAAAATAGCCGCACTCTCGCCGTGTATCGCCAAACAGGACGAGTTTCGCGAGACGGGACTTATCGACTATAACGTCACATTTGAGCGACTGGGCGAGCTTCTTGAGCGCAGCGGCACCAACTTTGACAATCTCCGCAAGGTGCGCTCGTCCTTTGAGTTCACGGGAATTCAAGGGAGCATGGGGGCTGTTTATCCCCGTCCCGGCGGACTTAAGACCTGTCTGGAGCTGGAGAACCCCACGCTCAACGTCATAACCTCGGAGGGTACGGATTCCGTATACCGAAATCTCGATATTTACCACACCATCTCGGATCGCGATCTGCCGGACGTGTTCGACGTGCTTTCCTGCGGACACGGCTGCGGCAGCGGACCCGCGATAGGCTCGGCTATGTCGATTTACAAGATGAACGGTATTCTCAACGGCATTGAGAAATACTCCCGCAATCACCGCGTCAAGTTCGACCATAAGCACCGCGACAAGCAGTTTTTGGACTTCGACAAAAAGCTGAAGCTTGACGATTTTATCCGCCAATACGAGCCGGAAAATATACGCTCCGTCACCGTCACCGAGGAGCAGATTGAGGATATGCTCACCAAGCTCGGCAAGCGCACCGAGACCGAGCGCAACTACAACTGCCACGCGTGTGGATTTCCGACCTGTCGGAAAATGGCGGAGGCCATCATCAAGGGCGTATCCGCGCCCACGAGCTGCGCGCAGTATATGCAGCATCAGGCAAGTCTGCGCAGCGAGCATATCAACCAGACCAACACGGAGATCGCCAACGTCACCGCTCAGCTCAACCAAGTGGTATCCAGTCTCACCGACACTATCGGCGACGTTAAGAAATCGGTATCGGACATTACCGAGCTGAATACCACCAACCACGATTCGATCATGGGTCTGTCGGAGATTCTCGAGGAACTCCGCGCACAGAGCGAGCGTATCAACGAGGCGATGACCTCCATAAACGGCAGCGTCTCGGGTTTCGCCGCCACCACCCACGATATAAGCGACATAGCGCGGCAGATCAATATTCTCTCGATAAACGCCAGCATAGAGGCGGCGCGTGCGGGCGAGGCGGGCAAGGGCTTCGCGGTAGTCGCGATGGAGGTAGGAAAGCTCGCGACCCATTCACAGGAAGCAGTCACCGAGGCGGAGAAGAGCAATTCCCTTGTTTTCGACGATATAAAGATGGTAAACGAAGTCGTCAAGGAGATCAACGACAAGATGTCCGAGATCAAGGAGAAAATGGACGAGGTTCGCGAGAATATCACCGAGACAATGGGCAAGGGCAGCGACATCGGAAAGGCTATGAACCACGTATCCTCCATCAACGGAAACGTAGAGGAGCTTATCGAAAGGGCGGAGGATCTGCTCAAGTAATATACATAAAAGCCCCGCATACCGCGAGGCTTTTTTTGTATTAAATGATAGCTCCCAAGATAATTTCCGGGATCTTGTCGAGGGGCGCCTGAACCTCCACCGCGCCTATCTTGTACGCCTCCATGGGCATACCGTAGACGACGCAGGAGTCCTTATCCTGACCTATGGTGAACGCGCCCGCCTGCCGCATAGCGAGAAGTCCGTCCGCGCCGTCGCGTCCCATTCCGGTGAGAATTGCGCCTATCGCGTTAGACCCCGCAGCGGAGGCTACCGAGTTAAACAGAACGTCCACCGACGGGCAGTGTCCCGAGACACGCTCGCCGCTCTTCGACGAGACGTAAAACCCGCGTGCGTCCTTCTGCAGCCGCAGATGAAAGTCACCCGCGCCGATTATGATAAGTCCGCGCCTCAGCCTGTCGCCGTCCTCAGCCTCCTTTACTTCCATATTGCAGGAACGGTTGAGCCGCTCCGCGTACAGCTTTGTGAAGCCCGCAGGCATATGCTGGACTATAACCACCGGGGGCGTGTTTTCGGGGAAGCAGCGCACCACTCGTTCGAGTGCCTCCGTACCGCCGGTTGACGCGCCCAGCGCGATGACTATATCCGAGCGCCGAAGCTTGGGACGGTTCTGCACTATCGCGGCATAGCTGTTCTTGGGCGCCTCCGGCAGCGTCACTCCGGTAGTCTGCGCTATCTGCTGAGTGTGCCGCGCTACGGTCTTTTGCGCGTTTGCGGTAAACTCGGCGGCATTCCTCACCGCGTTTCCAATGCTCCCCGTATTTGCGGCGTTGGCTGCGTGTGGAGAGCCTACGGACCTTGCGGGTGCTGCCGGTTCAGGTTTCACGGCGGAAGTCTCCGGTCTTTGCGCGGCTGCCGAATCGCTGTTCCCGACCTTGCGGGAACTGTTTGCCAGCGGTCTGCCGCGTGCGTCGATAAGGGCGTTTGGATGTGTTATCCTGAATGCCTTGCGGATCAGATCGCACAAGTCCTCGGCATACTTCTCGATGTCGTTGCCCGCCTTGGCGATGGGTTTTGCCAAGAAATCCACCGCGCCTGCCGAGATAAAGTCGTCCTTGCTTTCGGCGCGTGAGGATATCGCGATAGTCGGAATATAATACTGCGGGAGAAGCTTGCGCAGGAACGAAACGCCGTCCATTCGCGGGATCTCAAAGTCGAGAACCATCACGTCCGGCTCGGTGCGCAGGATAGCGTCCCGGGCGGCGTACGGGTCGGCGACCTTATCCACGATCTCAATAGAGCCGTCGCGCAGAATATATTTAGAGAGAACCTCTCTGAAAAGGATGGAATCATCCACCAACAGGAGTTTGATTTTTTCCATATTTGCTCCTACACATATTGGTTATGATTAATTTTGGAAAATAATTTGAGAAATCCGCGCTTTTTTTGTCAATCCTTGTCGGGATGACGGTAAATAGCCGGCTTTATATACTCGAATTTGGTTTCCTGACGCGCTATGCTCTCCGCGTGACCGATATAGAAGTAGCCGCCCGGCTTTACCACGTCGTAAAACCTATCGACAAGCGCCGCCTTGGTGGGCTGGTCGAAGTAGATCATAACGTTGCGGCAGAAAATCAGGTCGAACGGAAACTTCTTGTACTTTTCGGGCATAGGATCCATCAGATTAAAGGTCTTGAAAACGACCTCGTCCTTTATGCTCTGACAGATCTCGCAGCTTCCGTCGGAAAGCTTGTTGAAGTAGCGCGCCTTCCACTCGTTGGAAAGACCCTTCATACCGTCCTCCTGATAAACGCCCAGCTTCGCCTTGCCTATAACGTTCTGGGAAATATCGGTGGCCAGTATGCGGGTATCCCACTTGCCCTTCTCGCCCTTGAAATACTGGTCGATGAGCATAGCGATAGTGTAGCACTCCTCGCCCGACGAGCAAGCCGCGCTCCATATACGTATGACGTGATTTTTCTCGCAGGTCTTAACCATATTCGGGAGCACCACGTCGTTTAAGAACGTGTAATGCTCGGGTTCTCTCATAAAGAATGTGTGGTTGGTGGTCAGCTTATTGAGAATGGTATTGACCTCCGCGCCCGTCTTATCGGCGAGCACGGCGTCAATATAATCATTGTAGTTTTTAAAACCGCGTTCTATCAGCATATTCCCCAGTCTGCCCTGGATCAACACCTTCTTGGCGGCGAGGTTTATGCCGAAGTTGTCGTACATGAATTTTACCAGGCGCTGAAATTCCTGTTCGGTGATTTCGAGAGCCATTGTTTATGCCTCCGATTCGTCGAGGAGCCTGGGAACGTCAAGTATCAGCTTGGTGGTGTTGTTCTCTCCTCTTATCATATATTGTATGAAGTCGTTGATGTTTACGTTCTTGTTTTCCGGAGTAGCGGAAATGTCGCCGGTGTGGATATCCTCCACGTCCGCCACGCTGTCCACGATAATACCGCAGCGGGTCTCGCTGCCGTCAAGAGTGAGCGTGATTATGCAGGTGCGCTTGGTAGGCGGAATCTCCGGCTTTCCGAAGCGCGTCCTTATATCTACGACCGGCACTACCTTGGAGCGCACGTTGATTATGCCCTTGATGTAGTTGGGTACGTGCGGCACCTTTGTGATATGCGACAGTCCGATGATTTCCATAACGTACTGGATCTCCACGCCGTACACCTGGTCGCCTATATTAAAAGTCATTACTTTACCGAGAATGCTGTTGTCGGCAGCGAGCTTTCTGTCGCCCGACTGCTGCTTCGCGACTGCTTCTCTTATAACGTCGTTAGTCATAAAACAATTCCTCCTTAACCGATGAGAGTATTGGTGTCAACGATGAGCGAAATGCTACCGTCGCCCATGATCGTACAGCCGGAAAGTCCCTCGCCCTTGATGTTGTACTTGGAGAGGTACTTCGGGAACGGCTTTACGACAACCTGCTGCTCGCCGATAAGTCTGTCGGCGAATATGCACATACTCTTGTTGTCGGTCTGAACCAGCAGAAGAATACCGTCCTTGAGGTCGGTCACTTCGGTTTCTATCATAAACTTCTCGTGCATTCTGAGAATAGGATAGCAGATACCGCGCAGCATAATCATCTCGTTGCCGTCCGTGTCGCGGAGAATTTGCTCCGGCTCTACCTTGAAGCTCTCCTTAATGGTGGAAATAGGCACCGTAAAGATGATGTCGCCTACCGAGATCTCCATACCGTCGATGATCGCCAGCGTGAGCGGGATCTTGATGATGAAGTTGGTACCCTTGTTCACCTTGGAATCAACGATAATGGTACCGTTGCACTTCTCGACGTTCGCCTTGACAACGTCCATACCGACGCCTCTTCCGGAGAACTCGGTAACCGTTTCGTTGGTGGAGAAGCCGGGCAGGAGTATCATATTCTGGATCTCCTTCTCGGTGTAATCGCTCTCGGGCTTGTAGAGCAGACCCTGTTTTTTCGCCTTGTTCATGATCTTCTCGGGATCTATTCCGCTGCCGTCGTCCGATACGGTGATAATTACCTCGCCGGACGCGTTCTGCGCGGTGAGCTTGAGAGTACCCTTGCGAGGCTTGCCGTTCTTCTCGCGGACAGCGGGATCCTCCTCAATGCCGTGATCCATACAGTTACGAACGAGGTGCATAAGCGGATCCTGCAAGTTATCCACAATGGACTTATCCACCTCGGTGTCCTCGCCCTCGGTGATAAACTCTACGTCCTTATTAAGCTTCTTTCTCATATCGCGGACTATTCTGTTCATTTTCTGGAAAACGCCCGCGAGGGGTACCATTCTGATAGACATAACGGTATCCTGAAGCTCGCTGGTGAGCTTTTTCAGATCACGCGCCGCCTTGCTGAAGCTCTCCAGCTCAAGACCCTCAAGGTCGGGGTTGGAGATAACCATCGATTCGGTAGTAATGATCTCGCCGACTATATCGTTAAGCGCGTCCAGCTTTGCGAGGTTGACGCTGATAAGGCTCTGCTTCTGAGCGCCGCCCGAGGACTGCGCCGCGTTGACCGCCGCCTGCGCCTTTTCAACGGAGGACTCGGCTGGCTTTGGCGCGGGAGCTGCGGGCTTTTCCGCCTTTAACTCGGCAGGCTCGGGCGGGAGCGCGGCAGCAGGCTCCTGCGCGGCGGGAGCAGCCTCGTTGTTTTCAATAACCTCGTAGGACTGAACGTTAAGCGCGGTCTCAATGAGCTTGAGTACAATGTCCTTGCTGCCGTCCGGCACAAACGATATAAGGAAGCCGTGATCCACGATCTCCTTTGAGGTCTCGGGATTGGTCTCCACATCCGCAGGGGTAAATTCAAGCTCCTTGCACTTTTCTCTGATGGTGTTGATAAGCAGGAATGCACGAAGATTTTCCATCTGGCAGCCGTCCTCGAAGAATACGCGGACAGATACCTTATTGCTGTCCGCCGGAGCCGACGGAGCGGAAGCCGCCGCGCCCGCCGAGGGAGCCGCCGCGGGAGCCGCGGGAACAACGCCCGTAGTCTCTCCTGTGAGAACGTCGCGTGCCTTTATCAGCTTGTCGATAAGCTCCTGAGTATTGGTCTCCTCGTACTCGCCGTCAACATTGTTCTGGATCATCTCGATCTGAGCCTTATATGTATCGGATACCTGGAATACCAGATCGTATACGAAGCTTACGTCCTTGATAACATCGGGGTTCTCGCGGATAACGAAGAACATATCCTCCGCCTTGTGAGCGAGTACCGACAGGTTCTCGAAGCCCATCATAGCGGACGAGCCTTTTATCGTGTGCATTATGCGGAATATCTCCTTGATATCCTCGCCGTCAAATTTACCGGCCGTCTCCGTGCGGAGAAGAATTTCATCGAGCTGCTCGAGAAGCGAGTTGGTCTCGAAAAAATACATATCGAGCATAGCTTCCATACCGGGTTCAATTTTTGCCATAATATCATTTCCTTTCCTGATGCGCCCTGTCCGGACGCGAAATATTTGTAAAAGATATATGTAAAAGAACCGCCCGTAGGCAATCCTGAGATTTTTTTTAAAAAAGCCCTTTTATATTCCGATAAAATGTGATACAATAAGAGTATGGATTGATTTATACAAGCAATTGGAGGGATTCAGAATGGCACAGATACCACAGATAAGCAACCCCATAACCAACAAGAATTACAACTACAGTCCCCGACAGCAGGATCAAGTCACCGAACCGTTCGATATTGTAAAGCTCACAGGCGTAAGCACATCGGGAGTTAATAACGACTCCGCTTCCAAAAGCAGTCTGGAGATGGGCAACCGTGACCTTATTCCGCTCCAGACCCAAACGCCCAAGGATCCCACTCTCGCCGTCGAAATGCTGAAGGATCTTCTTAACGTCGAGGTCCTCAACCAAGCGCTTGTTACCGGTCATACCGAGCTGTACGGAGAGCTGGAGGATCTTGCCAAGGAGCTGTACGTCACCCCCGAGCAGCTCTTGAACGAGATCGTAAATCAAGAGCAGCAGAACACCATGTTCTCGGGTCACGAGTTCTACGACGTTCTCCGCGAGGTGGCGCAGACCACCACCGATCCCAATACCAAGGAGATCATCGGCAATCTCCTGAAGTCGATAAACTTCGCCCAGAACAAGAACGAGATACTCGGCGCGCTGAAGGCGAACCTGAAATTTCTCTCGGAGTACTACTCGCCGAACGAGAAGCTCTCCGAAAAGCTGTTAAACCTCTCCAACCGGTGGGGCGCGGACGACGCGGAGCAGTACTTCGACTACTTAAAGGGAGAGACCCTCGCCATTCTCAAGGACGTAAGCGGCAGCCTTCTAAACGACGAGAAGACCCAGATGCTTATCCCCCTGATAACGCACAATCTCTCGCGCTACAACAACAATCCTTATATGTGCAAGGAGTACTTCAATCTGCTGCTTACACAGATCTCTTCGGGGACGCTGCGCGACTCGCTCCGCAACTCCTTTAACCGACTGTATTCGGCGCTTTTCGACAAGAAACCCATGCAGAACCCCGGTACGATGGAGGAAGCCGCTCAGAGCTACGCCGATAAATCACAAGCCGCTCAGGAACTCGCCGGGCAGGCAGCTCAGAACCCCGAAGGGCAGACGCAAAACGACGGTTCAGTCCACAATACTAATTATACAACAAATTCCTCACAAAATCAACCACTTTCAGACGAAATAACCGGCCAAAATGCAGATTTTGGCGAGGTTTCCGAGCAAATTCAGCAGAATGTTAAAAACGCGGACGGCGATTTTGTGGAAAATGGCGAACAGGCTGCCGCCGAAAACGGCGAAGAATCCGCCGACGCTGCCGAGGAAGTACTCGCCCCTTGGCAAAAGGCTCTCAACGAGGCTATGAGTACGGTAGGGTACGCCAATCGGCTCAAGGACAGCGGATTTAATATGGAGCAGATACTCGGCACCTACAATCGCGGAAGAATGACGGGTCTGGACGCTCTCAAAACGATCACGCAGAATCTGTTTATGGACGACGCTGACTCGGCGCAGCAGATGATGACGGAGCTTTCCAAGGTGAACACCATGCAGGAGCTTATCGACACGCTCAACGGAACTCTCCGCGTAATGCCCGATATTCCGCTTCGCGAACGGCTTTACGGCGTTTTCGTGGAGATCATCGAAAAGATGGCTAAGCGAAACGAGCTGCCGCAGCACGGCGTACGTCCGCCGGTAAGCTCGACGCTGGACAGTCTCACGGATTTTATCCAGAAGAACATAAACAACCCCGCTTTGAAATCGCTCGACAGCTTCAACGCGGCAAACCTGCTGCAAAGCCTGCTTAATGCCCCGGGAGTATATACGCCGCTTGCGCATTATATTCTCCCGCTGGAGGTCATGGATACCCGGGCGTTCGGCGAGCTGTGGGTAGACAACGACGAGAATAACCCCAACAACACCCCCGGCACGCAGCGCAACTACCATCTGTTCCTGACGTTCGATGTGGAGAGCATAGGGCGCTTTGAGGTGGATATGTACGCGATAGGCGAGGACGTCAATCTCTCGCTGCTCTACCCGCCGCGCTTTGAGAAGGAGATAGAGCCTATGCGCGACCGCGTCACCAAGATCATCAGGGGAAGCGGTTATCAGGCGCGCACCTTCGAGACCGCGCCGCTCAAAAAACCGCATAACCTCACCGAGGTTTTCCCAAAAATAGAGGACAAACGCACTACTATTAACAAGAGAGTGTAAAATAAACTCATTTTTTAAAGAAAAACAGCAGCAAAGTCGATTATTCTACAGGAAATTTCTAAAAACTCAAATATATCTTCAAATATCTGTCCTTTCTCCGGCGGCGGGGAAAAGGCGGAGTGAAAAAGATAAGCGTACTTAAAAGGAAAAACACATTAGATCGTGCTTCAAAAGGAGGAAAATTATGGCAAATCAATCCAACCAGTCAAATCAGCCCTCGGGCAGCAAGCGGCTCTACGGGCAGAACGCCGCAGTTGCCCTCAAATATAACCCGGAAATGAACTACGCGCCCGTCGTTGTAGCCTCGGGTCTCGGCGAGCTTGCGCAGCGTATCGTAAACATAGCGGACGAGGCGGGCGTTCCCATCTACCGCGATGACAGCGTCGCCGCTCTCCTCGTTATGCTTAACGCCGGCGAAACTATCCCCAAGGAGCTGTATCAGATAGTGGCGGCGATCTACGCCGAGGTAGTCTATACATCAAATAAAATGCGCGAGGGGTCATAAAACAAAATCACGAGTTCACAAGCCGATAAAATGATCCCCGCGCCCCTTTGTGCGGGGATCGGGATCGCCGATAAAATCTCAATTCGGCTTTGTTGGAGCGCGATAGGGGTTTGGGGCGAAGCTCCCGACGCGGTCGCATACGCGAACGCGCCCGGCTCCCCACACACTCAAAATTCATTAAAATTTCGTCTTTTTATCCCGAATATCTATTGACTAATCGCGAAAAATGTGGTACAATAGAATAGTATTTATAAAAATCACAGAAAAGAAAAACAAGGAGTGAAAAATCGCTTGAAAAGTAAAAT
>CAYMTG010000055.1:0-11994 GCA_964393305.1 uncultured Ruminococcus sp.
GATGGAGAACCTGACGTTTTCCGTGTGATTTTCCGTGAACCAAAGCTCCATAATATCACTCTAAAGTCCTTTCAGAATTTATTTTACTACCTCCAGCCGCTCCACCTTCATATCGCGGCAGCCTGTGAGACTGCAACCTTTTTCCTTGGCAAATTTTATGTAGTCGAGAATATCCTTGGTGATTTTCTCGCCGGGGGCAAGTATCGGGATCCCGGGCGGGTAGCACATCACAAATTCTCCGCAAATGCGTCCGTCCGTCTCGTCCAGCGGCAGAGACTCCTGCTCAGCGTAGAACGCCTGCTGGGGGGCGAGCGCCACGATCGGACTGATGTATTCGTGGTCGAACAGTCCCACCGGTGAGCGCGAGTACAGGCGCTTTATCTCGGAGAGCGCGCCTAGCAGCCGCTCGATCTCCAGCTTGCTGTCGCCGCCCGTGATGATGGCGAGGATATTGCCAATATCGCCGAACTCGATCTGTATTCCGTACTCGTCGCGGAGAAGGTCGTACACCTCTATTCCCGCAAGACCCATAGCTCTTGTATGTATCGACAGCTTCGTATTGTCGAACGCGAAGAAGTCCCGTCCGTTGCACAATTCGTCCGAGAAAGCGTAGTATCCGCCGTTCGCGTTGATCTCCCTGCGAGCGTACTCAGCAATCTCGACGGTTTTCGCGTAAAACTCCTTGCCGTGAAGTGCGAGATTTTTCCGAGCCAAATCCAGCGACACCATCAGAAGGTAGCTTGCCGAGGTCGTCTGGGTGAGGTTGATTATCTGACGAACATAGTCGGGGTTTACGCCGTTGTTCATCAGGAGAAGCGCGCTCTGCGTGAGCGAGCCGCCCGTCTTATGCACCGAGACCGCCGCCATATCCGCGCCGACGGACATTCCCGACGGCGGCAGGCAGAAGCTGCCCCCGGAGTTTTCCCCAAAATAGAAGTGTGTGCCGTGCGCCTCGTCGCAAAGCACGCGAAGTCCGTGCTTATGCGCGATCTCGGTTATTCTCCGCAAATCGGAGCATATCCCATAGTAGGTGGGGTTATTGACGAGAACAGCCTTTGCGTCCGGATTTTGTATGATCGCAAGCTCCACGTCCTCGGGGGTCATGCCGAGGGGGATACCCAGCTCGCCGTTCACTCCGGGGTTGACGTACACGGGAATAGCCCCGCACACCACCAGCGCGTTGATAGCGCTTCTGTGGACGTTGCGGGGAAGAATTATCTTGTCACCGCGCTTGCACACGCTCATTATCATCGCTTGAACAGCGCCGGTTGCGCCGTTTACGATAAAGAACGCGTTTTCCGCGCCGAAAGCGTCCGCCGCCAGTTCCTGCGCTTCCTTGATAACGGAAATGGGGTGACAGAGATTGTCGAGCGGCTTCATGGAGTTCACATCGTTTTTAAGGCAGTCCTTGCCGAGAAACTCGGTGAGCGCGGTATTGCCGCGTCCGCCCTTATGTCCGGGTACGTCGAACGGCACCACGCGGTTGAGCCTATGCTCCTTCATCGCCTCGTAAAGAGGAGCGGCAGTCTGGTCAAGCTTCATTATATCACCGCCAAATTCAAAACAACACCGTGCAAAAGCCGATTTAGAGCCTTACACGGCAGCACTTATCGCACAACTCAGTATATGTTCATGCCGCTGAAAATTTCGATCATCTCGCGGCGGAGATTGTTCGTGATCGCAAGACGTTCCTGTGGGTGAACCTCGTAAACGTCCGTATTGAACAGGTAGTTCTGAAGCTCAATCTCCTTGATGAGCATTTTCGTGTGGAAGATGTTGGACTGGTAGACGTTCACATCCATCGCGTCGTACTTCGTAAGCGTTTCGGGGGCGATAAACTCCTGAATGGAATTGATCTTGCTGTCCATAAAGCATTTCTTGCCGGAAACGTCGCGGGTGAAGCCACGTACGCGGTAATCTATTATAATAATGTCGGAATCGAAAGATTCGATAAGGAAGTCAAGCGTTTTAAGCGGGGAGATCTCCCCGCAGGTAGCAACGTCTATATCGACGCGGAATGTGGAAATAGCCTTGTCGGGATGATACTCGGGAAACGTATGCACGGTGATATGGCTCTTATCGAGGTGAGCGTGAATGGTTTCGCCGTTGATCGTGCTGAAATATCCCATGCCCTTGTTGCAGGAACTGTCGATATGCTCCGGATCGACGTGTCCCTCCGCGAACAGCACGTTGACGGACGCGCCCTGAGGGTCGTAGTCCTGCTTTGAGATGTTAAGCACGGTAGCGCCGATCCTCTCGGTTACCGCGCAGAGTATTCCCGTAAGACGCTCCGAGTTGTACTGCTCGTCAATATAGGCGATGTAATCCTTCTGTTCGCGTTCGCTTTTCGCGTAGCACACATCGTAAATATTGAAGCTGAGCGTTTTTGTAAGATTATTGTAGCCGTAAAGAACAGGCTTTTTATCCAACCCTACCATCAGTCCCTTCTATTCAGTCTGTTTTACAATTAAGAAGGCATAGCTAACGACTAAGCCGCAGGCAACGCCGTGTCTTTATTATAACATAACTGTCAGAAAATAGCAAGGGTTTTTTAAATTTTCTTTTGGGAACTCCAAAAATCGCTGCTATGCGGCGATCAAACCGCATAACAGCTCGTATATTTGCTCGTGACCCTCCACGCTCGGGTGGATGTCCAGCCGATTGATATTTGTGAAGCGGGACGCATTATCCGCGAAGGCGGCGTGTACGTCCGCGATTTTTACGTTGGGTGAGCTGTCGGAGATGGCGGCGATCTTGCCGTTCAGCTCGGAGAGTACACCCTCGGCGGCGTCGGAGATCCCCGACAAGAGGATATGCTCCGAGAAGGGATTGTAGATGGTAAGAAGGACGATCCGTGCGTCGGGGTTAAGCTGTGAGATCCTTTCCGTGACCTTGCGGATGTTGGAGACAGTCTTGTCAACATCCGCGTTTCTCATTTCTGCGACCACGGCTTTGAGCAGCCTGTCGGACAGCTCGCCGAGCATCTCCGCTCGGAATTCGCCGTTCAGCAGCGCGGAGATCATTTCCGTATCGGTGAGGGCGGCGGACTTCACCGCGTACATCATCCTCCCAAGGAAATCGTTTCCGCCGATGGAGATAATAACGCAGTCTGCGGACTCAAGCGATCTCTTCAGAGCATCGTCAGGCTGCTCCAGCGCGGCGAGAAGCTCCTCGGACGTCCTGCCGTCAACGGAAAAGTTCTCGTATCGGCCACATTCCTCTCCGAGAAGATTTCCCCATGAGAGGGGAGCGCTGTAGCAATTCTCCGAGGTGTAGTCCGGGAGTCCGTACCCCGTAGCGATCGAGTCCCCGAGTACGGTGATATTCCCGAACCGCTCGCTTCCCGGAAGCAAGCTTGCGAAGCTTTCTCCCCACGAAAAAAACATAATCGACAGCACAACCGCGAACAGTAAAATTTTTCTCATAACCAAAACCACATACCTGCTTTCTTTTTTTATATATCATCTCCAATTAAAAATAAATAATTCACTGTATTAAATGGCGGCTTTTTTGTGTATTCTCTGTAAATTTCAGGGATTTTGGGGCTAATTTTATAAATATTGACTATTGAAAAATTCAAATTAATATGGTATAATGTATAAAGTCAAACAAGGTCTTTCAGAGGTGACCTTATGAGTTTAAACCTTTAGAACGATTTGCGAATGGAGGATACTATGAACAAGGAAGAATTGTCTAAGAAGGTTTGGGAAAGCATTAAGTCAAGCAAGGCAAAGGCAAAGAAGTATCAGGACAACGTACTGGTTTCATTCTCTTTGATTTCCGAAGAACCCGATGATAATATTTACGTTATCGTAAGAAACGGCGAGCTTAATGTTGAGCCGTATCGCTACTCCGATAACAACTGCGAGGTTGAGGCTACGGCTGAGACTGTTGAAAAGCTGTTCTCCGGTGAGCTTCCTTTCGAGAAGGCGCTTAAGGACGGCTTTGTGAAGGTACAGGGCGGCGACACGTCGAAGTTTATGGCTCTTGAGGCGCTTGTTCCTTCCAAGAAGGCGGCGAAGACTCCCGCAAAAGCCCCTGCTAAGGCGGAGAAGAAGGATGCTGCAAAGCCCGCTGCTCCCGCAAAGGCTGCCGCTCCCGTCAAGCCTGCTGAAAAGCCTGCCGTGAAGTCCGAGCCTAAGAAGGAGACCGCTCCCGCAAAGGCTGCCGCTCCCGTCAAGCTTGCTGAAAAGCCTGCCGTAAAGTCCGAGGCGAAGAAGGAAGCCGCTCCCGCAAAATCCGCCCCCAAAACTTCCAATAAGAAGTAATTAGCAAACACGTCTTTTTTTACCCGCTGTATCCTCGTAAGATGGTGCCGCGGGTATTTTTGCGTTGTGGTCTTTGACAGTGCTGTTTGTTGTCTGAGATGACCGACTCCGTTTTCGGACTCAGGCAGCTAACGCTGCCCTTTGCCGCGTTAAGTGACGTGTCAAAGTCCCTTATTGAAGGTGATGCGATGTTATATAAGCTCAGAGCCGTCTTGATAGTATGCGCGGTTATCTTAATTATAGCAATTGGGGTTATTTGTGCTCTGATAATAAGCTTTAATCCAACCGAAACCAACGCTTATGGTCTGGGGAACAAAAATTCGAGCTTTATGGAAAGCTCGTCCCCGGCGGTTCCCGAAGCGTCCTTGAGTTCAGCGGCATCTCCGGGTGTGACGTCCGGCAGTTCAACAGAGGCTTCTTCCGTCGAACCTGTTTCCTCCGCGCCCGAGACACCGAAGGCTGAAAATAATCCTCGGCTGAAAGAGCTGCAATACCGTCTTACATACAACGAGGGCTGGAAGCTGACGCTCTCCGAAAACCAGAAGGCGCTTGCGGCGGACTCCCTTTTTGTGGGAGACAGCATATGCAGCGGATTTGGCGCGTATGGTCTTGTGGACTGGCGAAACGTCTATGCCGCCGGCTCGGTGGGAGCGCGGAATTTCTTTACCGCCGAGATGAAGTATTTCGGAGAGGTCAAGACATACGACAAAGTTTTAGCCGAGAAGGACCCCAAGCGCGTGTTTACTTGGATGGGTATGAATGACGTTAATATGACAAGCTCCGCAGAGTTCGCGGAGAACTACAAGGCGATTATCGATTATACTCTTGAACATTCGGACGCGGAGGTTTATGTGTTAGCGATGACGCACGTTAATTCCGATTTCACTCCGAACGAGCGGATAACGGAATTCAACAAGGCACTCGAGACGATGATTGAAACAAACTACGCCGAGCGGGTATGCTTTATCGACTTTGCGTATATTTTTACCGACAGCCTTGGTATGCTGTGCGAGGGCTACGACTCGGGAGACGGCGTACATCTCGTACCCGATGTGTATTATCTGGCAATGATAGAGTTATGCGACAGACTTGGCCTACCGTCATAAAATCGCCGCTCCCACGGGAGCGGCTTTTAAAGTTACTGCGTAAATTGCCGCCGATATTGGGAATTGACATTACAGGCAAAATGTGCTATACTGTAAGTATGGAATACCAAGTGGTTTGGTAATTGATGGTAAAATGGAGCGTCCTTTGATCAATATAATGAAATCGACCAACATTAAAATCTTTTTTCACTTTGCGTGGTTCTGGACAGTGTTTGCGGTATGCTTTGCTCTGATGTTTGTAATGCTGTTCGCGGCGGTTATCGGGGCGACGTTTGGGGTGATTATGGCGATATTCGGGACAGGGGTGCTGTTGTTCCGCGCCGATTTTATTATAAGCGGAATTGCTCCGGAGATAATGCTGTTCGGAGGACTGACGGCGGCGTTTTTATCGTTGTTTTTAGGTATGGCGGCGGTGAAGATCGGGTTTCTGGTATCGAGATTTTTCCTGAGAACAAGAAATCACTGCGATAAAATGCGGGAACGGGAACTGTCGGCGGAGGAAGAATTCGGCAATATAGAAGCTTCGGAACCGCAGGACGATCCGACCGGACAAATGCCCAAGCAGCAGGAAGCCTCCGCCGAACAGGAACAGACAGAAAACACTCTTGATGGGGAATAGCATATGGAAAAAAGAGTAAATTGCCTGATGATATTTTCGCTTGTGGCGGCGTTGGCATTCGGCGCATTGACTTATAAGTTCAGAAACGCAGACCACGACAGCCTCTTTGAAGAAGCGTACTCATTCGAGTTATGCGAATATATCGATGTGGATGTCAGCCGTATGTCGGTTATGCTCGTACCATACGACGAGCCGACGATCTCGGCAGCTTATAAAAACGACAGACCTCTGGAGTTCGAGATGGGCGACAACAAGCTGTCCATTACGGAGAGCAACGGCTTTGTGGTATCGCTGTTTGCGGGGGACGAGTCGGATTTCTCGCTGTGTCTGTATCTCCCGAAAACCGCGTATCGTGAGATTTCCGTATATACCGGCACGGGCAAAATCGTTGCCGGACGAGTTGACGCGCTCTCACTAACAGCCTGCACCGAAAGCGGAGACATTATCTGTGACGACGCAATTTCACGTCTTAATCTTTCAACTACAAGCGGAAAAACGGACGTAAGCTTTGAAATGGTGGCGGAGGGCAGCGAGATACGATCCGGCAAAGGAAACGTCGATCTTTCTGTTCCGCATAACAGCAGCTTTTCGCTGGATTTCGACACCAAGACGGGACTGTGCGACTGCGAGCTGATCAGCGGGTCGCCGATGGGCGCGTACCAATACACTTTTAACGGCGGGGGCAGCCGGATCTCCGCGTATGTGGAACAGGGCATTCTCACGATCAAGGAAAAAGACGGAACAACGGAAGGGTGAGTGTATGAAACGGATATTGAACAAGATTTGGTGCTTTGCTATACGGAATAAGGCTTATATTCTCGCTTTTTTTATCCCCGCCGCTATACTGTATATTGCTTACGCGGTATTCGGGGTATACCCTTTTGGGGAACGCTCGGTACTGGCGCTGGATCTGAACGCGCAGTATGTAAGCTACTTTGAGTATATGTACGACGTTTTTGCGGGAAAGGAGAGCATTTTTTACTGCTGGAGCAGGTCGTTCTCAGGGGAGTTTCTGGGACTGTTCGCATACTATCTGGCAAGTCCGTTCAATTTTATAGTGTGGGCATTCCCCAGGGAGCTTATCACAGAGGGACTGCTGACGATGATCTTGGTTAAAGCGGCGGCTTCGGGACTTGCTATGGCGTTCCTGCTTAAGGGTAAGCGCCGCTTCTCGGATTATACGACGGTGCTGTTCTCGATAATGTACGCGCTGTCGGGATATTTCACCGCGCACTCGATAAATCCGATGTGGCTGGACGGTATGATAGCGCTTCCGTTTATCATAATCGGCGTGGAGCTTGCCTGCGACAAAAGGAAAATTCTGCCATACGTTATTCCGCTGCTCTATATCTTTTACGCGAATTATTATATCGGTTATATGACCGGAATTTTTTCGGCACTATACTTTTTATACTACCTTTTGTCGGGAAAATCCGAGGTGAAAAATTGGGCGGAACGCGCCAAAGCCATTGCCGTTTATGGCTTTTCGTCTGTGGCGGCTATCCTTATGAGCTGCCCGATCGTCATACCGGTGATCAAGTCGTTACAATTGGGCAAAATGGATAATCCCAACCCCGACTTTTCGCTTCACGAAAATTTTAACCTTGTGGATATGCTGCTGAAGCTGTTTCCGGCGACCTACGACACTATACGCCCCGAGGGAATGCCGATGATTTACTGCGGCACGCTTGCACTGGTTTTTGCAATAGTGTATTTTGCCGTGGGAAAAGCGCCGCTCCGCGCAAAAATTTCAGGCGGGGTGCTGATCGGAATAATCGCTGTTTCTATGTTTATAAAGCCTGTGGATATGATCTGGCACGGCGGACAGGTACCCGTGTGGATGCCGTATCGCTATTGCTTCACGCTGGTGTTCCTGCTGATTGTTTTTGGAGCTGAGGCGTTTGAACAGAGAAACGGCGTTTCGGCCAAAACGCTTGGAGTGATCTTTGCCTCTCTTATGGCGCTGCTCGTGTTCTGCGACTATACAAACGACAAGGAACTGATCGTGGTTATCCCCATGATTTTTCTGGCTTTGATCATGACGGTCAGCGCGGCAAACGTCCTCTCGAAGGGTAACCGCAACCAAAGCGCAATATCAGCGTTCTTACTGGCAATGGCTGTCGGCATGGAGCTTTTCGTTAACGCGGAGGACACGTTCGAACGAGCGCACAAGGACATCTGGTACTCCTCACGCGACTCCTATGTTGATGACATTCCGAAAAGCCGCGCTGTCGCCGATGAAATCAAGGAAATGGACGACGGCTTCTACCGGATGGAAAAGACCTACCACCGCACGGTAAACGACCCGCTGAGCATTGGCTTGTACGGCGTGTCACACAGCACCTCCACCTACAACATAAAAGTAATAAGACTGATGCGCAAGCTGGGCTATGGCGCCCGTGACCACTACACGCGGTATGACGGCGCAACGCTTCTGACAGACGACATCTTCGGGATAAAGTATGTATTGTCAAAGGACGATCGAACCGTACCATACGAAAATCCCGTTCTCACGGAGGGCGAGATCTCAGTCTTCGAGAACGAGGACGCGCTGCCTATAGCGTATCTGGCGGATCTGGATATTATAGGCTCTCGCCCTGATTCCACCTCGCCGTTTGCGGCGCAGGAAACCTTGGCACGGGCTTTGTCGGGCGGAGTCGAGAAACTGTACTACCCGATCTTTGATTTCACCTTCGATTGTCAGAATATCAATATCGGAAGTACCACAGACGGTCATTCCTCCTACAAAAAGCGTGTTGAAAGCGAGGATGCCTTCGTTTCTTATAATGTCACAATGCCGCACAGCGGAGCGGCTTATATGTATCTTCCGACAAATTACGAGCGGGAATGTGCCTTGTATCTCAACGATGTATATCTCAAGAACTATTTCGAGAACGAGAACCACAGCATAGTCTATCTTGGCGACTATAACGAAGGCGAGAGCTTCAATGTCCGCCTTAATCTTTACAATGACGCGATGTACGTTGAAGAGCCGGAGTTCGTCTATCTTGACAGAGAAGATTTACGCACGTTTAATGAAACGCTTTCCGAAAAAAACGCGGATACTGTTCTTGTGAAAACGTCCCCTACCTCTCTTGAGCTTTCGGTGAACGCCGCCGAGGACTGCGCGCTGTTTGCCTCTATTCCGCTTGAGGATGGGTGGACGGTCGAGATTGATGGCGAGGAAGCGGAAATTCTCCCCGCCGTGGACGACACATTTATGTGCGTGAGGGTACCCGCCGGTTCCCACAAGATAACCCTGAAATTTTTCACTGCCGGACTTGTGCCGGGACTTATATTGGGTGGGGCGGGACTGGCGGTGCTGGTGCTTTTGATCTTCGGAATGAGAATTCTCGAAAAAACACCGCCCGCGGCAACCGATATAGTGAAAATGGAGGACGACCATGACAACGGAGAACTTTGAACGCAAGCAAGCAGAACGCCCGTATATCTGCGACGACTGCTGCAACGAACTGATGGTGCAAACCAAACGAAAGATCTACGATTACAACAATTATGATTTCAGCGGCAGCGAATGGTGGGAGAGATTGGGCGAGAAGGCGCGCAAAATTCTTGGAAAGGCAGGAAAGAACATAACGATCCTCCCGCCCTTTCACTGTGACTATGGCTCGAATATTGAAGTAGGTGACAACTTCTTTGCAAACTACAATTTCGTTGTCCTTGACGTGGCGAAGGTGACTATCGGTGACAATGTGTTTATAGCACCTAATGTCTCGATATACACAGCGGGACATCCTATCCACCCAAAGGCGCGGAATTCGATGTACGAGTACGGAATTTCCGTTACCGTAGGCAGCGACTGCTGGATAGGCGGAAACGTGGTGATCTGCCCCGGAGTGACTATTGGCAGCGGCACGGTGATCGGCGCGGGGAGCGTGGTAACACACGATATTCCCGCAAATGTTGTAGCTGTCGGAAACCCATGCCGCGTTATCCGCGAGATCACCGATGAGGACGTCAAGTATTATTTCAAAAAACGTGAATTCACCCCCGAAGAGCTTTCTCACATTATGGGAGAATGACTATTATTTGACTAAAGTCTCTGATGTTTTAACAGGGATTAGTATAAAACATGGCAGTCGAAAAAAATGTTGTGTTTTTGTTTCTAAACCACTTGACAATTTGCCTGAAATGTGGTAAAATAATTAAGTACGCGGATATAGTTCATCGGTAGAACTCCTGCTTCCCAAGCAGGTAAGGCGGGTCCGACTCCCGTTATCCGCTCCACCAGCGTGCCGCTGGACCCTTTTCGTAGATGGGTTCAGCGGATTTTTGTATCTCGCTCGGTAGCGGAGAAATCTTTTTGGTAACGATATCACAAGAAAATAATCGTGGTGGTAATTAGAGGCACAAATAGAACTGTTGAAGAGTGGTCAAGCAATTTTGACATCGGGTGTGACAGCATATTTGAAGGGAATGGATTGATTCCCAGAAATGAAAATTGGGAAATTAAGGTAAATCACATGGGATTTGATATTGCTGCAACACGCGTGATTAAACTGCTCTACGAGTATCTTTCTCAGGCTAGTAATTTGGATAATTCTGCCAAAAAACATTGTGGATCACAGGTCACTCAAGAGGTGCCGGAATTTCAAACATTGTTGGAGCCAGATTGGATAGTTAATTTGAGACCTTTGTCTATGCTTTTGCTACTCCCAAAACAACTACTGTTCCTGAGAAAAGAGCTAAATCTCACAATAGCATTTTCAATATTATTAACAGCGATGACGTAATTCCTGATATGCCTTTGGCGTTTTGGGGATTTAGACGTTATGGCAATGATATACCAATTAGTCTTGCGGACAATTATTCAGATGAATGGAAATCCTACACAACTGAGACGTATGTCTCTAGCAAAGAAAAAAAGGAGGAACTTTTAGATTCCTTCGAAACATTGGCTGATGATAGGAATGATTGCTATGTGTTTCATTGTTCTTGCCATGGAGATGGGAATGATAAAATTCAGTACACTGCAGAAGATTATGACTATTTAGATTATGGAGAGTCCTACTGCGCAATTTCTTCTGAATTCCGTGAAGGTATGAATGTTGGATTGCGTTATGAGACAACTGCATATTTTATGCAGTATCTAGCATATTTGTCAGCAAAGGATAGTCAGGGAGGAAAAGTCCCCTTTTTACCTGCTAGCTGGAGTGGTGCCGGTGCCTTCATGAAGAAAGTATCCTCGAAATATAAAGATACAAAAGGGGTCATTTAGGAAATACTCTAACTGTATTTGGGATCCTCACGTACCAATTTCATATTATGTGTTAAGCATATATGTGTAATAACAACTGCAGATGATATCATGCATGGTTACCGAATGGAGGCGATGGAACAGGTGAAGATATATGGAAAGTATATTGTATCCGTGGTTACGGTATCGGTGGTATCGTATATTCTGCAACTAACATGGATTAAAATAGTAGAACCCATTATGGAAGTCTGCGGAGTGGCGTTTCATGGTATCTTGCCCACCGGCGATATTATCAGCGGAGTTGTTGTTATACTTATAATTATTTCGGGGGCAGTCGTTTTAGGAATCTTATATAATGGTAGTATCCCGATATGGCTATGTCTATTTTATAATGTATTATATACGGTATTCCTGCTAATATACAGTCCCGGGAGAATAGAATTCAGTCTTTCCGAGTTCTTTTTTAATTCCGTTCCGTTTGCAGCGTTTGTACTTGAAATAATACCGTTTACTATTGCGCGGCTTTTAATAAAACGAAAAAAATAACTTATTTTGCCGGAGCCATTTGGCTTCGGCATTCCTTTTCCATAAAACAGCCCCAATGTTTTTGATATACTGCTTCTGCTAATTTATTACTGCAAAATTTTACTCATATCCGAATACCATGTCACTCCAAATATTTAACATAGTCCAAACCCGGTTTCACTAACTTAGGGATATTACTAACGATCAGTCAATCTTGCCGATAAAGCGATAATAAATTTCAATCTCTTGCTCTTTACC
>CAYMTG010000056.1:0-2882 GCA_964393305.1 uncultured Ruminococcus sp.
CGGCGGCATCAAACAGTAGACTTTGTCTACTGTTTGATTGTAAAATGGTATAAAACCGTTTGTCATTGGCAGAAAGAACCGGTATTCACTGATTGAATACGCAAGGCTCAACTGACCGGATGCATACGGCTATCTTCTTCATTTGCTGACCAAGCTGCCGAAGGTCGGCGTCAATCCTTCTGACGAAAACCTTGATAGCCTCATGCTGTGGGCGACGCCGCCACAACACTGTTATTGGGTGGATACGTTTGTATCCGGGTTATCAGTGGTGGAACAGTCTTATTCCGGTGAACGCCATCGCCATCCCGTACTTGTCGCAAACCTCGATCACGTTGTCGTCGCGGATAGAGCCGCCGGGCTGAGCGATATACTTAACGCCGCTCTTGTGTGCGCGCTCGATGTTGTCACCGAACGGGAAAAACGCATCCGAGCCGAGCGCGGTGTCCTTCATCGTGTCGAGCCACTCGCGCTTCTTCTCGCGGGTGAATACCTCGGGTTTCACCTTGAAGAACTTCTGCCACTCGCCCTCCGCAAGGACGTCCATATAGTCCTCGCCGATGTAGAGGTCGATCGCGTTGTCGCGGTCGGCGCGCTTTATGTCGTCAACGAATTGCAGATACATAACAACAGGCGACTGTCTGAGATACCAGTTATCTGCCTTGGTACCCGCAAGTCTCGTGCAGTGAATTCTCGACTGCTGTCCCGCGCCTATGCCGATGGCCTGTCCGCCGCTTACAAACGCCACGGAGTTGGACTGTGTATATTTCAGGGTAATCAGCGCAACCGCGAGGTCGTCAATCGCGCTCTGCGGGATTTCCTTGTTCTTGGTGGGACGGTTCGCGAAAAGCGCGTCGTTAATAACAAGCTCGTTTCTTCCTTGCTCAAAGGTGATCCCGTATACCTGCTTGCGCTCTATCTGCTCGGGAACATAGTTCGGGTCGATCTTAATGATATTGTACGTCCCCTTGCGCTTGGACTTCAGGATCTCAAGCGCGTCCTTATCGTAGCCGGGAGCGATTATGCCGTCCGATACCTCGCGCTGAATAATTCTCGCGGTAGAAGCGTCGCAAACATCCGAAAGCGCGATAAAGTCGCCGAAGCTGGACATTCTGTCCGCGCCTCTTGCTCTCGCATACGCGCAGGCAAGCGGAGACAATTCTCCCAGATCGTCCACCCAGTAGATCTTAGCCAGCGTCTCGGAAAGCGGAAGTCCTATCGCCGCGCCCGCCGGAGAAACGTGCTTAAAGGAAGTTGCGGCAGGCTTGCCCGTAGCCGCCTTCAGCTCCTTAACAAGCTGCCAGCCGTTGAATGCGTCCAGGAAATTGATATATCCGGGTTTGCCGTTAAGCACCTCGATGGGCAAATCCTTGCCGCCCTCCATAAAAATGCGCGACGGCTTTTGATTAGGGTTGCACCCGTATTTAAGTTCCAGTTCGTTCATAAAAAAATCCTCCAGTAATAAATTTTGCTTTATAACTATAGCCATTTCTCAAAACAATTTATGACCGTATATTTTCTGCGAAGCTCCTCTTGCAGCTTTTTACAAACGGGTTCACAAATCACTTGTTCTTATTGATAATTCTGCTCTCATATCCGCCCGTCTGAATATCTATATATCTGACAAACAGCGATACCTTATTGTCCGCGTTGAGGTTCTTCCAAATGAACTCGGTGAAATTGTCAATGCTCATATTCGGGATAAACACGTCCTTCGGCTCGCCCTCGAAGCTCGGAAGTCTGCCGTTTACCTCGTCTCCCGCATAGGTATGGATAAAGCTGCCCTCGCCGTCCTTGGGATTGTTGTAAGCGAAGGTGTAGCGGCGGCAGGATGACGCATCTCCGTTAGCGCTCTTGAGAATAGAGAGCGCATAGTTCATCGAGCCTTTTTCAAGGTGGATAATACCGGAAATTCTGGGGGTGAAGTTGGGTCTGTCGTCCTCAAACTCACGGCAGCGCAGCGATTCCTCAAACGTCATCTGCTTGTCCATACCCGCATAGATCGTGTCGGTCTGGTCGCCGTTCGTGACGATGGTTTTGTTGCCGAGAACGCGAACCGGCGAATAGATAATAAGATGCGGGTCGGTCATTTTGCTCTCGTCAAACGCCTGAGTACGTATGCCATCTCCGTCCTCAACGAAAATACGGTTGCGACTGTTCTCGCTGCGCCCCATAATGAAGTAAGCGATAACCGCTTTTTTGCCGTCGGGCGACTTACCGAGAACGATACCTCTGCCGTGGTAAGCCAATGAATTAAGTTCCTTGTCAAGTGCGATCATAGTTGTTCCTCCTGATATACGTATTCGGGTTTTCCCGTTTCAGCCAATATAATTCCATTTTTTCTTCAAGAGCTTGTCATTCCACGGAGAAACGCCGCGGTACTCGCCCGCGTAAATCGGCGTATCCTCGCGCATAGCGATCTCAAAGATCTCGTCAGGCAGCTCCTTCAGCCTGAGCTTTAAAGAAAACGCTATCGGACTGTCCTCCTCCGAAAGAAGGTCGTGCTGCTCAAAAAACAACTGAACAGGCACGCAAAGCCTTACAATAGATTCGGCGGTAATTTCCTCGTAGCGTGATTTTTCGTACTCAAAGCTGTCGCCGTTTTCATCAAGAAAATCGGTGAGATACTCGGCGGCTGCGTCAAGCACCGCTTTAAGCGTATCATTCTCGAGAGAAAGGCTCTCAAAATATGCGGCGCACCTGCGTGCAAACAGCTCGCCGCTGCCCTTGCTCGTCAAAAATGATACCCGGCAGCCGAAAAGCGCGGAACTCACAACGCCCTCCAGCCGTCCGAAATACCCCTTGCTCTCGTGGATCTCGTAATCAGCCATTTCTCGCCACTCCGTTCACAGTCTTGATTTAGTCCTCAATGATTATTCTCCAAG
>CAYMTG010000056.1:2982-5463 GCA_964393305.1 uncultured Ruminococcus sp.
GCCGCCCTTTAGCCTATCGCCGCCAAGCTGCGCCGTTATTTTGTCGACGTCTATCACTACGCCGAAATCTCCGCTCTCCTCACCGAGCGCACCATACAGGCTGCTTTTTCCTACGCCGTTTACACCGCCGATTATCGTATACTTTTTCATTTAATCACCGTGTGAGTTTATCATAAATCAATATAAGCCCTGCCGTCCTTGATTGTTATCCGGTCCTCGCAGAACAGCGAAACCGCCTTTGGCAGCAGCTTCCACTCCAGGTTCTGCATTATCTTGAGCTGGAGACTTTCGGGAGTATCATCGTTCGCGACGTCAACCGCGCCTTGCAGAATAATTGCGCCCGCGTCCGCTTTCTCATTGACGAAATGCACGGTAGCACCCGAGACCTTCACGCCGTAAGCCAACGCCGCTTCGTGAACCTTTAAGCCGTAAAATCCCTCGCCGCAGAAGCTGGGAATAAGCGCGGGGTGCACGTTGATTATCTTGTAAGGATACGCTTTGGTGACGCACTCGTCGAGTATCGTCATAAACCCTGCCAGTACAACCAGATCCGCCTTCTGCTTGTTAAGCTCCGCGAGAATTGCCTCGCTGTATGTTTTGGAGTCCGCATATTCCCTTCGCGGCATAACAATGGTCGGAATACCCGCCTTTTTTGCGCGTTCCAGCGCGTAAGCGTCCTCCCTCGAGGAGATAACGCAGGTGACCTTGCCGCCCTTGATGCCGCCGCTGTTCTGAGCGTCGATGATCGCTTGAAGATTTGTGCCGCCGCCCGAAACCAGAACCACAATATTTTTCATAGCCGCTCCTTATACTGTCGAATAGTTCTTCAGCTCAATCTCAATGCCCGAATACGCGCCGTGAGGATCGTTTTTGTCGAGGACTTCAAAGTCCCTGTATTCGCTGACGATAGAAAGCCCATTCGTGACGCGCTGACGGAATATCCCGTCCATATCCTCGCCCGCGTACATAAACTCCTCCCACTGCTCGCCAAAAATCGTAAGTCTGCCCTTAAAGGCGTCCTTCGGGTCATATTTCGTTGTAAAATCACTTTTGTTCACCTTGACTGCGATACAGTAAACAACATTGTTGCCCAAGGTATAGCAGTACAATCCCAGACCATCCCATGTGAAATTGATGTGGGAATTTTTGCCGACAAATTTTCTCGGCTTCCCCAGCATATCCTCCAGCACGCTAAGATGACAGGGAATATCAACCGACTTCCCGTTTATGGTAAGTTTGGTGTCCGTTATGTCAATAATCAGATCCTCGGGTTTGATTTTCGGCTTGCCGTCGGACAAGTTCTTAAAAAAACCAAAAAATCCCATCAGCACTCAAACAGTACGCCAACCGTACCCTCCACCGTTTTTCCGATCACAAAAGCGTCCTCGCCGTTTTCCTTGAGGATTTCAACAGCTTTATCCGCGTCCGCGCTGTCAACAACGATAGCCATTCCAACGCCCATATTAAAGGTGTTGTACATATCGTGCTCGGGAATATTTCCCTCTTTTTGGATCAGGTCAAAGATCGGAGGAACGGGGAAGCTTCCCTGCTTGATTTTCGCGGAGATGCCGTCGGGCAGCATACGCGGGATATTCTCGTAAAATCCGCCGCCCGTAATGTGGGAAATGCCCTTGACATTGATCTTGGAGATCAGGTCAAGCACCGACTTAACGTAAATTTTAGTAGGGGTAAGCAGTGCTTCGCCCAGCGACTTGCCAAGCTCGGGAACAAAGCTCTTCACCTTCTGGTCGTTGATGTTGAACACCTTGCGAACAAGCGAAAAGCCGTTCGAGTGAACACCCGTAGAAGCAATACCGATGATGGTATCGCCGGGCTTGATCTTCGAGTTGTCGATAATCTTCGACTTGTCGACGATACCTGTGGAAAATCCCGCGATATCGTACTCGTCCTCCGCCATCATTCCGGGATGCTCGGCGGTCTCGCCGCCTATCAGAGCGCAGCCCGCCATAACGCAGCCGTCAGCCACGCCCTTTACAATGGAGGCGACCTTCTCCGGAACGTTCTTACCAATTGCAATGTAGTCCAGAAAGAACAGCGGCTTTGCTCCGCAGCAGATAATATCGTTTACGCACATCGCGACGGCATCAATGCCGATAGTATCGTGCTTGTCCAGCAGCATTGCGATCTTGAGCTTAGTGCCTACGCCGTCCGTCCCGGAAACAAGCACCGGCTCGGTTATTCCGGTAAAATCAAGCTGAAAAAGACCGCCGAACCCGCCGATCCCCGAAATGCAGCCGGGGATCTTGGTGCGTTCCACGTCCGCCTTCATCAGGCGTACGCCCTCGTAGCCTGCCGTAACGTCCACGCCTGCCGCCTTATAACTTTCACTGTAACTGTTCATCTCATACTCCTTTTAATCGGCACCGCAACGTTCAAACGCCGGCTTTGCCGCGTTTTATTTGTCACACGGTGATTAGAATTTATAACTTAGGCAAAGATGTCCGCCGCCTCTAAGGCGGC
>CAYMTG010000056.1:5563-11929 GCA_964393305.1 uncultured Ruminococcus sp.
GCTGATTCCTCAGGCATCCGGCGCTGCCCTTTGCCACGTTAAATGACGGGGCAAAGCCCCTTATTGAATTGAATCATCAAACTTGTACTGAACGATCACTTGCTTACCAATAATCGTAATAGCCTTTTGAGGACATTCGGAAAAACATCGGTAGCACATTGTACAGTTGCCCCCCGAGCTTGCCTTACCTCCCGAAACCCATATATTTTTCTTTGGACAAAGCCTTTCACAAACCCCGCAGCCAACGCATTTCCCTCTGTCGATTTTCGGATTTTGCGTATAGCTTTTCGTTTTGTTACAGAACCACAGCCGCTGTCCAAACAGTCCCGCGATATGGTAAAACACGTTAAGTCCGTCACGCGGCGGTTTCCCGCTGAGGAACGCTCTCGCGGCATTGTCAGCCTTGTCCGCTGCCGCCTCAATGATTTTCCGATTTTCCTTAGGGCTTTTTTTCAGCAATCCCACGTCTCCGATACAGTCGGGCATTTTTATATGCAGACCGCCCGTGATATTCGCGCCGTACTTTTTCAGAAGCCGCGCCGAGACCCCCGCGCCGTCGCCGCTGAACGCGCCCATAGTCGCGATCACAAACACGTTTTTTCCGTGCCACAGCGCGGCGTTATCATCAATAAAGTCGCGGACGATCTTCGGTATATTGCTGTAATAAATGGGATACGCAAAAACAATGTCGCTGTCCTCCCCGAGCGCCGAAACAGCCGTCTTATCCTCGATGGGATACGCCTCGTGATCCGCTCCGAGCGTCTTCAGAAAACGTCCGACGCAGAACTTAGTGTTTCCCGTACCGCTGAAGTAGATACCCGTCATATATTATTCCTCAAACTTCATCTCGAACTTATCCTTCGGGATCTCCTCGGGAACGTCTATCGGATACTTTCCCGTAAAGCAGCCCGTGCAGAAGCCACAATGCGGATTCTCGGCAATCTTCTTGACGCTGTCCACGCTTAAAAAACCCAGCGAGTCAGCGCCGATAATCTTTGCAATCTCCTCAACGGAGTGCTTATTCGCGATAAGATTTTCCTTGCTGTCAATATCCGTACCGAAAAAGCACTCGCTGATAAACGGCGGCGCGGAGATTCTCATGTGTATCTCCTTTGCCCCCGCCGCACGCAGCAGCTTTACCACCTTTGCGGAGGTCGTACCGCGCACTATGCTGTCGTCCACGAGAACGACCCGCTTACCCGCCACAATTTCCTTGATCACGTTAAGCTTTATCTTGACGGAATTTTCACGCATACCCTGAGTAGGCTGGATAAAGGTTCGCCCTATATAACGGTTTTTCACAAATCCCACTCCATAGGGAATGCCCGAGCCTTGGGAAAATCCCAATGCCGCGTCCAGTCCGCTGTCGGGACACCCGATAACCACGTCCGCCGCCACGGGATGCTCCAGTGCCAGAAAATGCCCTGCGCGAAGCCGCGCCTTATGCACGGACGCGCCGTCGATCACCGAGTCGGGACGTGCGAAATATACGAATTCAAAGACGCACAGCGAGCTTTGTCCGCCGCACCGCGTCTTTATAGACTCCACGCCGTTCTCGTCGATAACAACGACCTCGCCCGGTTCGATATCGCGGACAAACTCCGCGCCTATGCTGTCAAACGCGCAGGTCTCGCTTGCCACAACGTATCCCTCGTCGTTCGGGAGCTTTCCCAAGCATAGCGGTCTGAAGCCGTTAGGGTCGCGTGCAGCAATAAGCTTTTTCGGCGACATTATCACCAGAGAATACGCGCCCTTGATGTCGCCCATCGCACGGACGACCGCCTCTTGGATAGAGCCGCACTCAAGCCTCTCTCGCGTTATTGCGTAGGAAATGACCTCGGTATCGCTTGTCGTGTGGAAGATAGCGCCCTTAAGCTCGAACTCTCTGCGCAAATCAAGCGCGTTGATGAGATTTCCGTTATGCGCGATAGCAAGCGAACCCTTCACATGACGCACCGTCATAGGCTGACAGTTCGCTATGCTGATATTACCGGTTGTTGAATAACGCACATGACCGACCGCTGCTCTTCCGTTCTCAAATTCGCCCAGCACGCGCTCGGTAAAGACCTCGTTTACCAGTCCTATTCCCTTATGGGTCTTGAACACGCCGCGTTCGTTCACCACGATCCCGCAGCTCTCCTGACCTCTGTGCTGAAGCGCATACAGCGCCATATATGCCGTACTCGCGACGTTTGACAGGCTGTTGCTGTAGATGCCGAAAACGCCGCATTCTTCATGAATATTTGGCAATTTGATCACCTTTTCTTCTGTCCAACATTGTCTGTTCTTTTTTTATTTATCCGTTATTCTTTTCCTGTCCAGCAATAGCTGCACAGACTGCACTCGGGTTTGCCGACTGCCTTGACCGTTCCGCTCCACGACTGGAATTCCAGAGATGTGAGCTTCAGTCTGCGGCATATCTCGGCTCTGAGCTTCTTTCCGCGCTCCGTCTCGCCGTCGCTGTATTCGGCTATGTACTTAACCCCCTCCGCGCCTTCAAGCTCGTCAATAATTCTGCGGGCGATAAGGTCAAGCTCCGAAGTGCTTCTTGAGAAATTAAGATACTTGCACCCATACATAATCGGCGGACACGCCGAACGCATATGAACCTCCTTCGCGCCGTTCTCATAGAGAAACTCTACCGTCTCGCGCAGCTGCGTCCCCCGGACGATGCTGTCGTCCACAAACAGCAGCCTCTTGCCCTCGATCAGCTCGTGAACGGGGATAAGCTTCATCTTAGCGACTTTGTTTCTCATGGACTGGCTCTGCGGCATAAAGCTGCGCGGCCATGTGGGGGTATACTTGATGAAGGGACGCGCAAACGGGATCCCGCTGCGGTTGGCATAGCCTATCGCGTGTGGGACGCCCGAATCCGGCACTCCGCATATATAATCGACCTCGGGAAGTCTGCCGTTTTTTATATCGTACTCCGCCATGATCTCACCGTTTCTTGTGCGCATTGTTTCGACAGTCACGCCCTCGTAAACCGAGTTCGGATAGCCGTAATACGTCCACAAGAAAGTGCAGATCTTCAGGTTGTCCATATTTCCTTCGCTGAGGACTTCCACGTTATTCGGCGTGATTTTCACGATCTCGCCCGGAAGAAGCTCACGGTAGGTCTGATATCCCAGCTTCTGGAAAGAAAAGCTCTCGGATGCCGCACAGTAGCCGTCCTCTCTGCGCCCTATAATAATAGGAAGTCTGCCGTACTTGTCACGAGCGGCGATAAGCCCGTCCTCGGTGAGTATCAGCAGCGACGCCGTACCTTCAACGCGTTCCTGTGCATAGCGGATACCCTCTTCAAAAGAACCCTTCTGCGCAATCATCCAGCCTATAAGCGCCGAGGAGTTCAAGCGTCCGCTTGTCATAGTCTCAAAGCTCGCGTGACCGCTCTCCAGAAACTCGTTGCACAGCTCGTCCGCATTGTTAATAATGCCGACGTTGCATACCGCATAGCTGCCGAGCTTGGAGCGCAGCAAAATCGGCTGCGGATCGGTATCGCTGATACAGCCGATCCCAAGACTGCCGCTCATTGCCTCTATATCATGCTCAAACTTCGTCCTGAACGGCGAGTTTTCAATGCTGTGGATCTCTCTTTGAAATCCCTTTTCGGGGGAATAGATCGTAATTCCTCCGCGTCTTGTTCCCAAATGCGAATGGTAATCAGTGCCGAAGAACACATCGTCAACACAGTCGTTCCGGCTTGCCGCGCCAAAAAAGCCACCCATATTGTTTCTCCTTAAAAATTATTTGAGAAGTAAAGAACTTGATCAGCCGAAAATACGATGCATCATTTCCTGATAAGCGTCCTCTACGCCGCCCATGTCTCTGCGGAAACGATCCTTGTCGAGCTTCTCGTGAGTGGTAGAATCCCAGAAGCGGCAAGTATCGGGCGAGATCTCGTCCGCGAGAATGATCTGACCGTGGAAACGACCGAACTCGATTTTGAAGTCGATAAGATCAATGTTGATCTTCTTGAAGAAATCAAGCATAAACGAATTTACCTTAAACGCATACTTTGCAATGGTATCGATCTCCTCTTGGGTAGCGAGATCGAGTGCCAGCGCGTAGTAGTCGTTAATGAACGGATCACCCAGCTCGTCGTTCTTGTAGCTGAACTCCAGCGTCGGGCAGGAGAGCTTTCTTCCCTCCTCAATGCCAAGCTTCTTGGAGAAAGAGCCGGCAGCAACGTTTCTTACGATAACCTCAAGCGGTACGATCTCGACCTTCTTAACGATGGTCTCACGCTCGGAGATCTCCTCTATAAGGTGAGTAGGGATACCTTCTTTCTCAAGCAGACCAAACATATAGTTAGTCATCTTGTTGTTGATAACACCCTTGCCGCGAATCGTACCCTTCTTCTCGCCGTTGAAAGCGGTTGCGTCATCCTTGTAGTCCACGATAACGTAGTCGGGATTGTTGGTAGCAAATACCTTCTTCGCCTTGCCCTCGTAGATCTGTTCGCCCTTTACAATGTTTTCCATATTTTTGTCCTCCAAATTCTGTAATTCTATTTCAAAGACTTGCAAGCTCTGACTGGAGCTTTTTATCAGCCTCGTTAATATTCTTGATCATCTCTTGCTTTGCGTCGGCAAGCTTAGACGAGAGCGTCTCGTCGGAGAGCGCCAACATCTGCACCGCGAGAATAGCCGCGTTCTTCGCGCCGTCTACAGCCACGGTAGCCACAGGAATACCCGACGGCATCTGCACGGTCGCCAGAAGCGCGTCCAGTCCGTCCAGATTGTTGGAGCTGCACGGTATCCCGATCACCGGGAGAGTCGTATGTCCCGCGACAACGCCCGCAAGGTGCGCCGCCATACCTGCCGCGCAAATAATAACGCCGAAACCGTTAGCCTTGGCATTCTTTGCGAACTCGCAAGCCAGCTCGGGAGTCCTGTGCGCCGACATAACGTGACATTCAAATTCGACTCCGTAATTCTTCAGTTCGACAAGGGCCTTCTTCACGGTGGGTAAATCGCTTGCGCTTCCCATAATCACCGCGACTTTTTTTAATGCCATACCAAATTCTTCCTTTCAAAAAAAATAGCTGTATGTTAGAGATACAGCTATACAGCTATCTGTAAAGGCGCTTTGGGTACAAAACTTCCATAATCTTCCACGGAGCAAAAGTTTGGTAAAAATTGCCTTTTCATCTTTTCTCTCTCCTATCGTTATGGAACTTCGGACGCAAACACCGTTACATATATATTGTACAATATTTTCAGAATAATTTCAAGGGGTTTTTACATTTTCTGCAAAAATATCTTCTTTCCCACTCAAAGGATGCGCGCATCGTTTATAACAAGACCGAAATTAACTCCAAGGGACTTCGCCGCCGTTTTGCAGAGGCTCATTCTGGAGAGGAAGATCTCGAAGTATTCCATTACTGAGCTGATTTTGAGGTCGATCTTCAGCCGGAGAATAAGCTCCTTCTTATCGTCCGAGAACGCGATTTTCGAGCTTTCAACAGCGTAATTCACGCGGTCGTGTATATCCTTTGCGAGATTTTCCTCATTCGGTATAAACGCCCCGCCCACGCTGCGCACTCTGCTTCTGCGAACATCCGACTTATCCGCGATAATAAGCGCCGCCGCAATAGGGGTTACGGGTGCTGCGGAACCCTCATCATGATTGCCGATAGCGGAGATGATCTGCGCAATCTCATCGGCAGGCATTCCCAGCTTGTCCAACAAGCGAAACGCCATTACCGCGCCGATCTGCGCGTGATGTTCTCTGTTCACCACGTTGCCGATATCGTGCATATACGCCGCGATCTGAGACAACTCGCACACTCGGGAATCGTATCCAAGCGTATCAAGAATCATAAACGCGGTAGCCGCCGCACGCTCAACATGGGCATTGGAGTGCTCGGTATATCCGATAGACAGCAGCGCCGCATCCGCATGATTAATATATGTCTGAACGTCCTTGTTTGTCTTGATATATTCGTAAGTTATATTGCTCATAGTGTCTCCTTTCGAGCAGCCAAAACGACCGCAATTTTATTATACCAGATTATTCCGAGAATTTCAAGCGATTTTTCATATAGCCTCTTGACAATTATAATTTTTTATGATATAATAAATATGGGTGTTTGTTATATATGTCCATACACATACGTTCTCTTACGCTTATTCTGTGCGGATATAATGTAATAAGTCAGTGATTTCACCCGGTATTCTACATGGAGAGGTATCGAAGTGGTCATAACGAGGCGGTCTTGAAAACCGTTTGGGGGAAACCCCACAAGGGTTCGAATCCCTTCCTCTCCGCTTGTTCAATTTTTTAAAAATCCGTACCGTTATTACAAATGGCTTAACGGTGCGGATTTTTTTGTTCTCAAAAGATGAAATCTGGTTCAATTGG
>CAYMTG010000057.1:0-2951 GCA_964393305.1 uncultured Ruminococcus sp.
AGGCTATATTTGTCCCGTGTGCAGAAAGAAATTTACCGATACGGATGATATAGTGGTTTGCCCCGAATGCGGCACTCCGCACCATAGAGAGTGTTATCTGAATAACGGAAAATGCGCGTTGGAAGAGATCCACGCCCATTATAAGTGGAACGGAATTCTCCCACGGAGCTTTATGGAGGGTGCGGAAACCGAGGAACAGTCCGATCCCGGATCGGCGCGGGACATAGCTCCCGCCGAGACAGCCGCCGAAGAGGATAATGCTGCCGATGACGCAGCCGGAAAGGATACTCCTCACGGTGAAGTACCCCTCGATAGAGAAAATTTCCCTGACGATATGAAGGATGAAGAGTATCGCTTATTCTCGGATATGATAAGTCCCTACATTGAGAAGTACGGCGGCTTTTACGACCGGACATCCCGCGACAAGGACGAGTCGCCCGAGGCGCCGCTTGACAGCGAGGTACAGTCTGAGCTGCGCAAGATCCTCGATATGAACTTCCTCTATAACGGTGAAAATATGCTTGAATCCGATGCGGTAATGCATAATCTACTCTCAAGCCAAAAAAGGGGCAGGGACGGCGTGTCTATGCTGGAGCTTACTTTTTTCACGGAGGTGTCTCTTGCGCACTACGTTGTGCCGTATGTGAAGTTTATGAGATCCGACCGAAAGAACGGCTTCAACCTGTCAAGCGGCCTGTTTATGGGAATTCATCAGTTCTTCAGGAAGATGGACGGCTGGGGAATATTGATGGTACTGTTTACCACGGCAGTGGATCTTATTCCGCGAATTCTGGAGGTATACGGGATTTTGCGGCCGTCTGTGCTTGGCGGCGTATATATAGGCGCTAGGCTGCTCTCCTTTTTTCCGGTGTTTTTTATGTGCCTGTTTGGCGACAAGCTTTACTACAACCACGCGGTAAGACGTATCCATAAAATACGAAGGTACTTTAAAGGAAAGACGGACACGGTAGAGTACTATCTCGCTATCAAGGACGCGGGCGGCATATCGGCTGTCAGATTAATATTCGGCTTGCTGCTTCTTGTTTTCAGCTTTGTGGTGGTGCGTTGTCTCCCGTCAATGCTGGCTTGACCTAAAAATCAAAAATTACACGAGAGGAGGTTCCTGTATGAGGCGTAGACTGGAGCAATTCTATGCGCAGTTCGGCGACAACGGCATTATGTTCATACTATATGCGTTTTCGCTGGTTGTCCACTGTCTGCTCACCTGGAACATGGAACTTCCCGCTATCCACCCGGATGAAATTGCGACCATAGGCACAGCGGCACATCTCGCCGGGAAGGACTGGACGCCGCTGCTGGGCGAGATCGGCGGCGTGGACGGGTATTTGCAGGCGGTGCTGTATGTCCCGCTGTTCTCGATCTTCAATAACCCTTACGCGATATATAAGGCAATGCTGGTGGTGAATTCGCTGCTGGTAAGCTTCATCCCGCTTATTGTCTACCATCTTGCGGCAAAGCTTGGGATCGTCCGCGTCCGCCATAAGCTGATGATAGCGTTTAGCTGCGGACTGTACATATCCTACATAGCGGGCAGTAAGTTTGTATGGAGCGAGCCTATAACCGCGCTTTTGTGCTGGATAATGGTACTGTGCGTGTTTTACGCGTGGGACAAGAAGAATAAGAGTTCCCGCTTTACGATGTCCATATTGCTGGGATTTCTATGCGCGGCGGCATATGCCGCAAATGCGCGGCTTATAGGTCTTACGGTGGCTATTCTGGTGACTGTGCTTGTGGCGCATTTTGTATTGCACGAGAGGGTGCTTAACCCGGCGGCATTTGCGGTATCGGCATTGGCGTCGTTTGCTGCGGAGTACTTCGCGCGCGCTATGATAGTCGGGAAGCTGTGGGGAAACAATACGGTTTTTTCGTTTACCGACTCGTCCGGGGAATTCTTCGAGTCGCTGTATTCGGGGATCTATGCGTTTGTAACCTCTACGATGGGTATGGGCGCGTTGGCAGCCGCGCTTTTCGCGGTACTCACGCTAAGCCTTATCCGTGAGGGAATTCGCCGCCGTGTGGATACTCCCGAGAGCAACACCAAGGTATACGAGCCTATCAAGCACAAGTACAGTATGCGGCTTACACTGTTTGCGATATTCCAGTTTATGGCGATCATTTTTTCGGAGATCTTCTCGTCGCTGTTTATCGCCTCAAGCGGGGGCGGCGACGCATATAACGTTGTAAGCTGCGGCGAGAATACCGCGCCCCTAGCGCTGTTTTTTGTACTGGTGTTTATAATTCAGTACGGCATACAGCTTGATCATCTGTTCTTAGCGATAGGGATATACGCGTATTCCTGCCTGTGCTTTGCTGCGACGGGAGGTTCGATGGCGTCCGAGGCTCAGTCGGAGCTGCTGGCTGCAATTTTTCCGATCAACGGAGATACAACGGTGTTATCGTCCCCGATGACGTATCTTATTATGTCGTCGTGCGTGTTCTCGCTGTATGCGATCATAATTGTGTTTGTTTCCTGTTCGAGAAAACATCGCCGCGCATTGGTATCGACCTCGATATTTTCGGTGGTTATGCTGACAACGGCAATTCTGGGCGGGATATTCATACCCGCTCTGGGACGGCGGAACGTGGAGATCACGAAGCCGTATTGCGACGTATTCTCGCTGCTGTGCAACAGTCCGCAGTCGCCGCCTATTGTGGTTTATGACGCTGAACCCGAGCTTGCGGGGACGCTTCAGTTTTTAGCGCCGGATACTCCTGTGTCGCTGCTTGAGATGGGCGACGCTATCCCCGAGGTTTGTCTGCTTGTTACAAAAAACGGCAGTCAGATCCCCAACGCGCCGGGTTCTTACGACAGCATGGGAAAGACCGACGCTTACACGGTTTACGCTTTTGGCGAAACGGCGCGGAATTATATCAGATACGCGCAGTCCCAGTCGCCGCCGGCACAGACTTCTGCGGCAAGCAAATAGTTT
>CAYMTG010000057.1:3051-11843 GCA_964393305.1 uncultured Ruminococcus sp.
TTTTCTAACTTCTTTTCTAACTTCTATTTTCTCATTTCTTATTTTCTAAAACGGAGGCATTGTATGGCATCTATCCGGAAAACGGTAAATAGATTTTCTCCCGCTCAGATTTTGGTGGTGGGGTTTTTCGCGATAATTATGGTTGGGACGATCCTGCTGTGTCTGCCGATCTCGTCAAAGGATCGGGAGTTCACCCCGATCTTTGACTGCCTGTTTACCTCGACCTCGGCGGCGTGCGTGACGGGACTTACAATCTACGATACATACCTGCACTGGTCATTGTTCGGGCAGATCGTGATAGCGCTGCTTGTTCAGGTGGGAGGACTGGGTTTTGTGACCATCATCACCTTCTTTAACGTGGCGGCGGGTAAGAAGCTGGGTTACCACGCGCTGAAAAACGCGGCAGGCGACCTCTCGGAAAACAGCTTCGAGGACGGGCGCGGCATATTCGTCAGCATTATCAAGTACTCGATGATATTCGAGCTTGCGGGAGCCGCTATCCTCTCGTGCGTGTTTATCCCAAAGTACGGTATATACGGGTTGTGGATGGGAATTTTTATGAGTATTACGGCGTTCTGCAACGCGGGCTTCGACCTCGCGGGTATGGAGGGCGCGGGCAGCAGCCTTATCTCTCAGAACGGCAGTCCCGTAGTGCTTATCACTTTAGCGCTGCTTATCATACTGGGCGGCTTGGGTTTTATCGTGTGGGAAAATTTTCTGCATATCCGCACCAAGCGCAAGCTGTCGCTTCATACCAAGTCGGTGCTTATTATGACAGGCGCGCTTATCGTTGTCGGCACGGTGTTTTATCTGGTTTCGGAATACTCCAATCCCGCAACGCTGGGCGATATGCCGTTTTGGCGGAAGCTGCTCAATTCGTTCTTCAGCTCGGTGACTGCGCGGACGGCAGGCTTTGACAGCGTAGGCTTCGGGGAGATGAGCGAGTTCTCGCAGCTTGGTACGATTTTCCTGATGTTCGTGGGCGCGGCTCCCGGTTCGACAGGCGGCGGCATTAAGGTGACTACACTGATGGTAATGGGCGCGACGGTGGTTTCCTATATGCGCAATAAGAATGACGTTGAGCTTCTCGGTCACAAGCTCGACAAGCTGACTATATACAGAACGATGGTTATTGCCGTGTTGTCGATGACAGCGGTATGCGCTTGCTTTATCGCGATGTACTTCTCAATGTCGATAACGGACGAGGCGAGGAGCGAGGGCGCGGTACAATGCCTGTTCGACGCGGTATCGGCGTTCTCCACCACGGGTCTGACAGCGGGAGCGGCAGCGCAGACGGGGATAGTCGGCAAGTGGCTGCTGGTACTCACGATGTTCGCCGGAAGAGTGGGTCCCGTGTCGCTGATTATGTCGCTGGTGTTAAGCAAGACCAAGCGGAAGAATATAGTGGTTCCCGATGGACAAATTCTGATTGGATAGAAGGACTTTTCCATGATACTTGAGGAGTTTATGCTCGGCGGCATACGTATGTATGTCTCCGAAGATCACAGGTTCGGCACGGATGCGTTTCTCCTTGCCAACTATGCCGGCGTTCATCGCGGCAGCGTTGTCTGCGACCTCTGCACCGGCTGCGGCATTATCCCGCTTATCCTCTGCAAGAATTCCGAGCCGCGCCTCGTATACGCGGTGGATATTCAGGAGGAGGCTATCTCGCTTCTCCGAAAAACAACGGAGGAAAATCACCTTGAGAACATCATCAAGCCCATTCTGTGCGACCTTAAGAATATTCCCCAAAGCCTTATCACCTGCGAGACGGCGGACATAGTCACCGTAAACCCGCCATATATGGTGAGCGGCTCGGGAAGCGAGAAGCAGTCACGGGCGCAGGCGATCGCCCGTCACGAGCTGATGTGCAGCGTGGACGACGTGTGCAGAGCGGCGGGCAGGCTGCTGAAATACGGCGGACTTCTCAAGATGTGTCACCGTCCCGAACGGCTCTCCGACGTGATGGCGGCTATGCGCGGCAGCAAGCTCGAACCCAAATCCATCACGTTCGTCCACAACAGCATTAACGAAAAGCCGTGGCTTTTCCTGATTTCGGGGAAAAAGGGCGCGGCGTCGGGTATGGTTGTCGAAAAGCCTGTGATACTGCGAAACGACGACAATTCCTATACGGAGGAGTATTCAAAGCTTTATGAGTGACGGAAAACTGTACATTGTGGGAACGCCTATCGGCAATCTGGGGGACTTCTCCCCCAGAGGAATACAGACGCTTGAGAACGCGGACTACATCGCCGCCGAGGACACCCGCGTCACCCTCAAGCTGCTTACACACTTCGGCATAAAAAAGCCGCTTATCTCGTGCTACAAGCCAAAGGAGCGGGAGAAAAGCGAGCAGATAACAGCTCTTATCTCGGAGGGCAAGACTGTGGCGATGGTGAGCGACGCGGGTATGCCGTGTATCTCCGATCCGGGGTATATTCTGGTGCGCAAATGTCGGGAGATCGGTCTTCCGGTTGAAGTCGTTCCCGGCTGCAGCGCGGCTGTGGCGGCGGCTGCGGTGAGCGGGATAAGCACCGAGCGGTGGATATTTGAGGGGTTTCTCCCCGTGCCGAAAAAGGAACGCGCCGAGCGGCTGGAGTCGGTGAGAAGCCTTCCCCACACGCTGGTGTATTACGAAGCACCGCATAAGATACGTCAAACGCTTTCCGATCTGGCGGAAACGCTCGGCGGGGAGCGGGAAGCCGCCCTTTGCCGCGAGCTTACTAAGCTCCACGAGGAGGTTATCCGCAGTACGCTCGGCGAGCTGGCGCATTACTACGACGACGCCGAGCCTCGCGGGGAGTATGTTATCGTGGTCGCGGGTTCTCCCGAAAAGAAAGAAGTCTGCACCGCAGAGGAAGCGGCGGCGCTGGCGCGAAGCCTTGCGGAAGGCGGCGAAAAGCTCTCCGAAGCCTGCCGAATGGCGGCAAAGGCAACAGGTATTTCCAAGCGCGAGATTTACGCTATATTAACCCAAAAGTAACAGGAGGAAACGATTATGAAAAAGCTTGAACAGAAGATCAGCGAGCGTATTGACAAGAAGGTAGGCCCCGCCGGAAGAACGATCATTCCCATTCTTGGCGCGGTCATCGTGGTAGCGGCGGCTGTGGCGTACATCTGCCTTAAGCTCGCGGACAATATGCGCTACAACGAGAAATGGAAGGATTATGAAGAGTGCGGCTGGCACTAATGGCGGAAATACCATCCGCACGGTAAAGCTCCCCGACGGACGGGAGCTGAATTACGCGCTCACCCGAAAGAGCGTGAAGAACATAAATTTCCGTCCCAAACCCGACGGGATCATCTATGTTTCGGCAAACAGCCGTGCGAGTATCGCCGAGATCGAGCGCTTTATCACCGAACGTGCGGAGTATTTCTTCAGAGCGTTTGAGGAGATGCGCGCTCGTGAGGAGAGCCGCGAGATCCGCACGGACAGCGTCCGGTGGCTCGGACGTGACTACCCCGTTCGGGTTATCGAAAACAGCCGCGAGTGCGCGGTATTCGACGAGGACGAGTGCCGCGTATTCACGCGCCATCCCGACGAGGAGAACATAGTCTCACTGATCGAAAGAGCGGTGCGGCTGAGCTTCTGCGCTCTTTTGACCGACCTGAACAAGGAGGTTCGCCGCGTACTGGAGGAGAAGGGCTTTCCCCCGCCGCCTACGCAGATCACCGTCAAGGATATGAGATCGCGCTGGGGCAGTAATTCCTACACAAGAGGGCATATCTCGATCAATATACGTCTCGCCCCCTTCCCAAGAGAAACAATACTGTCCGTCCTCTGGCACGAATACGCCCATTACCGGTACCACGACCACTCAAAGCGGTTTTACGACTTCTTGCTGAAGATGTACCCGGATTATTACAAGTGGAACGATCTGCTGAAAAAATAGAATGACGCCGCAGAGTGCGGCAGAGCCGCGCCTTGCCGCGTTATATGACGGGGCAGGGAATAGGAAAAAGGACGGAATAAACCCCGCCCATTGCTCATATCAATAGCATAACAACCGAAAGAGGAATAACATATGCCTAAATATTTTGGAACCGACGGCTTTCGCGGGGAAGCCAATATTGATCTGACAGTGGATCACGCCTTTAAAATCGGGCGATTTATCGGGCGCTATTACAGCAAGGGCCACCCCTGCCGCGTTGTTATCGGCAAGGACACCCGCCGAAGCTCGTATATGTTCGAGTACGCGCTGACCGCCGGACTTACTGCCTCGGGCGCTGACGTGTACCTGCTCCACGTGACGACTACTCCGTCTGTATCATACGTGGTGCGTACGGACGACTTTGACTGCGGAATTATGATCTCCGCGTCCCATAACCCTTACGGCGATAATGGTATCAAGCTCTTTAACTCGAACGGCGAGAAGATGGAGGACAGCGTTCTTGAGGAGATCGAGAAGTACATAGACGGGGAGATCCCCGAGCTTCCCCTCGCACGCGGCGAGAGGATAGGCAGAGCCTCCGACTACTCCGCAGGACGAAACCGCTACATCGGGTATCTCATCTCGCTTGCCATACACTCCTTCAAGGGAAAGAGAATAGGTCTTGACTGTGCCAACGGCTCGGCGTTTTCAATTGCGAAGTCGGTGTTTGACGCGCTCGGCGCTAAGACCTACGTCATCAGCAACAAACCCGACGGCTTGAATATCAACGTCAATTGCGGCTCTACTCATATCGCGAGTCTCGCAGATCTCGTAAAGGAAGAGCAGCTTGACTGCGGCTTCGCGTTCGATGGTGACGCGGACAGGTGCATAGCGGTAGACGAGCATGGAAATGTGGTAGACGGCGACAGGATACTCTACATCTACGGCAGCTATCTTAAAGAGCGCGGCAAGCTGGAGCACAACACGGTAGTGACCACTGTAATGTCCAATCTCGGCTTGTACAAGGCGTTTGATGCGCTGGGCATTAATTACGAGAAGACAGCGGTCGGCGACAAGTACGTATACGAGTGTATGAACGAGCATGGGTACATTCTGGGCGGCGAGAACAGCGGACACATCATCTTCAGCAAGTACGCGAATACAGGCGACGGCATAATCACCGCGATAAAGCTTATGCAGGTGATGTGTTCCAATAAAGCCGCGCTTTCCGAGCTGTGCAGAGGTATGACGGTATATCCGCAGCTTTTGAAGAACGTACGAGTCACCGACAAGAGCATAGTCCTGAATGACGAAGATGTTCGGGCGGCGGTAAAAGCCGCGGAAGAAGCGCTCGGCGGCGACGGACGGGTATTAGTCCGTCCGTCCGGCACAGAGCCGCTGCTGCGTATCATGGCGGAAGCCCGGACCGAGGAGCTTTGCGAGAAGTATGTTTCCGAGATCGAGGAGGTCGTCCGTAAAAAGGGATATTGCGTATAAATTAGGGAACCCCATTATACGAGTTTTACCCCCTCCCCTTTAGGGGAGGGGGTATTATTCGTATCCGGAGGCGCAGAACTCCAACAAGATGCGGGATCGATGGTCACTCTACGGCAAGCGCTCCGTCCTTAACGCCTACTCTTATCGTATCGCCCTGCTTAAGCTTATCCTCGAGAATAGCCTTTGCAATAAGGATTTCGAGATTGCGTTGGATATAGCGCTTGATAGGTCTCGCGCCAAAGGCGGGGTCGTAGCTCTCGTCCACGATAAGCTGCTTCGCGTCGTCGGTGATGTCGAGCGTGAGCTGCTTCTCCTTAAGCCGCTTTGCGAGATCAGCCGCCTGCAAATTGATGATATTGAAGATATTGTCCTTGGTGAGCGGCTTGTAGAATACGATCTCGTCAAGACGGTTGAGGAACTCGGGACGGAAGGAGCTTTTAAGCAGCTTATCCACGTTGTCCCGCGCTTCGCCGCTTATTTCGCCGCTGCCGTCTATGCCGTCAAGGATATACTGCGAGCCGAGGTTTGAGGTGAGGATAATGATGGTGTTCTTGAAGTCCACCTCTCGCCCCTGACCGTCGGTAAGTCTGCCGTCGTCCAGCACCTGAAGCAGCACGTTGAACACGTCGGGGTGCGCCTTCTCCACCTCGTCGAACAGTACCACGGAGTACGGCTTGCGGCGTACCGCGTCGGTGAGCTGACCGCCCTCGTCATAGCCGACGTATCCGGGAGGCGCTCCGATAAGGCGGGTCACGGAGAACTTCTCCATATATTCGCTCATATCAAGACGGACTATATTGTGTTCGTCGTCGAATAATGCCTCGGCGAGCGCTTTCGCAAGCTCCGTCTTGCCTACGCCGGTAGGGCCGAGGAACAGGAACGAGCCGAGCGGCTTTCTCGGGTCGTTGATACCCGCACGGGAGCGCATAATGCTCTCCGTGACACGCTGAACAGCCTCGTCCTGACCAACAACACGCTTGTGGAGCGTCTCGGCGAGGTGAAGGATCTTCTCGCGTTCGCCCTCGACAAGCTTATCCACGGGAATACCCGTCCACCGCCCGACGATTTTCGCTATTTCGTCCTCCGTTACCTTGTCGCGCAGCAGCGAGCTTGCCTTCGCCTGTTCGGCAAGCTCCTCCTCGGCTTTCAGGTCGGCTTGCAGCTTGGGCAGCTTGCCGTACATCAGCTCGGCAGCCTTGTTCATATTGTATTCGCGCTTCGCCTTCTCGATCTCGGCGTTGGTCTGCTCGATCTCCTTTCGGAGATCCTGTACCTTGGAGATGGCGTTCTTTTCGTTCTCCCACTTTGCCTTCATCGCGGAGAAGGTGTCGCGCTTTTCGGCAAGCTCCTTTTGTATATCCACAAGGTGTTCCTGCGAGAGGGTGTCCGTCTCCTTTTTAAGAGCGGCTTCCTCGATCTCAAGCTGCATAATGGCGCGTGAGATCTCGTCCAGCTCTGTGGGCATACTGTCCATCTCGGTGCGTATCATGGCGCACGCTTCGTCCACAAGATCTATCGCCTTGTCGGGGAGAAATCTGTCGGTGATATAGCGGTCGGAGAGGGTAGCGGCGGCGATTATCGCGTTGTCCTGTATCTTCACGCCGTGGAATACCTCGTACCGCTCCTTAAGTCCGCGCAAAATGGAGATCGTGTCCTCCACGTTCGGCTGGTCGACAAGCACCTTCTGGAAACGACGCTCCAGAGCGGGGTCTTTCTCGATATACTTCGAGTATTCGTCAAGAGTAGTCGCGCCAATGCAGTGAAGCTCGCCGCGTGCCAGCATAGGCTTTAAGAGGTTGCCCGCGTCCATAGCGCCGCCGTTCTTGCCCGCGCCCACTATAAGGTGCAGCTCGTCGATAAAGAGAATGATCTGCCCGTCGCTCTTTTTTATTTCGTTGAGGACGGCTTTCAGTCTCTCCTCAAATTCGCCTTGGTATTTCGCGCCGGCTATCAGCGCGCCCATATCGAGGGAGAACAGCTTGCGGTCTTTCAGATTAGAGGGAACGTCCCCGCGCACTATACGGAGAGCAAGTCCCTCGGCGATCGCGGTCTTGCCCACGCCGGGTTCTCCGATAAGACAGGGATTATTCTTGGTCTTTCGCGAGAGAATACGGATAACGTTGCGTATCTCGCTGTCGCGCCCGATAACGGGGTCAAGCTTGTTCTGCCGCGCAAGCTCCACGAGATCCTGACCGTATTTCTTGAGAACGTCGTACGTCTCCTCGGGCGTCTGGGAAGTCACGCGCTGATTGCCGCGTATCTCCTGAAGCACGGTAAGCAGCTTCTTCTTATCCACGGAGAAGCTCTTGAACAGGCTCGAAACGCCGCTGTCCGCCTTCTCCAGAAGACCGAGCAGCAAATGCTCCACGGAGACGTATTCGTCCTTCATACGCTCCGCCTGTTTTTCCGCCTCGGTGAGCGCCTTGTCAAGGTCGCCGGAGAGGTAGATAGTTCCCGCCTCCCGGCTGCCGCCCGACACACGGGACATCCCCTCGATGAATTTCAGCGCGGCGCTCTCCATGCCGTGCGCGTCCACGCCCATCTTGGTGAAGATCTGGGGGACAAGCCCGCCCTCGTCCGCGAGCAGCGCATAGAGCAGGTGCATCTGCTCGACGCAGTTGTTCTGATAGCTTACGGACACGTCCTGAGCGGCTTGAACCGCTTCCATTGATTTCTTTGTAAGTTTGTTCGCGTTCATATGATACCTCCTGATAGTGTGATTATCTGTTCAGTTATTTCAAAGGTCGCTTCTATATTATATATGCCTGTTGTTTCAGCGCGGAGCGGTAATATGTCCCGGCGGCGGCTTCCGCTTGGGAAACGTCGGGCAGCTCGGCGAAGTACCGCTTCATCGTGTTGTCGAACATCTCCATATACTCTGCGACCGCCGCGCCGAGGTCGTTGTCGGAGATCTCCTCGCCCGGCATATTGAGCGTTCGCGAGAACCGCCCCTCGGCTATCTCGTATACTATATCCCCGCTTATCAGCTCGGCGATATATCGCTGCTCCAGCGTTGTCCAGCACTTGAAGAAGCCGGTAAGATCGCGGATAAGCTCCGCGTTTGTCGTCCGAAACGAGACCTTAAGCTCTCCCGCACGTTTCCCGTCCTCTGAGAACAGCTCTACGAAGTACCGCACAGTCGGCTTGTAGCGGTATTTCAGCGAAGTACGCGCCATAAGCGTGCCGCCTGCGGGCCTGTCGATGAGAAATTCCTCGGTCATCGCGTTCATCAGGCTGTCGAGAACAGCGCTCAGCCGCATTTCGGGAGTAGTGTATGCCACCCGCTCGGCGAGTATGCGGTTGACCATCGCCGAGCGCGAGATCCGCTCCGTCCGCGCAAGCCTGTCCACGGCGTCCACGACTTCATCGGACAGGACAAGGCTGTAAATGCTCTTGTTCATATTTCGCTCACGCTCCTTTCTC
>CAYMTG010000058.1:0-11789 GCA_964393305.1 uncultured Ruminococcus sp.
GTATTGGGCTTCTATTATCCGCCCTTGAAGTATTGGGCTTCTATTATCCGCCCTTTATGTTTTGAAAATTCCTATGTAAGGGAGATTTCTGAACCGCTGATCGCAGTCCAGACCATAACCCACCACAAAGAAATCATCAATTTCAAATCCGGTATAGTCCGCCTTGAAGCCATCCACAACGCGCCTTGACGGCTTATCGAGAAGCGCCGCCACCTTAAGCGAGACGGGTGACATATGCGATATCCTCTCCGTGAGCAGCGAGAGCGTCCTTGCCGTGTCCACGATATCCTCCACGATAACGACGTCGCGGCCGGAAACGTCGGGAAGATCCCTGACGTCAAGCGTCACCGCGCCCGACGAGAGCTTTCCCACATAGCTCGAAGCGCGGATAAATTCTATCTGCACCTCGGTCCCGATCTCGCGTATAAGATCCGCGAAAAACACAGCAGCGCCCTTCAGTACGCACAGCATCAAGGGATTTTTACCGTTATAATCACGGGTGATCTCCGCGCCGAGCATTTTCACCCGCTCCTTTATCTGCTGCTCGGTAAACAGGATCTCCCCAATTTGTTCGGGAATAAACATAAAACCCTCCCATACGAAACTAATTATAGCATATTACTCTGCAAAAAGCAATTCTTTTCTGTGAATATTAGCTGAAATTTTAAAAAAACACTGCTCAAATGCGCCTATTTTCGTTAAAACCGCCAAATTCTTGATGAATTGTTTCGGTGAAGCATACGCCCTTGCGTATCGTGAAGAACTTGTCCTTGCATGGATTGTACCGTGCGCTTCTCCGTTCGAGCAGTCCGCACGCCGTATTAATACGCAGCGCCGACGGCTCTATCCCGCCCTGATGCAGGATCCGCCTGACAGCCCTCGCTTTCACGGGGTTTGGCAGGCGTGAGAGTGCCGCAGCGTCCCAGCCGCGACCCGTCCTTGCCTCGGAGAGCGCTCTGTCGCCCAGCTCTTCAAGAAAAGCGTCGTCCTCTCTTACGATTTTTGTCATTCTGGATATTACATTCTGTAAAGAGGGGTTGATTTTTTCCAATTCGGAAACGACATTCAGCCGAATTCTGTTTCGCGAATAGTCTTCGGAGAGATTTGTCTTGTCGATGACAAACGTCTGACCCAGCCCCGCGAGATACTCCTCCACCTCCGAACGTGTACAGCAGAGCAGAGGGCGTATCACCCTGAACTCCCCGCCAAGCGTCCTCACCGGCGGAATTCCGCACAACCCCGAAATACCCGTGCCTCGCGTCAAGTTAAACAACACCGTTTCCGTGTTATCGGACGCGGTGTGCGCCGTTGCCAGAACCCTGCTCCCGAACTTACGAAGCGACTCCTCAAAAAACTCGTAACGTATTCTCCGCGCCGCCTGCTCCACGCTCTCATGCGGGCGCAGGAAATTTTTTACATCCACGCGCCTCCGCTCCAGCGGGACGCCAAGGCTTTCGCACAGCTCCGCGCAGAACAGCTCGTCCTCATCGCTCTCTTCACCGCGCAGACCGTGATTGAGGTGACACGCAAATACGCGGATCCCCGACGTTTCCTCGATATCCTTTAACGCTCTCAACAGCGACACGCTGTCCGCGCCGCCCGACAGAGCCACAACCACCGCCGCGCCTCTCTCAAGCATTGCAAATTCATCTATAGCCGCCAAAACCTTACTGATAAATTTTTCCATATTTTAATTATGCCGAAGGGGGAGCGGGATTTTTGGTGATTTCCGCGTTGAAAAAGCGCGTATACTCGCCCTCCCAGCCTACCATGACCGTACCTGTCTCTCCGTGACGGTTTTTCGAGATAATGCACTCGCACACGTTTTTATTCGGGTCGGACGCGTCATAGTATGCGTTGCGATACAGGAAAACGACAATATCCGCGTCCTGCTCGATAGAACCCGAATCACGCAGATCCGACAGCAGCGGACGCTTATCGGGGCGCTGCTCGGGACCTCGCGCCAGCTGCGACAGCGCGATCACCGGCACATTCAGCTCCTTTGCGAGAATTTTCAGATTTCGTGTGATCTCCGACATCTCCGCTACACGGTTGCCGTTGTACTTGCCCACGCCGGTCATCAGCTGAAGGTAATCGACTACAACCAATCCCAGATTTTTCATTCTGCGGAGCTTTGACTTCATACTCATAACACTCAGAGCGGGAGTATCGTCGATATAAATTTCCATTTTCTGTAAAAGCGTTGCCGCCTGCATAATAGAGGTCATCTGTTCGTTGGAGAGATTTCCCGTCCTCATTGAATCCGAGGAAATTCTCGCCTCGCTTGACAGCACACGCGACACGATCTGTTCCTTCGACATTTCCAGACTGAACACGCACACCTGCTTATCGGGGTTTTTCTTTGCGGCGCCGACTGCCAAATTCATGGCAAACGAGGTTTTTCCCATACCGGGACGAGCCGCCAGAATAATAAGATCCGACTTGTTCAAGCCGTAGATCTTCTTATCCACATAGGTAAATCCTGTTTCCAAGCCTGTCATAACCGGCTTGCCGTTATTCTGCCGGTTCCGGTGAACAAGCTCGTCGAGATCCTTCACTCTGCCAAAGACGATCTGTCCTATTTTCGTAAGGGAGCTGTTCTCGCTGCCTTGACGAATATCATAGATCTTCTGCTCGGCAAAGTCTACAATAGTATCTGCAGAGTCGGAGCTGTTATTTGCCTGATCAATAATTTCCTTTGAGGCGAAAATCAGCTGCCGAAGCATATATTTTTCGGTAATGAGCGACGCGTACTTTATTGCGTTGGTGACGCTCGGAACGCCGTCCGCAAGCGTTATCAGATACTTTTTAGCTTCCTCGGCGGTCTTGAAAACGCCGTGCCGCTGACAAGCCTCAATCACCGTAACAATATCGATTTTCTCCGATGCCAGAAACATTGAAACGAGAATTTCATAAATTCCCCTGTTCACATCGGCAAAAAAGTGTTCCGGGTGAAGCGTCACTATAATATCGCCGATAGCCTCTCCATCAAGAAGAATTGCGCCGAGAACCGATTGCTCCGCCTCCAGGCTGTATGGCAAGTTAATGCCAGATAAATCAAAATCCGCCATCTGTCGCACCCTCTGATAACGTCGCTTCAGGCTTCCTCTACGGATACCGAGAACTTAGCCGAAACTCCCGCATACAGCTTTGCGGCGGCGGAGAACGTGCCAAATCCCTCTATCTTCATATCGATGTTGATTTTCTTCTTGTCAACGTCAAGTCCGAGCGACTGCTTGATTGCCGCCGACACCTCCTTAGAGGTCACGGCGCCGAACAGTCTGCCGTTCTGACCCGCTTTCGCCTTGACTACAACGGTCTTGCCCTCAAGAGCTGCCGCAATATCCTTGGCATTCTGAACCTCAACGTCGATTTTGTGCTGTGCGCTGTCCTTCTGACCCTGAAGCAGATTAAGATTCTTTGCGTTTGCCTCCTGAGCGAGTCCTTTTTTTATGAGGAAGTTACGGGCATATCCATCCTTTACTTCCTTGATTTCGCCCTTCTTTCCTGTTCCCTGAACGTCCTGTAAAAAAATAACCTTCATCTTAATATCCTCCTCAAAACCCGTTCATAATCTCTCCGTACAGGTCCTTTCGTCGAAAATCCGCGTACGCCGAGATACCGAACCGGCTCTCATTGGTTTTCCTCTGAATTGCTGATGTATTCGTCAATTGCTTCCTTGAGCTTATCCTCAACCTCTTCCGCAGAAACATTGTAGAGCTGAGCGCCCGCCATTGACTGATGACCGCCGCCGTCGTCCTTCTTGTTTCCAAGACTTTCCATTATCAGCTGCACGTTGATTTTGCCCAGTGAGCGTGCGCTTATGCTCCATCCGTCTTCAATCGGGTAAATCGTGAACGACGCGTCCACGTTACGGATATACAGCATCTCGTCCGCTGCCTGCGAGCAAAGCACCCGAATACCGGGGAAGCCGTTCTCCACCATCGCGATCGCATATCTCGACTTGTAGACAGTCGCGGAGGCTATGATCTCCGACTTCTTCATTTTCTGCTCCATCGGGATATCGAACAGCTTCTTGACAGAAATTGTATCCGCGCCCAGCTTTCTAAGGTATGCCGCCGCCTCGAACGTAGAAACGCCCGAACGCATTACAAAGTCACGAGTATCAAGGGTAATACCCGCAAGCAGCGCCTCAGCCTCCATCGGCTTCAGATTAGCGCCGGTCCCGAAATACTGAATGATCTCGGTGACCAGCTCCGACGCCGAGGACGCGCTGCTCTCCTGGCACTTCACCGCAAACTCGGTTATCGCTCCCGCGCTGAGACGGTGGTGATCGATAATAACAACGCGGTTTTTATTCGCCTTTTCAAACAGCTCGGGATCCTCCAGCTTCTTCAGGATATGCGTATCCACAATGATAAGCACGGATTTGGGGGTAATGAACCTCTTGGCCTCCTCCGGTTCGACAACAACCGGAGTGTCGTAGTCCTCAAACCTGTCAAACAGCGGCTTGGCGTTAGTCTTATTCGGATCGCGAAATCGCGCTACGGTATAAGCGGGAACCCCCATTCGCCGTATGGCGCAGGTAAGTCCGATCGCGGAGCCGGCGCTGTCGAAATCCCCGAACGCGTGTCCCATTATGTACACCGTATCGGCAGTCCCGGCAAGGTTCTTGATATCCTCCGCGACAAGACGGATTTTGACCTTACCCGTGCGCTCTTTTCCGGGAGAGATCGCGCCGAACGTTTTTATTCCATCCTCAGTTCTTACCAAAGCTTGGTCTCCGCCGCGTTCGAGCGCTTTACGGAGCAGATCGTTTGCGAAGCGTTCGCTCTCCGCGAGCGAGCTTGCCGAAGTACCCACGCCGATTGACAGCGTGACCGCCGCCCGTTCGCGGACGATGATCTCGTGCGCCTTGTTAATGAGCGCCATCTTATCCGCGATCATCTCGTCAAGATACTGCTTCTCCAGCACAATAAGGAACTTATCAACGGAGATCTTCTGAAGCACCGCCTTCTTCTCCGCGAAATACTCCTCAATCAGCCTATCCACCTGAATGGTAACGTATGCCTTCTCGCTCTCCTTTGCTCCCGAGAGCAGCTCCTCATAGTTATCTACCATAACTATCATAGCGACAGGTCGGGTTATATCGTAGGTATGCTGCAGCATCTTGTAGTCGGTTATATCACGGAAGATGAGAATATTCATCGTCTGTTTCTCAAGCTCATTCACGTTAGGCTTCCCGAGAAGTTTCATTTCAAGCGTATACCTGTGCGAAACGGAATACAGCCTGTACCATCTCTCACCGTACCGAAGCTCGCGTCCCTCCTCGCCAAACAGCTCCAACGGCATATCCGTCACACTGTTGATAGAAACGTTGTCCTCGCTCGGCATAAAGAACGCCACATTAAACTTCTCGTTGCTCCAGGTAACGTTTCTCTTGTCATCCACGATACACACGGGCAGCGGAAACCCGGTAAGCGACATAGAATTTGCGTTATGCAGCTCACGGGTCAGTCTCTCAAAATAACGGTATTCGCTTTGCCGTATCTGCATCAGCTTTCCGAGCGTAAGTCCCGACACTCCCAGCAAAAACGGCAGCGAGATCCAGAAAACGACAGGCTCCGAACGGAATAAATAAACGTCAATTCCGATAAGCATTGCGATCAGCACGCAAACTGCCGCCAGCAGCGCGTTGCTTGCGTAAAAATTCTTCATTCCATTCGCCTCCGGACCTTTGATCTCATCCGCGCCATATTCCGTGAAAAGAAATGTGACGATCCAATATTGGGCTTTGCCCCGTCATTATATCTCCATTATAATCGGGAGAATCATCGGACTGCGCTTAGTCTCTTTGTAGATGAAGTCGGAAAGCGCGTCTCTCATAGCCGACTTGATATTGCCCCACTCACGGATATTTTTCTCAAAGCAGTCATTCATAACCGAACCCATAAGCTGCTTTGCCTCATCCAGAAGAGCCTCGCTCTCGCGGACGTACACAAATCCGCGTGATACTATATCGGGACCCGCCGCAACGCGCCCCGTCTCGCGGTCGATCGTGGCTACGATGATCATCACGCCGTCCTCGGCGAGGTGCTTTCTGTCGCGCAGAACTACGCTTCCCACGTCGCCGACTCCAATGCCGTCAACCAGAACCATACCGCTCGGCACAGTCCCCGTGAACTTCATATCCACGCCGTCCGTTTCCAGAACGTCGCCCAATCCCGCAATAAAGGTGTTTTCCTCCGGGATACCCATTCCGGTCGCAAGTCCCGCAAGCTTCTTGAGGTGCTTGTACTCTCCGTGAATAGGCACCACAAACTTCGGCTTAGTAAGCGAGATCATCAGCTTCAGCTCTTCCTGGCAGGCGTGTCCCGAAACGTGTACCTCGTACATACTCTCGTAAATAACCTCCGCGCCCTGCTTCATCAGCTCGTTTACTACCTTGGTGACAAGCTTTTCATTTCCGGGGATAGGCGTCGCCGAGATGATAATAACATCATTCGGGGTAATAGTCACCTGACGGTGATCTCCGCTCGACATTCTTGACAGCGCGGAAAGCGGCTCGCCCTGACTTCCCGTGGTGACGATAACTAGCTCCGACGGGTCGCAGTTCTTCACATCCTCAATATCGATAAGAGTATCCTCCGGCACACGGATGTAATTCAGCTCGACGGCCTTGGCAATTACGTTTGTCATACTTCTGCCCGAGATCGCGACGCGCCTGCCGTGCTTTACCGCCTGATCTATGATCTGCTGGATACGATGTATATTGCTTGAGAAGGTCGCAATAATCAGTCTGTGTCCCTCCGCCCTGTCAAACAGACCCCTGAAGCTCTGACCTACCGAGCGTTCGCTCTTGGTGTAGCCGGGGCGCTCAACATTGGTGCTTTCGCACATAAGCGCGATAACGCCGCGATTGCCCAGCTCGCCGAAGCGCGCAAGGTCGATAATTCCGCCCTCGATCGGGGTATAATCCACCTTAAAGTCGCCCGTATGCACAATAACGCCTGCGGGTGTATGAATAGCCAGCGCGCAGGAATCGGGGATAGAGTGATTTACACGAATAAACTCCACCGACATACAGCCCATCTTTACATTCTGACGCGGCTGAACCACGTTGAGCTGTACCGAGCCGAGCAATCCATGCTCCTTCAGCTTGCCCTCGACCAGTCCGAGAGTAAGCCGCGTTCCGTAAATCGGGACGTTTATCTTCTTGAGGAGATACGGCAAGCCGCCGATATGATCCTCGTGTCCGTGAGTGATGACAATTCCGCGAAATCGCTCCTTGTTCTTTTCAAGATAGGTAAAGTCCGGAACAACGAGATCCACGCCGAACATCTCCTCATCCGGGAACGCCAGTCCGCAGTCCACGATAAACATATCGTTGCAGCACTCGTAGACGTACAAATTCTTTCCGATCTCACCCAGTCCGCCCAGCGCGGAAAACTTCACGGGAGCGGAGCGGTTTTCACGCGGAGCGCGGACAGCCGCAGTCCTGCTGCGCCCGAGCACGGGACGCTTCTCGACCGTCTGCTTATCCGAAGTCCCCTTGAGTATGGGGGTAGTCTTGTGATAAGTTCTCGGCGGAATGGTCTGACGTTCGGAAGCTCCTCTTACAGTCTGTCTTTTCGGGAAAGACTCCCTCTCGCCCTTATTTCCGTTTGATAACAATGCCATAAACAATCCTTTCTGACGGAAATCCGAAAAAATCGCACACTCAATACAGTACGCAGCATTCAGCGGCGTACACGGATTTATACGGATCCCATTTTTCCTCATTATGTAATTTGCCGACAGACAACACGTTCGGCGCACTGTAAAAACGACGCGGCAAACGGAAATGATAACGTCGAAATCCCAAAATCCCGTCTGCGGAAACAATTCCCATGGAAATCGCGCCGATAATGACCCACAATATAGATAGTGATAGTGAAAACCCGGTATCGTTTCAATGTCCGCCTTTGCCCGACTGTGCGGGACACGGGCAGACCGAAAAAAGGTTTTTTGTAAAGGTCACCTCTAAAACAGAGCCTTCCTTTTTTCGGCAAAAACCTTTCACCTGTAAAAACCTGTAAAACGGCTTGTAAAAAATTACAATTTGTATAAAACGCACAATATATTCCGAACTAAGAACAATTCGGAAAACACATATAGATATTATACCTCTTTTCTCGGAAAAAGTCAAGGGGAAAATTGCCACAATCCGAAATTTCAGCACCGCCCCGACAGCTTTACCGAAAATTTAACAGAATATCAAGGGCATCTCGCCGATTTTTTCAAATCATAAACCCGAAGCGCGGCGCGAAAAATACTGCCGTAGTCGAAAAAAAAATCAAAGAGAAAGGCGAACATACTATATGAAACGAACATCCCTCATAACACGGGGAATTGCCCTTGCAATTGCCCTGCTGTACAGTACGATTTTCGGCATTTTGCAGTCCCCGCCCGATATAAACAGCGTAAACGCCGCCGTACAATGCGACTCCCGCTGCGTCGTAGTTCCCGGCGGTATGCCGTTTGGCATAAAAATCCGTTCAAACGGCGTGATGGTCATATCCGTCACGGAAAATTCTCCCGCTGCCCGCGCCGGGATAAAAACGGCGGATATCATCTCCATTGTAAACGAGATCCCCGTTTCCACCAACGCGGAGCTTGCCGCCGCCATCCAGACGCGCTCCGAAACCACCATCCTTCTCAGGCGCGGCGACGCGGAAATTCTTGTCACCCTCACCCCCGTAAGCGAGAACGGCTTCCTTAAAATCGGCGCCTTCGTCCGCGACAGCGCCGCAGGCATAGGCACACTGACCTTCTGCGAGCCGGAGACCCGCGTCTTCGGCGGCTTGGGTCACTCGGTAAGCGACGTCACCACGGGAAGCGCCGTTCCCTTAGGCTCGGGAGAGATCACCTCCGCAGAGATATACGACGTGGTAAAGGGCAAGGAGGGTTCTCCCGGCGAGCTGTGCGGGATCATCCTCTCTGACGACAATATCGGCGAGATCTCATCCAACACCGGGGTCGGGGTATTCGGCACGCTCTCCGAGGATAATGCCGGAAGCTTTGGCGAACCGCTCCCCGTAGCCTACCGCCGCGAGGTAGAAACAGGCGCTGCCTCGATTCTTACCACCGCCGACGGAGGCGCGCCCCGGGAGTATTCCATCGAGATCGAACGTATGAACCTATTGGATATGAACGGCTCTAAGGCGATGGTTATCCACATCACCGACGAAGACCTGCTCTCTCAGACAGGGGGCATTGTCCGGGGAATGAGCGGAAGTCCCATTCTCCAGAACGGGATGCTTGTAGGCGCCGTCACCCACGTTTTCCTGAACGATCCGACACGCGGCTATGGCGTATTTGCCGACACCATGCTCTCTCAGTGCGGACTTATTGGCGATTGAGAAGCCGTATGCGAAAAGCGTTATCCTCAAAGATAACCTCAGCGCGGGAATTTTCCGTAAGTTCCCCCGAGATAATGCGGCTTGACAGCATATCCTCGATCTCGGAGGTTATCTTGCGGCGGAGCGGGCGCGCACCCGCGTCCTCGCTGCGTACGCTCTCGCACAGCCGCTTTGCCGCGCTCTCGTCAAAGGAAAGCTCTATGCCCCGCGACCTCGCACGCTCCGACACCGTGCGGAGCATCTTGCGGCAGATCTGCTCCAGACTTCTTTCGTTCAGCCGCTCGAACACCACCACATTGTCAATACGCGACAGCAGCTCGGGACGAAATTGAGTTTTCAGCGACTTCATCACATCCGAAGTCCCGCCCTTCCCGCCGCCGAAGCCTACATAAACGCGGTTAAGCTCCGAAGCGCCGATGTTTCCCGTCATAATCACGATAGTATTCTTAAAATCAGCGACCCTTCCGTCCGAAGCGGTGAGCTTGCCGTTCTCCAATATCTGGAGAAGCACGTTCAGAACGTCGGGGTGCGCCTTCTCTACCTCGTCGAACAGAACAACGGAGTACCCTTGCGTGCGCACCGCCTTGATAAGCTGTCCCTGTTCCTCATACCCCACATATCCGGGGGGCGAGCCTATAAGCTTTGAGATGGAGTGGCGCTCGGTATATTCCGACATATCAAAGCTGATAAGCCGCTTTCTGTCGCCGTAGATTCCCTCGGCAAGCGCGGAGGAAAGCTCGGTTTTTCCCACTCCGGTCTGACCCAGAAACAGAAACGACCCTATCGGACGATTAGGATCGCGCAGTCCCGCCCTCCCGCGCCTGACCGCGTTTGAGACAAGCGAGATCGCCTTGTCCTGACCGATGACCCGCTCCCCGAGAAATTCCTCAAGATGGGAAAGCCGCACGCTTTCGTCCTCGGACAGCCGCGCCGCAGGAATCCCCGTGATCGCCGACACCGCCTTTGCCACGTCCTCGCCGTCCACCACCACACGTTCTCCCGCCAGTTTGTCCTTCAGCGGCGCGAAGAACGAGCGCTTTGCGGAAAGCCGCTCCACGCGCACCGCCGCAGCGGCCTCGTCGATAAGGTCTATCGCCTTGTCCGGCAGCCGCCTGTCGGTCATATACCGCTGCGACAGCGAGACGGCTGTTTTGATCGCCGCGTCCGTGATAAGAGCGCGGTGGTGGCTCTCCAGACGCGGGCGAAGTCCGTTAAGAATTTGTATAGCTCCCGCTTCGTCCGGCTGGGGGACGTTGATTGGCTGAAATCGGCGTTCCAAAGCCGCGTCCTTTTCAATATAGCGGCGATATTCGTCGGTGGTAGTCGCCCCGATAAGGCAGATTTTTCCTCTGGCGAGCAGCGGCTTTAAGATACTCGCCGCGTCGATAGCGCCCTCAGCCGCGCCTGTGCCGACGATCATATGGATCTCATCGATGAAGAGTATAACGTCCGTTCCCGACATTGCCTCATCAAGCGCGCTCTTCAGACGTTCCTCAAAGTCGCCGCGATACTTGGCTCCCGCCAGCATACTCGAAATATCCAGCGCAAACACCCGCTTTTCCAACAGGTCGGGAGGAACGTTCCCCGCCGCCACGCGCTGGGCAAATCCCTCCGCGACGGCTGTTTTTCCCACCCCCGCGTCTCCGATCAGACAGGGGTTGTTCTTGGAGCGGCGCAGAAGGATCTGGACCATACGCTCTATCTCGGTGTCGCGCCCGATCACAGGGTCAAGTACGCCCCGCTTTGCTTCGGCGGTAAGCTCTCTGCCATATTTTGACAGCGTGGGATAGTCGGTCTTTCCGACAGGCTTCTTAGCGTCTGTTTTTTTCAGAGAACCCTCGCTCCGGGTAAAGCCCTGTTCATCGTAGTTTCTCGCGCATAGGCTGTTGTAAAGCCTTGTAACCAAATCCCCGCCCTGTTCCTGAAGAAGGGAATACGCGGTACACTCCCTGTCGCTCAGCATCACGAGCAAAAGGTGTTCCGTGCTGACGGTGTTTTCACTTCTCGCGGAAGCGATATTCCGTGCGTTTAGGAGCAGCCTGCGCAGCCGCGGCGAAAAATTGTTCTCGTCCAGCTGTGAGACGCTCGCGGCTCCGACTCGGTTTTTCATTTGTAAAATCAGATTTCTGAAAAGCACATTATACCGTGCCAGCAGCATACCCGCCGTACTCTGAGTGTTTTTGACGAGAGCGCACAGCAAATGCTCCGAGCCGATATAGGTATGTCCCATCTGTCCAGCTATGGTAATGGCGTTCGCAAGCGCCAAAGTCGCGTCCTCCGAAAGCTCGGGCAGTCTTCCGCTCTGTCCGGAATTTTGGTTTATCATTCTATCCCCTCCAGTTCTTCCCTTATTATGGGAAAAACGGAGTAAAATATTCCGGCAAAAGAAAAATCTCCCAAAACCCCCGCGCCAATTCGCCAATGCCG
>CAYMTG010000059.1:0-11711 GCA_964393305.1 uncultured Ruminococcus sp.
CGTCGCTTTTGCACAATCTGACGAAAAATCTGCTGGCGCAACTGCCGTACAATCTTCGTGCGGTGTTGCCTTAATTGTAAACGAAATTTCCCGTAAGCAGTTCACACTATTAAACTGTCAAGAAAAAAGGACGCTTCTCATCGAAAAACGTCCTTTTATTCGTTGTTTAGGTATGGTCTGCGTTTTTAGCGGCACTACATTTCTTTTAGTAATGGGGTTTGCGACCATATCCCTTAGATGCCCCCGCTTTAGCGAGGGCATTTTGTAAGTTGGGATAGCTGGATTTGAACCAGCGAGTGACGGAGTCAAAGTCCGTTGCCTTACCGCTTGGCTATATCCCAGTATTTAAAGAATAAAGGGGCAGATGACTCTAACCCCTTATTCGTAATTTTCAATTGGGGTGGGGAGTGGGAATCGAACCCACGGTCTTCGGGACCACAATCCGACGCTTTAACCAACTAAGCTATACCCACCATATCCGCGGAAAATCTCCCGAAAAGGCTTGGATTTTCTGCTATTACACAGACCCATGCGGTCTGAAACTGGCACGCCATGAAGGATTCGAACCTTCGACCTACCGCTTAGAAGGCGGTTGCTCTATCCAGCTGAGCTAATGGCGCTCATTCGCGGCACAATGCCCAAAACATCAAAAAGGTTTCTTGCTGCCGAGCTAGAAACAAAAAGCCGCCGAACCCAAGTACAGATTGGATCCAGCGGCACGCTGGAGCGGGTGATGGGAATCGAACCCACGCGACCAGCTTGGAAGGCTGGGATTCTACCATTGAACTACACCCGCAATCAATACTATAACAGTATACCACATTCCTCTTGATTTGTCAAGGGGTTTTTGAAAAAAATTTACAAAAGGTCACCTCTAAAAGCCTTGTTTGAGAGAAAACCGGTTTCTAGAGGCTCCCAAAAGCCTCTGCGGCAAAAAAGATCCCCCGCTCCCCCGAAAGGGGCGCGGGGGGTGAGGCGATAACACGCGGGTTACTTTCTTGCCGCCATCTTTATCATATCCTTCAGCTTGATCCTGTTTCCGTTGTGGAGAATGATCGCCTCGTAGATCTTGCTAACGAGAATTGCCACCAGCACCACCGCTGCGGCAAGCACCACAGCCGCGATCACGCACTGCACCTTGCTCAGCGTCCCCAGAAGGATAGCGCTCGGCAGCGCAAAGGGACTTGAGAGCGGGAAGTAGTACGAGAAGATCTGTATGGGGTTAGTGGCTGCAGTGCCGGTATCGATAGATCCCAGATTGAAGATAACGGGGAAATACGCGAGATACAGACCCAGCACGCCCATCAGCGAATACGGCTGCATTGCCGCGTTGAGATCCTCCATTCTTGAGATGGACGCTCCCACCAGCGCCGCGATCATCGAGAAAAACATAAATCCAAGCAGGAAGATTATCACGATAAGAATGATGTTGAACGCGCTGAAGCCCGACATAAGGGTGTCGACAGCCTGTGCCATCTGAATGTCGTCCATCATATCCGTCGGAATATCGGGAGTATTTTCCGAGGTTATCCCGGAAACAGCCTGCTGTGTCATTTCGATAAACTCCGGGCTCGCCATAATGTTCCGCATTTCCCCGATAAACCCGAACGGCGCGGATATCACAAGGCTCAGCACTCCGACGATCCCAATGAGAATGAATTGGCTGAAGCTTACAAGTCCCATTGCCAGCACCTTTCCGATTACAACGGCGAGCGGACGTACGGAGGTCAGCAGCAGCTCCATAACGCGGCTGGTTTTCTCAATGGCGATGGACTGGGCGACTACCGAACCGTAGCTGAAGATCAGCAGGAACAGCACCAGACTTACCACGATCGGCACAAAGTAGTTTATTGCGCTGGTGAAAATGTCCCACTGCTCCGTTCCCACTTCGATCACCGAGCCTGATACGGGAATCTGTGATTTTTCGTAATCCTCCGCAGAAACACCGAGATTAAGCATATTTCTGCGGTTTACAAGCTCCTGCGCAAGTCCGGAGAGAATATTTGCCTCATCTTCGCTGCCCTCAGAGTGCAGCACGGTCACGTTGTATTCCATAACAGCGCCTTCGTCATCCGCATACGACTTGATGATCAGAGCACATTCTCCGGCGGACGGCTCCTCGGACTCCGCTATCCCCTCAAGAAGAGCCGAAAGCTCGTCGTATGACTGCTCGGTTTCGGTGAAGACGGCACCTGCCTTCTCCAATGCCGCGATATCCTCATCGATCAGAATACCCGCCTCGTCCTTGAGATAGATATTCGAGAAGCTGAGCAGCGGCTCGTCGGAGGATCCGTTACCGCCGACATCCGAGATCATATCGTCGATAATGACGTCCGCGCCGAGTGCCGCCGGCAGCACGTTTGACAAAACGCAGATCGCCGCCACGATAACGCACATTACTACTGTACCTATTATGAATGATTTTGTCTTGATATACTGTGTAATGGTAAACCTGAAAATATTCTGCCAGCCTTTAGTTCTCACCTATCTCACCTCCCGATTTCTTTACGCTTTCGATAAACAGTTCGTTGAGCGTCGGCTCCCGCAGCTCATACTTGATAAGCGGTATCTTGTTCTCCATAATTTTTCCGAGAAGGCGGTGCGCCTGTTCCTCGCTCTGCACGTTGAAGGACGTGCCGTTGGGCGTTTCCTCGGCGGCTGTAAGACCGCACTCGTGCGCGAGAGCGGTGATGCCGCCCTCCGCCTTGACGGTGAGCTTCACACGTCCGTAGCTTCTTTTTATCTCGTTGAGGTTGCCCTTTAGGACGGTCTGTCCCTTGTTGAGGATTACAATATCACGGCAGAATTCCTCGATCGTCGTCATCTGGTGCGAGGACATTATAATGAACTTATTCCTTTTCATTTCTTCGTGGATAACGTCCTTGAAAAGCTCCGCGTTTACGGGGTCAAGACCGGAGAGCGGCTCGTCGAGAATAAGCAGCTCGGGGTTGGGCGCGAGCGCCGCGATAAGCTGTATCTTCTGCTGATTGCCCTTTGAGAGCTGTTCGGCTTTTTTGTTCTTGTGTTCCGTGACGGAGAGCCTGTCGAACCAGTAATCCAGCTCTCGCAGCGCGTCCTGGCGGCGCATACCCTTCAGCGTGCAGAAGTAGATCAGCTGGTCGAGAATTTTGTATTTCGGGTAAAGTCCGCGCTCCTCCGCGAGGTAGCCTACCGGCTTATCCGCCGCGAGGAACGGCTTTCCGTCCCACAGCACTTCGCCGCTGTCGCAGGCGAGCATTCCGAGGATCATTCGGATAGTGGTGGTTTTTCCCGCGCCGTTGGTGCCGAGCAGGGCGAACACTCCGGGTTCGCTCATTTCAAACGAGAGATCATCCACAGCCGTATAATCGCCGTATTTTTTGACAATATTTCTTACAGATAATGCCAAATTTTTCCTCTCCTTTCGGTGTTTCGTTCAATAAGGGGCTTGCCCCGTCATTTAACGGGGCAAGGCGCGGCTTTGCCGCGCTCCGTTCAGTGGGGGATTGTACCCCCACTGAACGGAAATGGCACCCGCCGCCTTAGAGCCGGAGCGTCCGGTGCGAGCGGGGGACATCTTGCCTGAGTTATAGTACGAAGTACAAAGAAATTATATCACAAAGCGTTGTTTTTGTCAACCAAAAAGCGTGCATCTTGTCGTAATATTCCGCAGCTTGAAAAAAATCCAAAGAAATTTGTAAAAAACGCTTGACAAATTCTTACGGATGTGATATAATATTAAAATGTATCATAATGGATAATTAGGCAAGTTTTGGGGTAACTATGCCTAAATCCATCTATTAAGATTAAGGAGTGATTAAAGCCGATGGTGAACACAAAGCCTGTGCAGTCGGGAAAGACCTTACGACAGAGTTTTTCCAAAATCAATGAAGTCATTGATATGCCGAATCTTATCGGTATCCAGAAGGACTCGTATGAGTGGTTCTTGACCGAAGGAATCAAAGAGGTTTTTAAGGACATTTCTCCAATCGTTGACTCAAACGGAAAGTTCGAGCTCTCTTTTGTCGATTTCAAGCTTGATGAGAACCCGAAATACTCCATTGAGCAGTGCAAGGAGCGCGATGCTACCTATGCGACACGTATGACCGTTACGGCGTCCCTTTACAACAAGGAAACCGGATCGCTTATCGACAGCTCCGGCGTGTATATGGGCGATATGCCGCTTATGACAGACAGCGGTACTTTCGTTATCAACGGTTCGGAACGCGTGGTTGTATCGCAGCTGGTACGTTCTCCCGGCGTATATTACGACTTTGAACACGACAAGACCGGTAAGAAGCTCTTTAAGGCGACGGTGATCCCGAACAGAGGCGCTTGGCTGGAGCTTGAGATGGACAGCTCCGATATGTTCTACGTTCGTATCGACAAGAACAGAAAGTTCCCTTGCACCACCTTCCTGCGTGCGATCGGATTGTCCTCCGACGCGGATCTCACCAATAAATTCGGCGAGGATCCCCGCATTACCGTGTCCATTGATACCAACAAGGACGGCACCAAGAACGAGGAGGAGGCGCTTCTCGAGGTCTATAAGAAGCTGCGTCCGGGCGAACCCGCAACGGTTGACTCCGCACGCACAACGCTCGACAATCTCTTCTTCGACGCAAGGAGATACGACCTCTCGCGCTTCGGACGCTATAAGTATAATAAGAAGCTCGCTATCTCAAACCGTATCATCGGGAAAAAGGCAGCCGAGAACATAGTTGCTCCGCTGACGGGCGAGATTTTGGCGGCAGACGGCGACGTTATCACTCGCGAAATGGCTATGGATATCCAGAACGCGGGCGTTATGGACGTTAAGATCTACAAGGAAGACGGCGAGGGCATTATCAAGGTTGTCGGCAACGGCATGGTTGACATCAAGCTGTATGTCGATGACGATGTTGACGTTGAGAAGCTGGGCGTGAACGAGCTGGTGAAGTTCGGCGTTCTCGCCGAGATACTTGAGGAAGCGGGCGATGATAAGGAACTGCTGTGCGAGCTTATTGAGAAGCGTTCCGATGAGCTGGTTCCCAAGCATATCACGCTCGAGGATATTTTCGCTGTTGTGGGCTATTTCATTAACCTCAACGAGGGCGTCGGTGAGGTTGACGATATCGATCACCTCGGCAACAGAAGAATTCGCTGCGTGGGCGAGCTTCTTCAGAACCAGTTCAGAATAGGCTTCACCCGAATGGAGCGCACCATTCGTGAGAGAATGGGTCTCCAGGCGAACGATCCCGCAAGCGTTACCGCAGCGGATCTTATTAACGCACGTCAGGTGATCGCGGCGATGAAGGAGTTCTTCGGTTCCTCTCCGCTGTCCCAGTTTATGGATCAGAATAATCCGCTTGCGGAGCTTACTCACAAGCGCCGTCTGTCATCGCTCGGCCCGGGCGGCTTGTCAAGAGACCGTGCGGGATTTGAGGTGCGCGACGTACACTACTCCCACTACGGAAGAATGTGTCCTATCGAGACTCCCGAAGGTCCTAACATCGGACTTATTTCCTATCTTGCTACCTTCGCGAAGGTGAATTGCTACGGCTTTATCGAAGCTCCCTATCGCAGGGTGGATAAGCAGACCGGCAAGGTGCTGGACGAGGTCGTATATATGACTGCGGACGTTGAGGATAACTACGTGGTAGCTCAGGCGAACGAGCCGCTTGACGAGAACGGCTGCTTTGCGAGACCGCGTGTCAACGCGAGACGCCGCGACGCGATCCTTGAGATTGAGCGCGAGAAAGTCGATTTTATGGACGTATCGCCTAAGATGGTGGTGTCCGTGGCTACCGCGATGATCCCGTTCCTTGAGAACGACGACGCAAACCGTGCTTTGATGGGCGCGAATATGCAGCGTCAGGCCGTGCCGCTTATGGTAACGGAAACTCCTATCGTAGGTACTGGTATGGAGTATAAGGCGGCGGTGGATTCCGGCGTTGTCGTATGCGCAAAAGAGGACGGCGTTGTTACCGACGTAAGCGCGGATCGTATTGTCATTACAGACGACGCGGGGCGCGAGCATTGTTACAACCTTATCAAGTTCAAGCGCTCCAATCAGGGCAACTGCGTAAACCAGCGTCCTATCGTTAACAAGGGCGAAAAGGTCACAAAGGGTACCGTTATTGCCGACGGCCCCGCGACAAAGTACGGCGAGATCGCGCTCGGAAAGAACGCTCTCATAGGCTTTATGACATGGGAGGGCTACAACTACGAGGACGCCGTTCTTATCAACGAAAAGCTTGTTTATAACGATGTGTACACATCTATTCATATTGAGGAATACGAGCTGGAGTGCCGCGACACCAAGCTCGGACCGGAGGAGATCACCCGCGATATTCCCAACCTCTCCGAAGAGGTACTCAAGGATATAGACGACAGAGGTATTATCCGCGTAGGAGCTGAGGTTCATTCGGGCGATATACTTGTAGGTAAGGTGTCGCCTAAGGGCGAGACCGAGCTTACCGCGGAGGAAAAGCTCCTGAGAGCCATTTTCGGCGAAAAGGCGAGAGAGGTTCGCGACAATTCTCTGAGAGTAGCTCACGGCGAGAGCGGCATAGTAGTAGACGTCAAGGTGTTCAACCGTGAAAACTGCGACGATCTGTCGCCCGGAGTAAATGAAAAGGTTCGCGTCTATATCGCGCAGAAGAGAAAGATCTCCGTGGGCGATAAGATGGCGGGTCGTCACGGAAACAAGGGCGTAGTTTCGCGTATTCTCAAGCAGGAGGATATGCCGTTCCTGCCCGATGGCACGCCGCTGGATATCGTATTGAACCCGCTGGGCGTTCCTTCTCGTATGAACATTGGTCAGGTGCTGGAGGTTCACCTTGGCTACGTGGCGAGAGCTCTCGGGTGGAATATCGCGACTCCCGTATTTGACGGCGCTCACGAGCAGGATATCCGCGAGCTTTACGAGCTGGCGCGTGAGAAGCGCAGCGAGCTTCAGGGCGAGGATTCTGCGGGTATCGACTTTACCAAGCTCTCATGGACGAGCGACTGCAAGACGCAGCTTGTCGACGGACGTACCGGCGAGAAATTCGATTCTCCCGTAACGGTAGGCTATATGTACTACCTCAAGCTCCATCATCTGGTTGACGATAAAATTCACGCACGTTCCACCGGTCCTTACTCTCTGGTAACGCAGCAGCCTCTCGGCGGTAAGGCGCAGTTCGGCGGACAGCGCTTCGGCGAGATGGAGGTATGGGCGCTCGAGGCGTACGGCGCGGCATATACGCTCCAGGAGATACTCACAGTCAAGTCCGACGACCTGATGGGTCGTCAGAAGACCTACGAGGCGATTGTTAAGGGTGATCCCGTTCCGAAGCCCGGCGTTCCCGAGTCGTTTAAGGTAATGGTAAGCGAGCTTCAGGGTCTGGGTCTGGACATCAGAATTCTCGACGCGCAGGGCAAGGAGATCGACCTCAAGGAGGACTTTGAGGACGATGACAATAACGCTTATGGAAAGCATGGCTTTGATTCCGACTTCCGTTCGACAGACAGCGACTTTACGAACGCGGGATATGAGGTATCCGACGACGCGGAGGCTATGGGAGTTACTATGGAAGACGATGAGGATTTCGATGAGGAAGATTACGGCGACGCTGACGATTTCGACGAGGAGATCGAAGCTGAGGATGCCGACGACTTCGACGACGAGGATGACGAGGATGAGGACGACGACGATCTTGACGATAACAACGAGTGATCGCCTTTTCTCGGAAAAATAATCGGATATTGCTTACGTGATAATTGAACATCTTCCCGTATCGGGCGGGTGTTCATGTTCAGAAGGGAATAAATTATGGGTTTTAATGTTTTCGAGTCCATGAAGATAGGACTTGCTTCTCCCGAGCAGATAAGAGCATGGTCTCACGGAGAGGTTCGGAGAGCGGAAACAATAAACTACCGCTCTCAGAAGCCCGAAAAGGAAGGCTTGTTCTGTGAGAGGATCTTTGGTCCGCAGAAGGACTGGGAATGTAACTGCGGAAAGTATAAAAGAATTCGTTTCAAGGGCAAGATCTGCGAAAAGTGCGGTGTCGAGGTAACTCGCAGTAAGGTTCGCCGCGAGCGTATGGGACATATCGAGCTTGCGGCTCCCGTTTCCCATATCTGGTACTACAAGGGTACTCCCTCAAGAATAGGTCAGGTGCTTGACCTTCCGCCCAAGAAGCTCGAGGAAGTGCTTTATTTCACCAAATACATCGTGATCGACCCCGGCGAGAAGACAGGTCTCACCAAGAGGCAGCTTCTGACAGAGGAGGAGTACGCGCAGGCGGTCGCGAAGTATGACGGGATCGATACCTTCCGTGCGGGAATGGGCGCGGAGGCTATCAAGGAGCTTCTTCAAGAGATAGATTTGGACGAGCTTGCGGAGGAGCTTAAAACAGAGCTTGAAAACACCTCTGCGGGTCAGAAGCAGATAAAGCTGCTGCGCAGACTGGACGTGATCGAGGCGTTCAGAAGCAGCGGAAATCGTCCCGAGTGGATGATTTTGGACGTTATTCCGGTAATTCCTCCGGATATTCGCCCTATGGTTCAGCTCGACGGCGGACGCTACGCGACGTCCGACTTGAATGAGCTTTACCGTAAGGTCGTCATCAGAAACAACCGTTTAAGAGACCTTCTCGATAAGAAGGCTCCAGACCTTATTGTCAGAAACGAGAAGCGTATGCTCCAAGAAGCGGTGGACGCGCTTATCGATAACGGAAGACACGGCAGAGCGTACACCGGCTCCAACAACCGTCCGCTGAAGTCCCTGTCGGATATGCTCAAGGGCAAGCAGGGACGTTTCCGTCAGAACTTGCTCGGTAAGCGCGTCGACTATTCCGGACGTTCGGTTATCGTCGTAGGGCCTGAGCTTCGTATGGATCAGTGCGGTCTGCCCAAGGAGATGGCGCTTGAGCTGTTCAAGCCGTTCGTGCTTAACGACCTTGTTGCAAACGGCGTTTCTCCTAATATCAAGCAGGCTAAGAAGCTTGTTGAGCGCGCCGACGATAAGGTCTGGGATTCGCTTGAGAACGTGATCAAGAACCACCCCGTGCTGCTCAACCGCGCACCTACGCTCCATAGACTCGGTATTCAGGCATTCTCGCCGATACTCGTCGAGGGTCGTGCGATCAAGCTTCATCCGCTGTGCTGTACCGCGTTCAACGCGGACTTCGACGGCGACCAGATGGCTGTGCATCTCCCGCTTTCCAAGGAAGCGCAGGACGAGGCAAGAAATCTTATGCTCGCGGCTAAGAACCTGCTGAAACCCTCCGATGGCAAGCCCGTCACCGTTCCTACGCAGGATATGGTACTGGGTTCGTATTATCTCACCATTGATAAGGAAGGCGAGATGGGCGAGGGCAAGGTGTTCCGCGACGCAAACGAGGCGCTGATGGCATACCAGGACGGCGTTATCTCCATCCACGCGGCGATCAGAGTGCGCGTTGCCAAGGATTTGGGCGACACCAGAATTACCAGAATTGTCCCCACTACTGTCGGGAGAATTATCTTCAACGAGCATATCCCTCAGGATCTGGGTTATGTAGATCGTTCCGACCCCGACCACCAGCTTGATTATGAAATAGGCTTCAAGGTCGGCAAGAAGGAACTCGGCAAAATCATCGACCAGTGCCTTAAGATACACGGCACCGAGACTACCGCGCAGGTGTTGGATAAGATCAAGGCGATGGGCTATAAATATTCTACCCGCTCGGGTATCACCGTCGCGGTCTGCGACGCGGAGATCCCGCCTCAGAAGGCGGAGATCATCGCCGCTGCCGACGAGAAGAGCGTCAAGAACAACAGGCAGTTCGCACGCGGATTTATCTCCGATGAAGAGCGCAGAAAGTCCTTCATCAAGATCTGGAACGACGCTACGGATGACGTTGCGAAGGCTCTGAAGGAAAATCTCAACAGATACAACAACATCTTTATGATGGCGGACTCCGGCGCACGTGGTTCGGATAACCAGATAAAGCAGCTCGCGGGTATGCGCGGACTTATCGCGAATACCTCCGGCGCTACCATTGAGATGCCTATCAAGGCTAATTACCGTGAGGGACTGAACGTCCTTGAGTACTTTATCTCTTCAAGAGGCGCTCGTAAGGGACTTGCGGATACCGCGCTCCGTACCGCGGACTCGGGTTATCTCACCCGCCGTTTGGTCGACGTTTCTCAGGAAGTAATAGTACGTGCGGACGACTGCGGTACCGATAACGGTATTGAGGTATACGAGATCAGAGAGGGCAACGAGCTGGTTGAAAAGCTGGCGGAGCGTCTTGTCGGACGTTATTTGGCGGGCGACTTCACCGCTCCCGACGGGTCGTTTACGATCTCCGGAGATAAGCTGCTCACGGACGCCGACGCGGCAAAGATCGTAGGTACGGGCGTTGAGCGCGTAAAGGTGCGTTCGGTGCTTACCTGCGAGCTTAGAAACGGTATCTGCGCAAAGTGCTACGGCGCGTCATTGGCTAACGGAAAGCTCATCAACAAGGGCGAGGCAGTCGGCGTTATCGCCGCGCAGTCCATCGGCGAGCCGGGTACGCAGCTTACCATGAGAAACTTCCACACGGGCGGTATTGCCGGCGCGGAGGACATCACGCAAGGTCTTCCCCGTGTTGAGGAGCTGTTTGAGAGCCGCCACCCGAAGAACGCGGCGATCATCACACGTATCTCCGGTAAGGTTCGTTTTGAGGAAATCAAGAAGACGCGCCACGCGATCATCACTGCCGACGACGGCACCGAGGAAGCGTACGCCGTACCCTTCGGATACCGCCCCAAGGTACAGGACGGCGATGTAGTAGAAGCCGGCGACCCGCTGACCGAGGGTTCCATCAACCCGCCGGACGTTCTTGCGGTAAAGGGCGAGAAGGAAGTCCAGAACTACATCATCAGCGAGGTTCAGAAGGTTTATCGCCTGCAGGGCGTTGATATTAACGACAAGCATATCGAGGTAATAGTGCGCCAGATGATGCGCAAGGTTCGTGTTATCGATCCCGGCTCGTCCGCGCTGCTTGCGGGCGCTGTAATCGGCAAAAATGAGTATCTGGATATGGTTGACCATCTCAAGGAGCGCGAGGCAAACGGCGAAGAGATCGTAATGCCCACCTGCGAGAGCGTGCTGCTGGGTATTACCAAAGCGTCTCTCGCAACCGACAGCTTTATGTCGGCGGCGTCCTTCCAGGAAACCACGAGAGTTCTTACCGAGGCTGCTATCCGAGGCAAAGAGGACCCGCTTACCGGACTTAAGGAAAATATCATTATCGGTAAGCTCATTCCCGCCGGAACCGGACTCAGAGCTCAGGAGGAAGCCGAGGCGGCGGCAGCCGCTGCGGCGGAGAGCGCGGCAGAGAGCGCGGCAGAGAGCACGGCGGAGAACGCGGCAGAGAGCGGAGCTAACGAGAGCGCCGATCCCGAGATTGTGGCGGAAGTTCCCGAAGCGGAGGGTTCAGCCGAAGGAGCATCGGAGTAAAATCCGTCATCTGCGCGGATCCATATTGGTAAAATATACAAAAAAGCGGCGGACAAACAATTATTTTAAGGCGATTGTCATAAAGGTGCAGAAAAACCCTTGACAATCGCCGCTTTTTGTAATATAATATATAAATGTGTTGGTGTATTTCCTGAAAAAATGGGAATACTGGAAAACAGCACTAATAAATAAGCAAGGTAGGTGAAAATAATGCCAACGTTTAATCAGCTTGTCCGCAAGGGACGCGAGGTTTCGACCAAGAAGTCGAAGGCTCCCGCGC
>CAYMTG010000060.1:0-11605 GCA_964393305.1 uncultured Ruminococcus sp.
ATTTTCACAACAGGTCACCTCTAAAAACCTTGTTTGAGAGAAAAATGTCCTTGTAATTCTCGCGGAAATGTAGTATAATGAATATGTAGGTTTTCCGAGAAACCCAATGACATCAGAAACAGAGGTAATTGTTATTATGAAAATACTTATAGTAGGCGGCGGCGGACGTGAACACGCGATAGCAAAGGCGTTATCAAAATCGCCGAGGGTGGAGAAGCTGTACTGCGCCCCCGGAAACGGCGGCATTTCCAAGCTCGCCGAGTGTTTCCCCGTGAAAGCTACCGACATCGACGGGATGCTTGAGCTTGCGAAAAAGCTCAAGCCGGACTATGTGTTTGTCGCGCCCGACGACCCGCTTGTTCTGGGTATGGTGGATAAGCTCAACGCCGAGGGTTTCAAGACGTTTGGTCCTCGCGCAAACGCGGCTGTTATCGAAGGCTCGAAAGCGTTCTCCAAGGGACTTATGAAGAAGTACGGCATTCCGACTGCCGCTTACGAGATCTTCCAAGACCCCGCCAAGGCGGCGGAATACGTTAAGTCGCGGAATTCCTACCCCGCTGTGATCAAGGCGGACGGATTGGCGCTCGGTAAGGGCGTTGTTATCGCGCAAAATCTTGAGGAAGCCGAGAACGCAATCAACTCCATGATGGTGGACAAGAAGTTCGGCGACAGCGGCAAGGAGGTCGTTATCGAGGAATTTATGGACGGCGTGGAGGTTACCGTACTCGCGTTCACTGACGGAAAGGCCGTAAAGCCTATGGTTTCCTCAATGGATCATAAGCGCGCTTACGACGGCGACAATGGCTTGAATACGGGCGGCATGGGTACGATAGCTCCCAATCCCCTGTTCACCAAGGAGATAGAAGCCGAGTGCATGGAGAAGATATTCAAGCCGACTATCGAGGCAATGCAAAAGGAAGGCAGACCGTTTAAGGGGTGCTTGTATTTCGGGCTGATGCTCACCAAGAACGGCGCGAAGGTGGTCGAGTACAACTGCCGCTTCGGAGACCCCGAGACGCAGGTGGTTCTCCCGCTGCTTGAGACGGATCTTGTGGATATTGTCGAGGCGGTCGACGAGGAGCGGCTTGATTCGCTCGACATCAAGTGGAGCGATAAGGCTTGCGCCTGCGTGGTTATGGCGAGCGGCGGCTATCCCGAGAAGTACGAGACCGGCAAGCCGATCTCGGGACTTGACGAAAACGGTCAGGCGGACGGCGCGTATGTTTACCACGCGGGGACTAAGCTCGAAAACGGGCAGTTCCTTACGGCGGGCGGGCGCGTACTCGGCGTTACCGCAACGGGCGGCGATTTAAGATCCGCGCTGGACGGCGCGTATAAGGCGGTTGAGAAGATCTCGTTCGAGAAGGCTCACTACCGCAAGGATATAGGTAAAAAGGCTTTATGATGAAATTCAGAATGGCGGCGCCGTGTCACTTCGGCTTGGAGAAAACGCTCTCCTTCGAGGTCAAGCGCATAGGCGGCGAGGATATCGAGGTGACGGACGGGCGCGTTTGCTTTACGGGAGACGCTCTCGTCTGCGCGAAGGCGAACGTCTTTCTCTCAACGGCGGAGCGCGTGTGCGTGGTGCTGGGCAGGTTTAAGGCGGAGACATTCGACGAGCTTTTCGAGGGGATAAAGAAGTCGGAGCTTGCGGAGTTTATCGGCAGGAACGACGCGTTCCCGAACAACGGTCACTCGCTCAGCTCCAAGCTCACCAGTATCCCCGCGTGTCAGAAGATCGTCAAGAAGGCGATGGCGGTGAACCTCGGCGCGGCTTACGGCGTAAACAAGCTCCCCGAAACGGGCGCTGTCTGTCAGATACGATTTTCCATAATGAAGAACGAGTGTACCCTTATGCTCGATACAAGCGGCGACGGACTGCACAAGCGCGGCTACCGCGAGGTGGGAAACGCCGCGCCGATCCGTGAGACGCTTGCGGCGGGTATCGTGGATCTGGCGAGGGTGCGCGGGAACGACATAGTATGCGACCCGTTCTGCGGCTCCGGGACGCTGCTCATCGAGAGCGCGCTTCGTGCGCTGAATATCGCGCCGGGCGTTGTCCGGAGATTTGCGGGGGAGCGTATGAAATTTCTTCCGGGGAGCGTGTGGAAACAGGCGCGGGAAGAGGCTCGTTCTCTCGAAAAGCGGGACGCGGACTTTCGGGCGATAGGCTTTGACAGCGACTCTGAGTGCGTCAGGCTCACGCTCGACAATGCGCGTAAGGCGGGAGTCGCGGACTTCATTACCGTCAAAAGGCGCGACATCCGCGAGTGGGAACGCGGCGGCGAGACAATGAAAATCCTCACCAACCCGCCCTACGGCGAGCGTATGCTGGACGCGGAGCAGGCGCGGACTTTGTACCGCGTGATGGGCGAGAAAATGCTCCCGCTCGGTGAAAATCAGCTCTGCGTCATTACTCCCGACGAGGAGTTTGAGAGCTTCTTCGGGAAAAAAGCGGACAAGAACCGCAAGCTCTACAACGGCATGATAAAGTGCCGTTTATATTCCTACTATAAATGATCTATATTTCATATGAAGAAAAAAATCAAAAACGTATTTGAGGGCGCGGAGCCGTTTGCTCTGCTGCTCTATATCTGCTCGCTGAGTACGGCGCTGATGTATACCCTGTGCCGGAGCCATGTCTTTGTCACATCGGTGATGATGACGGTGCTGTGCGGCGGGATTTTTGTGCTCTTCTACGCCCTCAGGAAACGCAGGGGCTATTCGTTTCTGGCTTTTCTTGGGTTGTTTGCCGCAGTGAATATCGTGTGCAATATCGTGGGAAATCCATACAAATCCCCTTCGTTTTTCGAGTTTATTTTCCAATCGTCCGACTTCTTTCAGTGGGACTACGCGCTGTTGTCGATAGTCCTGTTTTCGTTCATTATCGGCTTTACGGTGGCGTATTTCGCGGTGTATCTCCCGAGGGCGAATTTTTTGCTGCTGCCCTCGTTTATTCCGCTCATTCTGGCGGCGAGAACGCTGGGCGGACTGCCCGTGGGGTATATTATCTTTTTGGCAGTGGGGTATCTGGCGGCTATGCTGGGACTTTCCCGTCCCGAGCAGCCGGAGCAGCACAAGTATTTCGACGATCCCAAGTCCCGTAAGGAGCGGCTGGGCGCGGCGGGGATCATTGCCGCAGCGGCGGCGGTGCTGCTTATCATACTTCCGCGTGTGGAGAAAACGCCGTTCCTGGACTATGTGGACAACGTGCTTTCTTCTAACAGAAGCAGCTACTTCGCGAGACCCGTATTATCCAACTTTCTGAACACATCAACCCCAAATCGCGGCGCAAACAATCCGAGCGGCAACGTGCTGTTTTCGGTGGTCACGGATCACCCCGAAAACATAATACGCTGGTCGTTTGACAATTACATGGGCGAGGACGGCTGGGCGTATGACGACGATTTCACCATAGGGACACGCTTCTGGCAGGACGACCGCTCGCGGGCGGACTGGGCGCAGCTCACCCGAACGCTTAAAAACGCTGTGCGTAAGGGCAAGCTCGCGGAGTACAAGGACGAGCTTCTCGCCATTGAGATCCCGCAGACCGCCAGCGGCAGCATGACGATACAGGTTCGCGATGGCAGCAGCACCGCGGTCATTATGCACCCGCAGGGTACGTATAATCTCCATATTCCGGAGGACGAGGATATGAAGTCCTACCGCAATCCCAAGGACGAGATCTTCACAAAGGAAAATATGGAGCCGAACTCGCTTTACAGACTGATATACTACATCCACGAGCCTACCGAAAGCATGATAGATTTCTATGACAACACGTACATACCCGATCTGCTGGCGCAGGCGTTGGAGGAGGGAGCTATCGACGAGGAAACCTACGATGTGTTTGCGGATGAATATGAAGAGGCGGCGGACTATTTCATTGGAACGTATGACGTCGCTCCCGAAATTCAGGCGCTCGCGGATGAGATAACGGCGGGCTGCGTCACCGACTATGAAAAGGCGCGCGCTATCGAGTGCTGGTTTGAGGACGCGGGTTTTGTGTACGATATGGATTTTGTCCCGGAGGAATCTACCGCAGAGTATTTCCTGTTCGAGAGCAAACGCGGGATCTGCACCGACTTCGCGACGGCTACTACGCTGCTGCTCCGTGCGGCGGGGATCCCCGCGAGATATACCGAGGGCTTTGTACTGAGCGAGGATATTCTTGACGAGAACGGCGTATTCAACGTAACGCCCGCACAGGCGCACGCTTTTTCCACCGTGTATATTCCCGGCGCGGGCTGGATCGAGATCGACGGCACAAAGTACGCCAATCCCAAGAATGACGGATCGACGCTCCGCACCGTGCTGATAATTCTCGTGAGCATAGCGGCGGTGCTGATGATCGTCGGTCTGATATTCCGCAGACAGTTGTCGGAGATTTTGTTCAGACTGCGGCTTGAACTGATGAAAAAGCCGAAACGTATCCGTGCGGTATATCTCAGAACACGCAGGCTCGCCTGCGATATGGCGGAGATCCCGCCGCAGTCCGCCGCCTCGGACGAGGTGTGCGAGATCCTCTCCAAGCGGCTGGATATGGGAGATAAGGCGGCGCCCATCGCTCAGGCGGCAAACCTGCTGCTTTACAGCGAAAATCCCGATATTTCCGGAATAAACGAACGTCGGCTTTATGACAACTACAGGCAGATCTTCAAAGCGCGAAGGTCACGAAAGTAAGGGGGAGTATCAATGCCGCGAAATTCCAATATTCAGGCTAACGTCTTTGCGGTGCTTTTCGCGTTGATGTTCCTGCTGTTCTTAAACGCGGAGATCGGCAGCGCGCTGCTCTACGTGGCGGCGGGTACGAGCGTTATCGCCTTTGTGCTGCTGTGCGTATCGAAAAACCACTTCACCGCGAAGCTGCAAGGGTTGTCGGGTACTGCCGAGTGCGGGAGGAGGGTCGAATTCGAGGTCGTTCTTGAGAAGAAAGGCTTCTGCTTTATTCCGTTTGCGGAGGTTTGCGTGGACGCGGAGGAATCCATTCGGCTGCGCACGTCGCTGCTGTTCCGCAGGAGGGTCACGGTGAAGGGCTGCTTCGAGCCTAAGCACAGCGGACTGAATAAGGTCGTTCTTGAGAAGGTGATAATCGGGGACTTCGTCGGAAACGGCAGATTTACCGTCAATATCGCCGATGAGGACAGGCTTGCCGTATACCCGCAGGCGGTGCGGTACGACGGTCCCGAGATCCTTCCGAATATGCTTCCGTCCGAGGAAGAGGAAGCCGAGGAGGGCGTTACCGTGCGGCAGGGCGGAATGCCCGGCTGCGAGCATCGCGAGTACGTCCCCGGCGACTCTCCGCGCCGCGTGAACTACAAGCTCTCCGCCAAAAAGGGCAAGCTGATGGTGCGCCTCGACGAGAGCAACGGTTATGCCGCCACCAACCTGCTTATAGCGGATAACGGATTACCCGCCTGCTGCGACAAGGCGTTTGCGCTTGCAAGTCAGCTCGTGATACAGGGCGGAACGGTGAAAATCATCCACCACGGCGACGAGCGCATAGCATCCACTCCCGAGACGCTTGACAGAATGCGCGAATGGCTGGCTTTCCGCGAGTTTGCGCGGGAATTAGTTCCCGCGCCGCTGCCCGTGTGCGAGGAAAGCAAGGTCGTATTCGCGGGGGACGGACAGGTTTTTGTACAGAATTAACAAAAAAGTATGGTTAAATCTTCGGAAAATTCACAAAAACACGTTGTTCGCTTAAAAATCCTTGCAAAATTGGCAAAATTAAGATATAATGATAAGGGGGATCACGGAGGAAATTTCCGAATGTCCCTACGGACAAAATCCAAATAATTTCAGAAGGAGATTTAGGCTATGAGCATCAAGGTCGATGAAAAATATCTGAAAGGCTTTATCAGAGAGCACGAGCTTCAGCGTTATGCCCCGCAGGTGAACGCGGCGCACGTTACTCTAACAAGCAGAACGGGCGCGGGAAACGACTTTCTCGGCTGGATCGATTTGCCTGTAAACTACGACAAGGACGAGTTTGCACGTATCAAGAAGGCGGCGGAGAAGATCAGGAGCGACAGCAAGGTCCTTATCGTCATCGGTATCGGCGGTTCGTATCTCGGCGCGAGGGCGGCTATTGAGGCGCTTCGTTCCTCGCTCTACAATTCGCTGAAGAAGGACACCCCCGAAATTTACTTCGTTGGCTGTTCGCTGTCTCCCACTTATCTTAACGAGATAGTTTCGCTGGTCGAGGGCAAGGATTTCTCGGTAAATATCATCTCCAAGAGCGGCACGACTACCGAGCCGGCTCTCGCGTTCCGCGTATTCAGAGATTTACTGGTTGAGAAGTACGGCGAGGAGGGCGCGAAAGGCAGGATTTACGCGACTACGGACAAGGCTCGCGGGACTCTCAAGGAGCTTTCCGACAAGAAGGGTTACGAGACCTTTGTCGTTCCCGATGATGTAGGCGGACGCTTCTCCGTGCTTACGGCGGTAGGACTTCTCCCCATAGCGTGCGCGGGTATCGACATTGACGCGCTGATGAAGGGCGCTGCGGACGCTCGCGAGGAGTATTCCGAGTGCGACCTTACCAAGAACGAGTGCTACAAGTACGCGGCTCTGAGAAATATCCTTTATAAGAAGGGCAAGAGCGTTGAAATGCTGATAAGCTACGAGCCGAGCTGCGCGCAGCTTGCCGAGTGGTGGAAGCAGCTCTACGGCGAGAGCGAGGGCAAGGATCAGAAGGGCATTTACCCGTCAAGCGCGGTGTTCTCTACCGATCTTCATTCGCTCGGACAGTTCGTTCAGGACGGCTCGCGCATTATGTTCGAGACGGTGCTTCAGTTCGCGAAGCCGAGAAAGGATTTCTTCCTCAAGGACGAGCCGAACAACATTGACGGACTGAATTTCCTCTCCAACCAGAATATGTCGATCGTAAACCGCAAGGCGTTTGAGGGTACGGTTATCGCTCACACCGACGGCGGCACGCCGAATATCGTGCTTGAGATCCCCGAGCTTGACGAGTACAATCTCGGCTTCCTCATCTATTTCTTTGAGAAGGCTTGCGCTGTCAGCGGCTATCTGCTCGGCGTAAATCCGTTTGACCAGCCCGGCGTTGAGAGCTACAAGAAGAATATGTTCGCACTGCTCGGCAAGCCCGGCTACGAGGCTCAGAAAGCAGAGCTGGAAAAGAAGCTCGGGCTTTAATTTCAGGACAAAACCTTTAAGGAGGACTAAATTTATGATAAAGATTATTACAGGCAAGCGCGGCTCCGGCAAGACCAAGGTTCTCATCGACTCCATCCACGACGCCGAGAAGAAGTCCAACGGCAACGTTGTCGCTATCCAGAAGGGATCTTCCCTTAACACCGACATCACCTACAAGGTACGTCTGGTTAATATTGAGGATTACCAGATAGACGGTATGGATGCGTTCTACGGGTTTGTTTCCGGTATTCTCGCTTCTGACCACGACTGCACCGACATCTTCGTCGACGCTACCCTCAAAATCACCGGCAGAGACTTTGACAAGCTCGGCGAGATGCTTGATAAGCTCTCCAAGATCACTCCCTCGACTACTGTTACGCTCACGATCTCCGCTGACGACAACGAGCTTCCGGCCAGCGTAACTAAGTTTAAGTCGTAATTCTTGAAAAAATTCAAAAATCCTCTTGACATTTTAATTCTATTGTGTTATAATAAGATTTGTTGACATTACAGTAAGAGCGTTATCCTCTTACTTCATTAGGGAAATGCTGATTTATCGGTGCTTCCTAAGAATTTCAGATTAGATTTAAGAGGAGGTTTGAAGGAAATGGCAGTACCTAAGAGAAAAGTATCCCGCGCAAGACGCGACAAGAGACGTTCCGCAGTATGGAAGCTGGAGACTCCGAATTTCACTCGCTGCAAGAACTGCGGTGAGCTGAAGCTCGCCCACAGAGTATGCGGAAACTGCGGCTACTACAAGGATAAGGTTGTTGTCGCTAAGCTGGCAGAGGACTGATCCGTCTGTGCGGCGGCATCGTTTGCTATGGCGGCGTTGCCTATCAATCAAAGAATGAACAAGCAGTCTCGGCATAAGTCGGGACTGTTTTTCGCTTTATGGGGAGAGGTGTGATTATGCGGTTCGTTCACTTGAATGTCCATACGTGCTATAGTCTGCAAAGCGGCGCCTGCGGCTTGTCTCAGCTCTGCGAGAAGGCGAAGGCTCTCGGTCAGGAGGCTCTCGCCATCACCGATACGGGCGCGTTATACGGTGCGGTTGAGTTCTTTGACGAGTGCCAAAGAGTCGGGATCAAGGCGATTATCGGCTGTGAGGTGCTGATGGCTCCCGAAAGCCGCACTATGCGTATCCAAGCGGGCAGCGCGCACCGGCTTACACTGCTGTGCAAGGACAAGCTCGGCTACCAAAATCTCTGCAAGATAATATCCGAACAGAGAGAGCAGTCGGGGAAATTCTACACCGACAGGGACTGTGTTTTCACGCATCATGAGGGACTTATCGCTCTCTCCGGCGCGGAGAACGGAGAGATCTCGGGGCTTCTCTCGTCAGGACGAGCGTTGGATGCGGAGCGTGCGGCGCTGGAATACAAGCGCGTATTTGGGGAGGATTTCTTCTTGGAGCTTTCCGCGCACAACATAGCCGCGCAGCTCCGAATGTGCAATCAGCTGCGCGAGCTTTCACGGAAAACGGGGATCCGCGCCGCCGCGACGAATTTTGTGCATTACGTAGAAAAGTCCGACAGCGGCATTCAGCGTATGCTGTTCTGTATCGGGCGGAATAAGCGGCTCTCCGAGCCTGATCCCGAAGCGCTCCCCACCGACGAATACTACCTTAAGAGCGCGGACGAGATGATGGCGCACTTCGAGCCGGAGGAGCTGGAGATCACCGCCGAGATAGCGGATCGCTGCAATTATGAATTCGAGTTTGGCAAGACCAAGCTCCCGCTTTATACCCAGAACGTTATGCCCGACAACGCCGCGTATATGCGAAGTCTTGTCGAAAACGGCGCGAAAACACGCTACGGCGAAGATCCTCCCAACGCCGCGCAGATCCGTGAGCGCATTGAATACGAGCTTGGGATAATCGGCAAAATGGGTTTTATCGACTATTACCTCATTGTGTGGGATTTTGTGCATTACGCCAAGTCTAACGGGATACCCGTAGGTCCCGGGCGAGGGAGCGGCGCGGCGAGCATCTGTGCGTATTGTATGGGTATCACAGATATAGATCCGCTGCGGTATAATCTGCTGTTTGAACGCTTTCTTAACCCCGAGCGCGTGTCTATGCCCGACTTTGACATTGACTTCTGCAACGAGCGGCGCGGCGAGGTCATAGAGTACGTCAGACGGCGCTACGGCGGGGATCACGTGGCACAGATAGCGGCATTCGATACGCTTAAAGCGAGAGCCGCCGTGCGGGACGCGGGACGGGTCCTGGGGATCCCGCTCCCGACTGTTGACAGAGCCGCTAAAGCTATTGATTCCTTCAACACCACGCTTGCAAAGGAGCTGGAAAGCGGCGAGCTGAAGAACCTGTACGCTTCCGATCCCGAGATAAAGCGGCTGATCGACGCGGCGGCGAAGATAGAGGGTCTGCCCCGACATACGACTATCCACGCGGCGGGTGTGCTGATAACCCGCGAGCCGGCGGTGGAATACGTTCCGCTTCAGCTTGAGGAAGGCTCCTATACCGCCCAATATACTATGACGCAGCTTGAGCGGCTGGGTCTTCTCAAGATGGATTTTCTGGGACTTAAAAACCTCACCGTTATTGAGAAAACGGCTGCCGCTGTCCGCAAGACGCATCCGGATTTTGATATCCGCAATATCGACGAGCTGGATCCCGCAGTGTATGCCGCGCTTGGGCGAGGCGATACGGCGGGTGTGTTCCAGTTTGAAAGCGCGGGTATGACGGATATGCTCAAGCGCTTAAAGCCGCAGTCGATAGAGGATCTCACGGCGGCGATCTCACTCTATCGCCCGGGCCCTATGGCTTCTATCCCGAAATATATCGAAAACCGTCACAAAAAGCCCGAGGAAATTGAGTACGCCCACCCGCTGCTGAAGGACATTCTGGGGGTGACCTACGGCTGCATTGTGTATCAGGAGCAGGTAATGCAGATCTGCCGCGTGCTGGGCGGGTATTCCTACGGGCAGGCGGATATGGTGCGCCGTGCGATGTCCAAGAAAAAGCGCGACGTTATGGAGAAAGAGCGCACGGCGTTCGTTTACGGCAGCGAGAACGTCTGCGGCGCGGTGAAAAACGGTGTTCCCGAGGATATAGCCAATCGCATTTTTGACGAAATGGCGGGTTTCGCGGCATATGCGTTCAACAAGGCGCACGCGGCGGCGTACGCTACCGTGGCCTACCGCACGGCATATCTGAGGATCCATCACTATGCGGAATATATGGCGGCGCTTGTCACCGCCTTCCCCGAAAAGCTTGCCGACTATGCCGCAGATATGAAAACCGTTGGGGTAAGAGCGCTGCCGCCCGATGTAAATCGCAGCTTTGCGGAGTTTTCCGTGGAGAACGGCGCTATCCGCGCCGGTCTTGCCTGTGTGCGGGGGTTAGGCGTTAATTTCGCGGCGGATATTGTTCGTGAACGCACGAACGGCGAGTTTTCAAGTATTTTCGACTTTGCCTCGCGAATGGCGGCTTACGACAACTCCCGCCGCTATATGGAGGCGCTGACGAAGGTGGGCGCGTTTGACGGGATCTTCCCGAACCGCCGCGCTCTTCTCCAAGGTCTGGACGTTGTGCTGGACTATGCCGGACGGGAGTATTCCCGCCGCGAAAGCGGACAGATCGACCTGTTTGAGATCTCGGGGGAGGACGCTCAGAAGCCCGTGATCCCCGATACCCCCGACTTTACGCCCATACAGCGGCTTACTCTCGAAAAGGAAATGCTGGGAGTTTACCTCTCCTGCAATCCCGCAGAGCTTTTCTCAGAGCAGCTCGCCGAGGACAGTATTTTCCTCGCCGACGCGGGGGAGGTAAGCGTGGGTCAGCAGATCTCGTTTGTGGCGCTGCTTACGGAAAACAGGCGCATTATCGCCAAGAACGGAAAGCCAATGTCCTTTGTGCAGTTTGAGGACGCGACTGGCAGCATAGAAGGTGTGATTTTCGGCGATTGCAGCCTTAAAGAGGGACAGGTCTGCTTTGTCACGGGCAGGATCTCCATGCGTAATGACCGCCGCAGCTTTGTTGCGGACAAGATCTTTGACGCGGAGAGTATGCCCCCGCAGCACCGCCGGACGCTGTTTTTGCAGTTCGCCTCCGGGAACGATACGCATATTGCTCAGGCGCGGGACATACTCGCCGAGTACCGGGGAGCGGCGGCGGTGAAGCTGTGCTTCGCCGATACACGCACCGTAGCCGACGTCAAGGGCATACGGGGCGTTCGCATTACATCCCGCCTGGCGGACAGGCTGACAAAGCTTCTTGGCAGCGGAAACGTTATCATAAAGTAAACGGGCGTTGATACGACAATTTTCTCCGATCGACGGACTTTCCCGATTGTAAAATAAACACCAAAAAGCTGTTGAAAAAGCTGTTAAATTTGTTCAAAAACCTCATTGACGGCAGCGGCTTGTTTGTAGTAGAATTATAGTAGAACAAGAAAAAATGTGGTGTCTTTTGACACTG
>CAYMTG010000061.1:0-11550 GCA_964393305.1 uncultured Ruminococcus sp.
CTCCACCCATTTTCTCTTTTCAAACCGGTTTCTAGAGGTTCCCTAATTTTGTCAAAGCCGAAGGCTTTGACTGCCGCGTGAAACGCGGCTCTTTCTGTAGACAGAATGTCTACAGAAAGATTATGAATTAGTATTACTTGTTGTTCAGAAGCTTCATTACGTCCTCCGGATCAGACACGGATTTCAGCTTGTTCATAAGCTCCTTGTTAGCGAGAATTGCGCGCAGCTTTTCCTTATCGGACTTTGAAAGCGATTTTGAGAGCGCCTTGATGTCGCCGTTCCTGAGCGACTTCATCAATTCCTCGGGCGAGGTGTTCAGCTGCTTGCTTGCCGCACCGAGCAGGTTATCCATGTTCATAGCAGTTCTCCTTTCTAAAAGTGTGTTGTGCAAAATAGCCAAAATTTGGCGGGATGTCTTTATTTTTGAGAGATTTTGTGTTACAATAACTATATGAGATTGCGTCACAAAAATTGCGCGGAAAGGGCGATTTTATGAAAATTATAGTTGCATCGGATACTCACGGTGATTCAACCCGCCTGATAGAAGTACTTGCCCGAAACAAGGACTTCGATATGCTGATACATCTTGGCGACGGTGAGAATGATTTCCGTGATATACAGACGCTTTACCCTACAAAGGGTTTGGTGTATGTCGCGGGGAACTGCGACTACGGAAATCATTCAAACGAGCATATCGCAGTGGCGGGCGGAAAGCGGATTTTCTGCTGCCATGGGCATCGATACAGGGTAAACTGCGGCATTGAGCTTCTTGCCGCTGCCGCAGCCAAGAATGAATGTGCTATCGCATTGTATGGGCATACACACGTCCCCAAAATAGAAACGCTTGACGGCGTGATGATTATGAATCCCGGAAGCCTGACGCTCCCAAGAGGCGGCAGCGAACGCTCGTTCGGCATAATCGGGATATCCGGGAGCGGAGATGTGGATATGAAAATCGTCTCTTATGGCAAATGGTGAGCGTATGGAGCAATATATCTTTCTGGACGAGTGCGGCTCAACGAACGATTATATTCGGGAGCATCTCGCTGATCTTTCCGATGGCGCGGCAGTGACCGCGAAAATTCAGACTGCAGGGCGAGGCCGACGAGGGCATACATGGTCGGCGAATGACGGAATGCTGCCGCTTTCGCTCCTTTTCAGAGACCCAATCGAGCGGGACACCCTCACTGCGCGTGCGGGACTTGCCGTGTGCGAAGCGCTGGAGAGCGTATGCAATATCTCCGAAGCGCGTATCAAATGGCCGAATGACGTTATAGTCGCGCAAAAGAAGGTCTGTGGTATTTTATGCGAGTGTTCCTTTGTTGGTGACTGTGCTTGTGTTATCTGCGGGATCGGCGTGAATATTTCACAGAGCGAGGATTTTTTCCGTGAGAATGATCTCCCGAACGCCGGCTCGCTGCTTGCGATCACGGGGACTGCTCCCGAGCGGGAGGCGGTGTTTAAAGCAATCGCCGAGCGGGTAAAACAGCTTGTGGCAACTCCGTTTGCGGAGTGCCTTGCGGATTTTAAGGCTCGCGTGCTGAATATCGGGCGCGCTGTGCGGATAATCGGAGAGACCGGCGAGCGCGTGGCGGATGCGGTGGATATCGCGCCAAACGGCTTTCTTATCTGCGAAGACGAAAACGGACGGTTTGAGGTCGGCTCGGGCGAGGTAAGCGTTCGCGGCGAGAACGGCTATATTTGAGGTGGGATATGATAGAGAACGAGTTTAAAATAATGCTTGATTTGGAGAATTACGAGAAATTACTCTCGCTTTACGAATGGGACGAGGTGATCGTTCAAACCAATCATTATTACGATACGGCTGATTTGTGTCTGTCATCGCTGCATATCACCTGCCGCATACGGGAGATAGCGGGGGAGTTTTTCCTGCAGATGAAGCTCCCGGCAGACAGGCTCTACTCGCGTGTAGAGCTGGAACGGAAGCTGTACAAGCTCCCCGAAACGCTGACGGGGGAGGAATTGTCCGCGCTCTCCGGGCGTGAGGGTCTCCCCGACGTTAAGTATCTCGGCTCGCTTAAAACCACTCGGAGCGTTTACCGCTTTGGCGGCGGCGAGATCGACCTTGACAAGAGCGAGTACTTCGGCAAGACCGACTACGAGCTGGAGATCGAGTTTACCGACGAGCGGGCGGCGCGGGAGGTACTCTCGCAAATCACCGAGCGTCTTGGGGTAAAAACTACGAGCGAGGTCTGCACGGGAAAGGTTCGAAGATTTCTCGAAGAATATAGGAAACGGGAATAAAAACAACCCGCCGGGCAGACAGCTCGGCGGGTTTTTATGCGATTAGAGAACCGAATATCACTCACTAAGTTTTTTCCTCAGGTAGTCCTGAATAGCCTTGGGCGAAGCCGCACCTTTAAGCGCCTTGTTCGCCTGTCCCATAAAGAAGCCGAATACCTTTTGGTCGCCGTTCTTATACTGCTCGACGGGTTTGGGGTTGTTGGCGATGATCTCATCGATTACCTTTGCGAGAAGGTCGTTGTCCTCCTTGATCCACAGATCCTGCTTATCCGCGATCTCATCGGGAGAACCGCCGTTTTCGATAAGCTCTCCCAGAATGATTTTGGCGTTTGACTGAGAGATCCTATCCGTCTGCAAAAGCTCAACAAGCCGCGCAAAGCTTGCTCCCGTGAATTTCAGGTTATCCATATCCGCCTCGCCGAGATTAATGCGGCGGGTAAGCTCTCCAACGATATAATTCGCGATGGCCTTGGGATTTTCGTAAGCGCTTGCGGCTTCGTCAAAGAAATCGCACACACGCTTGTCGCCGACGATAATGTCCGCGTCCGCCTTCTTCAGTCCGAGAACGTTCACATAGCGTTCTACACGCTGCTCGGGAAGCTCCGGAATGGAATTTCTGATCTCCTCGAGTTCTTCCTCGGTAAAGATAATCGGGGGAATATCGGGGTCGGGGAAGTAGCGGTAGTCGTGCGCGTCCTCTTTGGAGCGCATCGCGGTGGTCTCGCCAAGCGCCTCGTTAAAGCGGCGGGTCTCCTGGATAACACGTTCGCCGTTGTCGAGAAGCTCCTCCTGACGTTCGATCTCCACCTCAATGGCTTTGGAGATAGCCTTGAGCGAGTTGAGGTTTTTAAGCTCTGTGCGGGTGCCAAGCTCAGTCGCTCCCTGCGGCGCGATTGAGATGTTGACGTCGCAGCGTATAGAGCCTTGCTCCATCTTGCAGTCGCAGATTCCCGCATACTGAAGCAGCAGTTTGATCTTCTCAAGGAATGCTATAACCTCGTCCGCGCTGTGAAAATCCGGCTCGGTTACTATCTCGATAAGCGGTATTCCGCAGCGGTTGTAGTCCGCGAGGGAGATGTGCTGAGCGTCGTTGTGGACAAGCTTTCCCGCGTCCTCTTCAAGATGAATACGATTGATCCTGATGGTCTTGTCCTCGCCGCTTACCTTTATGTCAACTTTACCGGAAAGGCAGACGGGGCGGGGCATTTGTGAGATTTGATACGCCTTGGGCAGATCGGGGTAGAAGTAGTTCTTTCTGTCCCATTTGGTGAAGCGCGATATGTCGCAGTTCATCACATAGCCTGCTTTTATGATATACTCGACCGCCTTTTGATTGAGGACGGGGAGAGTTCCCGGAAGACCGCTGCACACGGGGCAGCAGCGGGAGTTAGGCTCGCCGCCGAATTCAGCGGAGCAGGTGCAGAATACCTTAGACTTGGTAAGAAGCTCTGCGTGGATTTCAAGACCCATTGTGGGATAGTATCTCATATCGACACCTCCTTAAAGTCGGGGAGCGACGGGCGAAAAGCCCCGCTCGAACGCATCCGCGCACTGAAGAATTGTCTGCTCGTCAAAGCGTTTCCCGATAACGGACATCCCGATAGGCAGTCCCTTGTCCGCGGTATAGCCGCAGGTGGTGGAGATGCCGGGAAGTCCCGCGATATTTACCGTGACCGTGCATATGTCGGCTGTGTACATCTTGACCGGGTCGTTGTCCTGTTCGCCGATTTTATACGCGGGAGTGGGTGCTGTGGGAGTGAGGATCACATCGCAAGTATCAAAGATCTCGTTGTATTCCTTGATGATCTCCTGCTTGAGCGCAAGCGCCTTCTTGTAGTAAGCGTCATAATATCCGCTGGAAAGCGCATAGTTTCCAAGGAGAATACGGCGCTTGACCTCCTCGCCGAAGCCGCGTGAACGGCTGTCGCGGATAAGTTCCTCGTAGGTTCTGCCCTCGCCTCGAAATCCGTACTTTATGCCGTCAAAGCGCGAGAGGTTGGAAGCCGCCTCGGCGCAGGCGATAAGGTAGTACGCGGGGATCGCGTATTTCAGACCGGGCATGGAGCAGTCCACAAGAACCGCGCCAAGTTTTTCAAGCTCGTGAGCCGCGTCCATTACGGCGGATTTTACGGTATCGTCAATTGCCTCGCCGTAGAATTCCTTTGGCAGAGCGATTTTCATTCCCTTAACGGACTGACCGAGCTTTTCGGTGAAATCGGGAACATCGAGCTTGGCGGAGGTCGCGTCATGGCGGTCGTGTCCGCAGATCACGTTAAGAAGGATCGCGCAGTCGTGCGCGTCGTTTGCGATCGGACCTATCTGATCGAGCGAGCTTGCGAACGCCACAAGTCCGTAGCGGGAAACGCGCCCGTAGGTAGGCTTGATACCGGTTACTCCACAGAAAGAAGCGGGCTGACGAATCGAGCCGCCGGTATCCGAGCCAAGCGCCGCAGGGGCAAGCGAAGCCGCCACCGCTACCGCCGAGCCGCCCGAAGAACCTCCGGGGACGCGCTCGATGTCATAGGGATTTTTGGTTTTGGCGAACGCAGAGGTCTGAGTTGAACCGCCCATCGCGAATTCGTCCATCGACGCTTTCCCGAGAGGAACGAAGCCTTGTTCGTTCAGCTTTTCGATAACCGTCGCGTTATACGGCGGAATGAAATTTTCCAACATCTTACTTGCACAAGTGGTGCGAACGCCGTCGATACAGATATTATCCTTGACAGCAAGCGGTATTCCCGTCAGAGCCGATGCCTTGCCCTCGTCGATGCGCTTCTGAGCCGATTTCGCAGCCTTCATCGCCTCGTCCTTGGTGACTGTAATGTATGAGAGCAGCTTGCCGTCGTACTGTTCGATGCTCTTGAAATATTCTCCGCAAAGCTCCGCCGCGCTGATTTCTCCGGCGTCGAGCATACGTCTTAGATCGCGGATTTTTGCTTTTGTCAGATCCATTTCTCTCCTTCTCCTTATTCCACAACCTTAGGAACGACATAGCAGCCGTCCTGATTTTCCGCGTTGGACAGCAGCTTCTCCGCCGGGAACGACTCCTTGGGAACGTCCTCGCGAGTTTCTGAGAAACGGATCTCATTGCCGTCCTTGGTGTCGTCATACGTCAGGTCGAATTCCTTGATCCCGTCCATAAGATCAATGATGTCGCTCATTTCGCCCATTACCTTAGCAACGCCGTCCTCGCTGTAATCCAGCTTCGACAGGCTGCACAGATGCTTTATTGTATTAATGTCTACTGCCATAATTATCCAGCCTTTCTTCAAAAGAATATATTTTTATTATAACCCATTTTTCCGGAATTTTCAAGGGGTTATCGCCATAAAATGTATTTTGTTGAATTTACTGAATTTTTCTTAAAAAAATGTTTCATTTCTATCAGAACTCACATATGCTTTGCGAGAATGTAAAATCAGATGATTTCTTAAGACTTTTTGAGGCTATTTTCTTTCCTTTTAACACACAATTTGGAATTTAAAGGCAGGAAAATGAAAGTTTTTCAAAAAAATCTTGCAAAAAGCTATTGACTTATGACGAAAAAGGTGTTATAATACGATTGTAACCTGAGAGACAAGCGCCTCTCTTAAATTGATGAGCAAGGAGAATACTTATGTTACAAAAAGAGGGAGAAGTAAGAATTCCCGCAGGCTGCGCGATTTCCGGCTTCATTAACAGAAGCGGCAGACGAACCAACGGCAGCGTTATCGTGAACTCTATCGGCTGTATGCACGAGCGTTCAAACGGTTTGGGCGGCGGCTTTGCGGGATATGGCATCTATCCCGAGTACAAGGATCAGTACGCGCTGCACGTGTTCTACGACGGACCGGAGGCGCGTGTCAGAACCGAGGAGTTTCTCGACCGGCATTTCGACGTGGTGAACCTGTCGAGAATTCCCGTAAGAAAGAACCCAAATATTACCGACGAGCCGCTTATCTGGCGCTACTTCGTCAATCCGCTTCCCACAAAGCTTCAGGACAGTCAGCTCGACGAGCGTACCTTCGTTGCGAAATGCGTTATCAAGATAAACGACAGAATTGACGGCGCGTATGTTTTCTCGAGCGGAAAGAATATGGGCGTGTTCAAGGCTGTCGGTTATCCAGAGGACGTCGGCGACTTTTACCGTTTGGAGGAATATAACGGCTGGGCATGGACAGTTCACGGTCGTTATCCCACAAACACACCCGGCTGGTGGGGCGGCGCACACCCGTTCTCGCTGCTGGATTACACTATAGTGCATAACGGCGAGATCTCGTCTTATGACGCGAACCGCCGTTTTATCGAAATGTTCGGTTACAAGTGCAACCTTCTTACCGATACAGAGGTTATCACCTACATAATTGATTATCTGCACAGACGGCTTGAAATGCCGCTGGAGGACGTCGCGAAGGTTATCGCGTCGCCTTTTTGGAGCGAGATCGAGAGCGGAAAATTCTCCCCCGAGGAAACCGAAAAGCTCCGCCATTTCAGAAACGTATACTCCAGTCTGCTGATTACCGGTCCGTTCTCCATAATTCTCGGCTTCAACAACGGAATTATGGCGCTTAACGACAGATTGAAGCTGCGTTCGATGGTTGCCGCGGAGAAGGGCGATACCGTCTATATTTCCTCCGAGGAATGTTCAATCAGGACGATGTGTCCCGACGTGGATAAGATCTGGAGTCCACGCGGCGGCGAGCCGATCATTGTAACACTTGATAAGGACGCTCAAGCAAGAATTGAAAAGGAGGGTAAGTAAAATGCCTATAAATTATTTGAACCCTCTTTTTGAGGTTGTAAGAGATCCCGACCGCTGCATCAAATGCCGCGTTTGCGAGCGTCAGTGTTCAAACGAAGTACATAAATATGACCCCGACCTCGATAAGATGGTTTCGGATGAGATGAATTGCGTGGATTGTCAGAGATGCGTTTCTCTGTGTCCTACACGCGCTTTGAAAATTCGCCCGAACGAGAACAAGTTCCGTGAGAATACCAACTGGTCCATGCAGACTATGGAAGAAGTCTACAAGCAGGCAAATACAGGCGCGGTGCTGCTGTCAGCGATGGGCACTCCCAAGGAATATCCCGTTTACTGGGACAAGATCCTGCTGAACGCTTCGCAGGTAACCAACCCGCCAATCGACCCGCTCCGCGAGCCGATGGAAACCAAGACGTTCCTCGGAAGAAAGTCCCAGAAAATCACCTACGATGAGAACGGCAAGGCGCATTTTGAGAAGACTCCCTACCTTGAGCTTGATGTGCCGATAATGTTCTCCGCAATGAGCTTCGGCTCTATCTCGAAGAACGCGCACGAATCCCTCGCCAGAGCCGCCGAAGCTCTCGGCACCTACTACAACACCGGAGAGGGCGGCTTGCATGAGGATTTTTACAAATACGGAAAGAACACGATCTGTCAGGTAGCGTCCGGACGTTTCGGCGTGTTCAAGGGTTATCTTGACGCGGGCGCGGCTATCGAGATCAAGATGGGTCAGGGCGCGAAGCCGGGTATCGGCGGACACCTCCCCGGAATGAAGATAAACGACGAGATCTCCAAGACACGTATGATCCCCAAGGGTACAGACGCGATATCCCCCGCGCCTCACCACGATATTTACTCGATCGAGGATCTGCGGCAGCTTGTGCTTTCGCTTAAAGAAGCTACCAACTGGGAGAAGCCTGTTATCGTAAAGATCGCGGCTGTTCATAACGTTGCGGCTATTGCGTCGGGTATCGCACGCTCCGGCGCGGATATTATCGCGATAGACGGCTTCAGAGGCGGCACGGGCGCTGCTCCCACAAGGATACGCGATAACGTAGGCATTCCTATTGAGTTGGCGCTCGCGGCGGTTGATAAACGACTCCGTGACGAGGGAATACGCAGCGACGTTTCCATAGTAGTCGGCGGCTCTGTGCGTTCGGCGGCTGATGTTGTAAAGGCGGTTGCGCTCGGCGCGGACGCGGTTTACATAGCGACATCCGCGTTGTTGGCGCTTGGCTGCCATCTCTGCAGAAGCTGCAACACCGGCAAATGCAACTGGGGTATAGCTACACAGCGTGCGGATCTTGTAAAGCGCCTTAACCCCGACATCGGGTATCAGCGGTTGGTCAATCTTGTAACAGCTTGGAACCACGAGATAAAGGAAATGATGGGCGGCATGGGTATCAATTCGATTGAAGCTCTCCGCGGAAACCGCCTTATGCTCAGAGGAATAGGTCTGACTCAGAAGGAGCTTGACATACTGGGTATTCAGTATGCCGGAGAATAAGGAGGGGGTTCTGATGAAAAAGGTTTATGTCAACGAGGATTGGTGTTTAGCTTGTCACTTGTGCGAATTTTACTGCGCCGCCGCCAATTCCGGCGCCCCGAATATGATAAAGGCGTTTAAGTCCGGGAAGAAGCCCGTTCCCCGTATCCAGGTAGAGGAGGGCAAGGATATAAATTTCGCCGTTCAGTGCCGCCATTGCGATGGAAAGGCTTGCGTCAAGGGCTGTATTACGGGTGCGCTTTCCATCAAGGACGGCGTGGTCGTTTGTGATGAAACGCGCTGCGTAGGCTGCTATACCTGCGTCCTGAGCTGCCCGTTCGGGTGTATTGTGATCGACGAGGCGGGGCATCGTATTCAGAAATGCGATCTCTGTACGAAAAATCACGACGGCGAGCCGGCTTGTGTTCAGGGGTGTCCCAACAGAGCGATAGTTTTCGAGGAAAGGTGAGGTGAACGACAGATGAATTATGTGATTGTTGGAAATTCGGCTGCTGCCGTCGGAACTATCGCGGGTATCCGCGAGATTGACAGCGCCGGGAAAATTACCGTCATCTCCGATGAAAAGTACCACACCTATTCCCGCCCGCTGATTTCATATTGGCTGCAAGGCAAGGTAACGGACGACAAAATATATTACCGTGATCCCGATTTCTACGAGAAGAACGGTGTTGAGACCATTCTCGGAAAGCGCGTCACCAAGCTTGAAACCTCGAATAAAACGGTAATTCTCGATGATGGAACGTCCGTTCCTTATGACAAGCTGATGGTAGCAACAGGCTCCAAGCCCTTTGTGCCGCCCATGAACGGTCTTGATAAGGTAAATTACCACACGTTTATGAGTTACGACAGCGTAAAGGCTATCCGCTCCGAGGTCAAGGACGGAATGAAGGTGCTGATTATCGGCGCGGGTCTAATCGGACTGAAGGCAGCGGAGGCTCTTCACGAGTATAATACCGAGATCACCGTTATTGATATGGCGGACAGGATATTGCCGTCGATCCTTGACGCTCGTGCGGGCGCAAAGATGCAGAAGCACATTGAGGGCAAGGGCGTTCGCTTTATTCTTGGTACTTCCGCCGACGAACTGACCGAGCATACCGCAAAGCTCAAAAACGGCATGACTGTGGATTTCGATATGCTGATCGTAGCAGTCGGCGTTCGCCCGAATACCGAGCTTGTAGCCGATGCCGGCGGCAAGGTGGAGCGCGGAATTATCACCGACCTCACCCAGAAAACAACGCTCGACGACGTTTATTCGGCGGGCGACTGCACGGTAAGTCACGACAAGTCCACCGATACCGACAAGATCCTCGCGCTGCTCCCGAACGCATATATGCAGGGCGAAATTGCGGGCAAAAATATGGCGGGCTGCGAGGCGCAGTACGTTAACGCGATCCCGATGAACGCAATCGGTTTCTTCGGACTGCATATCATCACCGCCGGCAATTCGATGGGAATTTCCGCGAACGGCGAAGAACTCACGGAATATATCGACGAAACCGAGAATACATATAAAAAGCTGGTTATCCGCGATAACAAGCTGGTAGGCTATACGCTTATGGGCGATGTTAAGCGTGCGGGCATCTACACCGGTATTATCAAGGAAGGTCTTGATCTCGGCGAGGTGGATATAGAGCTTCTCAAGGAGAAGCCTCAGATGATGATGTTCAGCAAGACCCGCAGGGAAGAGAAGCTTGGAGGAATAACAAGATGAGCCTGACATTGAACGCAAAAGAATTTGATAACTACACCGAGCTTAACAAAACGATCCGCGAGACGACAGAGGAGAAGCTGGAGCTTTCAAACGTTCTCGGACAGCGCTATATCGGCGCGGGAACGTCCGGCAAGGAGATTCTCATCACCGGTACTCCCGGAAACGCGCTCGGCGCGTATCTCAACGGCTCGAAGATCATCGTCCACGGCAACGCGCAGGACGCTATCGGCGATACTATGAACGACGGCGCGATCATCGTTCACGGAAACTGCGGCGATACCACCGGTTACGCTATGCGTTCGGGCGAGATCTATGTCGAGGGCAACGCGGGTTATCGCGTGGGAATACATATGAAGAGCTATAAGGAGCTGTACCCGATTATCGTTATCGGCGGCAAGGTGGGCGATTTTCTCGGAGAATACCAAGCGGGAGGAATTATTATCGTGCTTGGCATCGGCATTGAGGGCTGCCCCGTGGGGAGCTTCTGCGGCACCGGAATGCACGGCGGCGAGATGTTTATACGCAGCGAGGAGCCGCCCAAGGGGTTGCCCGTGCAGGTATGCTGCTCCGAGGCCGCCGAGGGTGAGAAGCAGAATATCCGCCGATATATCGACCGATTTGTAAAGCACTTCGGTCACAATACCGACGAGCTGCTCAAATCGAAATTCTACAAGCTGACGCCAAACTCCGCGTCCCCGTATAAACAGCTTTACGTAAATAATTGATATGTAATTGCGAGAGGTCTATGAAGATTTTCATTAACGCGAAAACAATTGAGTTCTGTGAGAACATAAAGATGGCGCTTGGCGATCTCGCCGAGACCGCGACGCTCTGCACGACCGACGAGCAGGCGGAAACGGAGGATTATTCCGTGTATGACGCGCTGGTCGTATCGATGCCGCTGCGAACCGAGTTCGGACTGAGCTATGTTGCCGAGGTCAGCAAGAAAACGCACGCTCCGATTATAGTGTTGGCACGTGCGGATATTGCCGCCGACGTTCAGAAGCGCGTGAGGTTCACCGGAGCGTTTGTCCTTGAAAAGCCTTTTTCCAAAAGCGTTCTCCAACAAACGGTGAAGATGGCTGTAATAGCTCAGGAGAATTTCAACCGTCTGCAAAACGAGAAAACAGAGCTTCAGGGAAAGCTTGATGACGTCAAAATCATAGACCGCGCTAAGTGCTGTCTTATCGAATACCTTAATATGACCGAAAACCAAGCGCATAAGCATATTCAGAAAACAGCGATGGACACCCGCAGAACGCAGCGGGAGGTCGCCGAGGACATACTCCGGACATATTCGGGTATGACCAATGTTTAAATTCA
>CAYMTG010000062.1:0-8456 GCA_964393305.1 uncultured Ruminococcus sp.
GAAGCTATCCGTATGAGAGATGAGATAATGGGAATTATCGGCAAAATAACTTAGACGTGACCTTAGCAAGATGCCCCCGCTGAACCGAGCCACAGTTAAATGACGGGGCAAGCCCCTTATTGAGGCATTAAATAAGTATCCGGTCGGAGGAACACAATGATTTTAGAGAGCAAGAGAAAGGCGGCGCTGGTTCTCGCGGACGGCACCGTTTTTGAGGGCAAAGGATTTGGCGCAAAGGGAAAGACGATCGGCGAGATCGTATTCACAACGGCGATGACGGGTTATCAGGAGACCTTGACCGACCCGTCCTACTGCGGGCAGATCATCACGCAGACCTTTCCTCTCATAGGCAACTATGGGGTGAATAAATTTGACCCGGAATCGAACGGTATCTCGGCGTCGGGGTACATTGTACGCGAATACTGCGAAGAACCGTCAAATTTCCGCTGTGAGGGCTGTCTGGACGATTATCTTAAGAGCTTGAACGTCGTCGGGATATGCGATATCGATACGCGGCGGCTCACGCGCATAATTCGTGAGAGCGGCGTTATGAACGGCGCGATCGTTTCCGGAGATTTTGACAAGGAGGAGCTTCTTGAGGAGATACGCGCTTATAAAGTCGGCGACGTCGTGCCTAAGGTAAGCGTGAAGAAGCCGGAGTTTTATACGGGAGAAAAAGGCAGCGAACAGCGTCTCACCGTCGTTTTAATGGATTATGGCTATAAGTTCAATATCCGACGCGAGCTTTTAAAGCGCGGCTGTAACGTTGTCGTTATGCCGTACAACGCGACTGCCGAAGAGATCCTCGCTTTGAAACCCGACGGCATTATGCTGTCGAACGGTCCGGGCGACCCGCAGGACAACGTTGTTTCGATAAACACGCTGAAAGACCTTATCCCCGCGCAGATACCCACGTTCGGCATCTGTCTGGGGCATCAGCTCTTAGCGCTCGCGAACGGCGCTAAGACCGAGAAGCTGAAATACGGTCATCGCGGCGGAAATCAGCCGGTGCGCGATATTCGGGCGGACAAGACGTTCATCACCTCGCAAAATCACGGCTACGCGGTGATCGGCGACAGCCTTCCCGCCGAGGCGGGCGAGGTCTCGCACGTCAACGGCAACGACGGCACCTGCGAGGGCGTGCGCTACAAGAACGCGCCCGCGTTTACCGTGCAGTTCCACCCCGAGGCCTGCGGTGGTCCTCACGATACGTCGTATCTGTTCGACGAGTTTATTCGGCTGATGAGCGAAAGGTAAGTGACTATGGACAGAAAATCGCGTTCCGAAAAGGTCTTGGCAAAGCACAAGATCATGATCAACCCCAATCTCCCGAGAATAGAGAACGAGGACGAGGCAAAGCTGCGGTCTCCCGAGGAAATAGTGAAACGCGCCGTCACCGCGCTGCTGACGGCTCAGATCGCTATCGATATATGCAGCAATGAGGGCGCGGAGAAATCGGCTGAGTTCTTTACGCCGATTTTGGAGCGGTTCGGGCTGACGGAAGGGCTTACAGATGATGAAAAGCCGTATTTCGATTTAGAGAAATGCGGAAAGATATCCCAAATCGACGCAAATCAGCTGCAATGGCGAATAGAAATGTGCGTTCCGCTGTTCTGGGCGTGCGGTTTTCGGAAAAAGCTCGAATACCCGAACAAGATGGCGGACACAACAAAGGAGATCGGGCTGATAGGAGGCTGTGAGAATTTCGAGGAGCTGATGAAGCACGTCAAAATGCGCAAGCTGTCGGAAATCCTGGACGCGGCGGATCTTATCTTCCGGATGGATTGGGCGTGCGTCGAGGCGCGTCTCAAAAACGACCGCAGCATAATGGGCGACTTGTCCCCGGACGTGGTTGTAGAGCAGCACAAGGGTCTCAACTGGCTTATAGGCGCGTATGACGCGGAGGATTGGGACACGGTTTGCCCGAATACATAAGGTCACCTCTAAAAACCTTGTTTGAGAGAAAATCGCCATAGCACACCGTCTGCTGCGTCAAACCTCCTCGCAAGGCATCAAGCCTTGCTTCGTCGGCTTTCCTTGCATCCGGCGCACTCTGCCGATTTTCTCTTTTCAAACCGGTTTCTAGAGGTTCCCATAAATAGCTGTACAGCTTCAATTCTGTGAAGCGAAAGCAAGCCCGAAAAATTTTTTCTGTGAGCAAAACTACAATGCCTTTTACCCTGCGGCGCGGGGTGAAAAGCGACCCGAAAAGCAAGATTTTGTGTGGATTATGAAAATAAGGAGAAAAAAATGCCGTTAAGAAGCGATATAAAGAAGGTACTTGTAATAGGCTCGGGACCTATTGTAATAGGTCAGGCGGCGGAGTTCGACTACGCGGGAACTCAGGCTTGCCGCGCCCTGAAGCAGGAGGGTCTGGAGGTCGTGCTTATCAACTCCAACCCCGCTACGATTATGACGGACAAGCACATGGCGGACAAGATCTACATTGAGCCGCTCACGCTTGACGTGGTAAAGCGCGTTATCGAGATCGAAAAGCCCGACAGCGTTGTATCCAACCTCGGCGGACAGACGGCGCTTACGCTGTCCATGCAGCTTGCCGAGAGCGGATTTCTGGATGAGCATAACGTAAAGCTGCTGGGTTCAAATCCCGAGACCATTCACAAGGCGGAGGACAGACAGGCGTTCAAGGACACTATGGAGAAGATAGGTCAGCCGTGTATTCCGTCCAAGGTCGTGGAGAATATCGACGACGCTATGGCGTTCGCGGAGGAGATAGGCTATCCCGTGATCGTGCGTCCCGCGTTCACGCTGGGAGGAACGGGCGGCGGTATCGCCCAGACCCGCGAGGAGCTTCACGAGATCGCCACCAACGGACTGCGGCTCTCGCCGATCACGCAAATTCTCGTTGAGAAGTGCATTTCGGGCTGGAAGGAGATCGAGTTCGAGGTAATGCGCGACCGCAAGGGCAACGTTATCACCGTCTGCTCTATGGAGAACTTCGATCCCGTCGGCGTTCATACCGGCGACTCCATCGTTGTCGCGCCGTGCGTCACCCTCGCGGACAAGGAGTACCAGATGCTCCGCACCGCCGCGCTGAACATTATTCAGGAGCTTAAGGTAGAGGGCGGCTGCAACTGCCAGTTCGCGTTAAAGCCCGACAGCTTTGATTACGCTGTTATCGAGGTAAACCCCCGCGTTTCGCGTTCGTCCGCGCTCGCGTCCAAGGCTACCGGCTACCCCATCGCCAAGGTCGCGGCGAGGATCGCTGTCGGCTACACGCTCGACGAGATCGTCAATCAGGTCACGGGCAAGACCTATGCCTGCTTTGAACCGGCGCTGGATTATCTCGTTGTAAAATTCCCGAAATGGCCGTTCGACAAGTTCGTCTACGCGAAGAAAACGCTCGGCACGCAGATGAAGGCTACCGGCGAGATCATGGCTATCGCTCCCTCGTTCGAGGCGGGTATGATAAAGGCTGTCCGCTCGATCGAGCTGGGTATGGATACTCTCACCAAGCAGGATTTCACGCTCTTGTCTGATGAGGAAGTCCGCGCCAAGCTCCACGATGTGGACGTAGATCGCTCCTTTTGCGTTTTTGAGGCGTTAAAACGCGGAATTTCCGTAGAAAATATCCACGAAATCACAAAAATTGACAGCTGGTTTATCAATAAACTGAAAAATCTTGCGGAATTGGAGAAATGTCTTGCGGAGGGCGAGCTTACCCAAGAAAAATACGATCTCGCAAAGAAGTACTGCTACCTTGACAGCACGATCGAGCGGCTCTCCGGACAGAAGCTTGCCGACAGGGGCATAGAGCGCCGCCTTGCCGTTTACAAGATGGTCGATACCTGCGCGGCTGAGTTCTCCGCCGATACCCCCTACTTCTACAATACCTTCGACAGGGAGAACGAGGCGAAGGAGTTTATCGAGGCGCACCCCACCGGCAAGAAGCGCGTTATCGTATTCGGCTCGGGTCCTATCCGCATAGGACAGGGCATAGAGTTCGACTACTGCTCGGTTCACTGTGTATGGACGCTGAAGGAGGAGGGCTGCGAGGCTATCATCTGCAACAACAACCCGGAGACCGTCTCCACCGACTTCGACACGGGGACGCGCCTGTATTTCGACCCGCTCACCCGCGAGGACGTTGAGGCGCTTATCGCGACCGAGAAGCCGTACGGCTGCGTTGTGCAGTTCGGCGGTCAGACTGCGATAAAGCTCACCAAGCACCTCAAGGAGATGGGAGTGCGTATTCTCGGCACACAGGCGGAGGACATAGACGCGGCGGAGGACAGAGAGCTGTTCGACGAGCTGCTGGAGCGCTGCGGGATTCCGCGCCCCGAGGGCGAGACGGTCTTCACCGAGGAGGAAGCGCTTGCCGCGGCGGGAAGGCTCGGCTACCCCGTTCTCCTGAGACCGAGCTACGTTCTCGGCGGTCAGAATATGATAATCGCGCATAACGACGCGGACGTGTCGGAATATATGAAGATAATCACGTCCCACAAGCTTGAAAACCCCGTTCTTATCGACAAGTATATGATGGGTACGGAGGTCGAGGTAGACGCTATCTGCGACGGCGAGGACTTTGTGATCCCCGGCATTATGGAACACGTTGAAAGAGCGGGTATCCACAGCGGCGACAGCATCTCCATCTACCCGAGCCAAAATCTCTCCGCGCATATCAGAAAGGTAATTATCGACTATACGGAGAAGCTCGCAAAGGCGCTCCATGTAATAGGTCTTGTAAATATCCAGTATGTGGTATACAACCACGAGGTATACGTAATAGAGGTGAACCCGCGTTCATCCCGCACCGTGCCTTACATCAGCAAGGTGACGGGCGTGCCGATGGTAGATCTTGCGACTAAGATCTGTCTCGGCAAAAAACTGCGCGATATGGGTTATAAGAGCGGACTTGTCCCCAACGCAAAGTACGTCGCGGTCAAGGTGCCTGTGTTCTCGTTCGAGAAGCTGCACGACGTGGATAATCAATTAGGTCCTGAGATGAAGTCCACCGGCGAGTGCCTCGGTATCGCGAAAACCTTCGGCGAAGCGCTGTACAAGGGACTGGTGGCGGCAGGCTACAAGTTTACCCATCCGTCATCGGGCGCTAATCCCGACTCGCCCGACGGCTCGTACGGAGTGCTTATCTCCGTGCGCGACAGCGACAAGAATGAGATCATCGAGATCGCGTCCCGCTTTGAGGAACTGGGCTTTACGATTTACGCGACAGGCGGCACAGCGTCCGTTCTCCACCGCAATATGATTGCGGCAAATCACGTTTACAGAATACACGAGGAGAAGGAGCCGAACGTTATCACGCTTCTCGAGAGCGGCAAGATAAGCTACGTCATTTCCACCTCCGAGACGGGAAGAAAGCCCTCGCTCGACAGCGTGCGTATGCGGAGAAAGGCGGTAGAGCGCTCCATTATCTGCCTTACCGCGATAGACACCGCGAACGCGCTGCTTGAGTGTCTGGAGTCCACGCGAGACATCAACGATGTGGAGCTTATCGACATCACAAAAATTTAGGGAACCTCTAGAAACCGGTTTGAAAAGAGAAAATGGGTGGAGTTCGTCGGATGCTAGGAAAGCCGACGAAGCAAGGCTTGTTGCCTTGCGAGGAGGTTTGACGAAGCAGACGGCGTGCTCCGCACATTTTCTCTCTAACAAGGTTTTTAGAGGTGACCTTATGAAGATTTCAGGATATACCGTGCGGCTTCGCCACAAGCCGGCACGGATGATAAGCGACGCGCTGTCGCTGGCTTTAGTATTTTTTGCGTTTATGAGTACGCATATAATGATGGAGCGTTATCCGGAACTCCGGATTGCCGTTTTCAGGACGGACTTTGTGAAGCTGTGGGCGTTTCCGATCGTCTCTCTGCTCCCGCCGGCTGCGTATCTCCTCCTTATTTTATCCAATCACAAAATGAAAAGATACAGAATAACCGAGGATAATGCTCAAGCTGTGTATGATTGGTTCGCGTTTGCTTGTTCGCTGTGCAAGCTGCCTGTGCTGGTGGCGATCGCCGACGCTATGACGACCTTCCAGTCACGACTGCTCGGGCAGGACGTTGCTCTGTTCGGTATACAGTACGTCTTATACACGCTCATTCTCGCGATAATAATCCGCTTTTCAATGCACAGAATAAAGAAGATAACCGAGCCGCCGAAGCCGCCCGAAGCTTCGTCGGGTATAAAGGTCACGGCAAAAATCGCCGACGACCCGGATAATAATGATAAAAGAGAGGACTAGACTATGGGCTATACCTGCGGAAAATATCCTATTCTCCAAAAGCTGAATCTTGCACGCGGGATTTATTCTTATGCGGTGAAGGCTCCCGAGATAGCGCGGGAAGCAAAGGCGGGGCAGTTCGCCAATATCGCCGTACCGGGGTTTACACTGCGCAGACCGATCTCGATCTGCGGCTTTGACGCACAAAGCGGCGAGGTGCGCTTTGTCTTTGAAGAACGCGGAAAGGGTACTGCCGAGCTTGCTAAACTCCGCGAGGGCGAGTGCCTTGATATATTAGCTCCGCTCGGCAACGGCTTTGATATTCCCGAGGGGAAAATCATAGTTGTAGGCGGCGGGATAGGCGTTCCTCCGCTGCTGGGAGTGTCGAAAAACGCGGACTCCGAGGCTATTCTCGGATTTCGTGACAGAACGCGTGTTATCTTAGAGGAGGATTTTCAGACCGCGACAAACGGCGCTGTGACGATCTGCACGGACGACGGCAGCTATGGCTTTCACGGCATGGTGACCGCGCCGCTCTCCGAAAAGCTGGAAAAAGGCGGTTATTCGGCGGTAATGGCTTGCGGTCCCGAGCCGATGATAAAGGCGGTCATCAAGATCTGCGGGGAGTACAACGTACCCTGTCAGGTGTCGCTCGAGCAGCGTATGGGCTGCGGCGTGGGAGCGTGCGTGGTATGCTCCTGTATGACCGTGCGGGACGGCAAGGAGTACTATTCGCGGGTATGCAAGGACGGTCCCGTGTTCAAAGCGGAGGAGGTGCGCTTCAATGGCTGATCTGATTGATTTATCCGTAAAAATCGCGGGTGTGGAGTTTCAGAACCCCGTTATCGCCGCTTCGGGAACGTACGGCAACGGCGAGTGCTACACCGACCTCTACCCGATCTCCAAGCTCGGCGGCATCTCCTGCAAGGGAATGACTATCTCCCCAAGAATAGGCAACCCTCCCCCCAGAATAGCGGAGTGCGCGTCCGGCATACTCAACTCCGTCGGCTTGCAGAATATCGGCGTTGAGAGCTTTATCGAGTATTATCTCGATACGCTTAAAGCGGAAGGCGGCAAATGCGTTATTATAGCGAACGTCGCGGGAGCGGTGATCGACGATTACGTCAAGGCGGCTGAGCTGCTCGACAAGTCCCCTATCGATATGATAGAGCTGAATATCTCCTGCCCGAACGTCAAGGCGGGAGGCGCGGCTTGGGGAGTGTCTGCGGAAGGCGCGGCGGCTGTCACTAAGGCGGTACGTGCTGCTACAAGCAAGCCGCTTATCGTAAAGCTCACCCCGAACGTCACCGATATCACGGCTATCGCAAAGGCGGTCGAGGCGGAGGGCGCGGACGCGGTCTCACTGATCAACACGCTGCTCGGTATGCGTATTGATATCCGTACGCGCCGTCCGGTCCTCAAGAACAATATGGGCGGACTGAGCGGTCCGGCGGTGTTCCCCGTTGCGGTGAGAATGGTATGGCAGGTCTACAACGCGGTGAAGATACCGGTGATCGGACTTGGCGGCATTTCCACTTGGGAGGATGCGGTCGAGATGATGCTCGCGGGGGCGTCGGCTGTTCAGGTGGGAACGGCGATGATGACAGACCCCTACGCGCCGATCAAGATCATAGACGGGTTGTCGGAATATATGGACAAGAACGGCATCGGGTCGCTGTCGGAGATAGTCGGGGAGTGTGTGGAATGGTAAGGCGTTATAAGTCTTGGAAGGCGCTCAAAAATCAGCTTGAGGATCTGCTGTGCGGTGAGCTTAACCGGCGCGTGACGTATTTCCTCACGCGGTATCATAGGGTTCACGACTCATACGGGCGCGCCGCAGTCCTTCTTGACGGAAAAGAGCTTGTCTTCTTTTCATGGATAGAAATGCGCAATCGGGAGTACTCCCTTTCAAAGCTTTTTGATGCGGAAACGCGCACTTATGACGCCGATAAATTGGCGGCGCTCGAAAAGATACGGGATAACGACTGCGCGTATTGTGATATGGATTTCCTTACCGCGGCGCTGGAATTTGTCGATATGCCGATAGATCAGGCGCTGCAAAACGAGAACAGCATAATCAGGATGTTTGCGGTCATGGACAGGCGCGTCGGCAAAAGAACTCTCCAAAAACTGAAAGAAGACGATTTCCCCGAATGGGTCGGGCAGTTTTATCGGCTGAGGATAGACGGATCTCAGAGGTGAGATTATGGAAGAATTTTCGAGGACTGAGCGGCTGCTGGGAGCTGAGGCTCTGGAGCGG
>CAYMTG010000062.1:8556-11414 GCA_964393305.1 uncultured Ruminococcus sp.
TATGGAAGAATTTTCGAGGACTGAGCGGCTGCTGGGAGCTGAGGCTCTGGAGCGGCTTTCCAAAGCGAAAATCGCTGTGTTCGGTATCGGCGGGGTGGGCGGTCACGCCGCCGAAGCACTGGTGCGGAGCGGTATCGGCGCGCTCGATATAGTGGACGGCGATACGGTGGCACTCTCGAATATAAACCGACAGATAGTCGCGCTCCACAGTACGGTCGGCAAGCTCAAGGTTGACGTCGCCGAGGAGAGGTTTCTTGATATTAACCCCAATATTACGATAAGGAAATTTCCCGTTCGGTTTTCGGAGGAGACAGCGGAGCGGTTCGACTTCTCGGAGTACGATTATGTGATAGACGCGGTGGACGATGTTTGCGCAAAGGTGCTGCTGGCGGTTATGTGCCGTGATTCTCGAACGCCGCTGATAAGCTCGATGGGCGCGGGGAACAAGCTCGATCCGACGCGGTTTCGGGTCGCGGATATCTACAAGACCTCGGTGTGTCCGCTGGCAAGAGTAATGCGTACAAAGTTGCGGCAGCGCGGTATCGAGCGGCTCAAGTGCGTGTTTTCGGACGAGCCGCCCGTCGCCGTTCCCAATGACGGGGAGCGCGTCGTTCCCGCAAGCTGCGCGTTCGTCCCCAGCGCGGCGGGGCTTATCCTCGCGGGAGAGATTATTCGTGAAATTATCGGAATAAACTCTTGACAACTCCGTTATTTTATGGTACAATAGTATTATAAATTTACAATATATGTAAATTATTGGAATTGACGTGATACTATTGACATCGGAGGTGACAGTATGTTTTGCGTGAAGTGTGGAAAACCGCTTGACGAAGGGGCAAGATTTTGTCTTTTGTGCGGCGCGGCTCAGGATACTGTGGATTTTGGGCAGGGGTCGGATCTGCCGCCCGACTTGGATAATTTGGAAATAGCGGAGTCCGACTTGCCGCTCTTGGGGGAGTCCGAGGAAGACAACATCGAAATAGCGGATGACGACGGCTTCAACGAAAAAGTCCCTGAAGGCTATGCTGAAAAGACTGCCGACGTCTTTGAAAAAGCCGACGACGCTCCCACCAGAAAGGCGAAGGTGATGAAGCCGGATCGGTCTCGCAGAAAGCCAATGAGCGCTGCGCCTACCGTCCTTATCTGCATACTGTTCTCGGCACTGACGCTGATTTTCGGTATGGGTTCGTCGGTGCTGCTGGGAGTTCGCGATTTGCTTATGAACGGCTTTGTCTCAACAGAAGCCGAAGACTTAAACCCGCTTAACCTTAACGCGAGCGACATCATCACAGATCCCGCGGCTCTTGAAAAGGCACTTGCCGACAGCGGCATCGCGGTGGTGGAGATCGGTGAGATCGGCGAGAATGAAACGCTGGGCGATCTGATCGAGCGGACGTTTGTAAAGTACGGCGTTACCGAGGACGAGGCGGAGCAGTTTCTTGAAAAATCCGCGCTTATGCCGTATCTTGCCGAGGTTGTTTCCGCTTACGAGAACTTTCTCCTCACGGGCGAAGATGTAAAGCCCGTCACCGACAAGAAGCTGAAGGAGACGGCGCTAAACTGTATGGACTACGCATCGAAGGAGCTGGGCTTTAAGTTCCGACCGGATTCGGAGCAGCGGCTGGACGACTTCCTCAAAAAGAACAAAGACGAGATCAGGGCGCTCAATCCCTCAGAAGCGTTGGGAGTAGGCGGCAGCTATGTCCGATACGCGTTCTCTGTACCGGTGATCGTGGGATTAAGCGTGCTTGCTGTGGTGATGGCGGCACTCGCCGGACTTATCACAAGACGTGCGGACGCGGCATTTGTCTCGTTTGGGATACCTGCGTTTATAAGCGGTGCGGTGTTCCTGTATGTGGGATTGTTCCCGAGAGTGGTACTTGCAAACGCGGGAATCTTGAGCATTGCGGCAGGCACCGATATCGAGCAATACGCGGCGGTATTCATCCGTCTCGGTGCGTCGGAGCTGGTGCTGGGCGTGGTATTTATCGCGGTCTTTGCGGCGTGCCGTGTAATAGCCTCAAAAATCGCGAAGAGAAAGGCGCTTCAAAGCGCGTAATTATGACAAACTGCTGTCGACTGCAACGGCGGTCGGCAGCATATACGCGGGTATGGCGGAATTGGCAGACGCACCGGATTTGGGCGGCGTTACTACAGCGGAACTTTACTTAGACAGCGAATGGAAAATACAAGGAATTAGGGGATTATAGTGGCATTTATAAATGAAAGACTTACTGATTTACAAAGAGAAGATTTTGCAAAGAGGAATATTAAAAATCCGCTTTTGAAGGATCAGCTTCTCATTCCATACTTTTGGACTGCGGATTATGAGAGAAACACTTTTTTAGTAAATGTAGGCTCATCTCACGATTTACCGGAAGAAGAACTATTTATTTTCATACGTAATCAAGATGTTTTTTTGTTTAAACTTGAAATGCAAAATGTTGATGGGAAAACAAAGAAATGGAATTTCTTAAATTTCAAGCCCATAAGTGATAATATCGAAACAGATGAAGATTTACTAATGAATTTATTTAAAGAAGCACTTACGGAATATAAATACAACGGACTGCCGGAAAATTACAGGCAGCAGTTCGATATGGAAATAGATTTCGATTTTTATGAAGATAAAATCGGCCGAAAAAAGAATATGTGCCTGTGATGGAAATGGTAGGCATATTGGATTTGGGCGGCGTTACTACAGTGGAGTTTTACTCCTGCTGCTGTCGGGCAGGTAAATAATCGACGGAAAATTAAATATGCGGGTATGGCGAAATTGGCAGACGCACCAGATTTAGGTTCTGGCGGAGAGATCCATGCAGGTTCAAGTCCTGTTACCCGCACCACCAGCGTGCCGC
>CAYMTG010000063.1:0-11232 GCA_964393305.1 uncultured Ruminococcus sp.
CGCAAAGGAAAACGCGCCCGCTAAAGAGCTGAAATCAAGCACGGAGTGCGCAGACTGAAGCCTTTAGCCGAAGAAAAACTCCCTTGCGAAAGCAAGGGAGTTTTCTCATCGCCGGGACATATCGTTACCAAAAGGATCTTCTCGTTTCCGAGCGAAACACAAAAACCGCCGAACCCATCTGCGAAAAGAGTCCGGCGGCACGTTGGCGGAGATTGAGGGAGTTGAACCCTCGCGCCGGTTACCCGACCTACTCCCTTAGCAGGGGAGCCCCTTCACCACTTGGGTAAATCTCCATGGTGAACCAATAATATTGTGAACGTCACTTTGTCTATTATACCATATGCTTTCCATTTTGTCAAGGGGTTTTATGAAAAAAATTTGAGAACCGTGCGGAAAGCATTCGGAGATTTTTCGGCTATTGACAAAATGAGAAAAAAGTTGTAAAATAGAAAATATGCGGGAGAACGATAACACGTTCTCAAAAATAGAAAAGGACTGATATTATGCCTATAAAAATCCCTGACGGACTGCCGGCGCAAAGCGTTCTCGAAAAAGAGCATATCTTCGTAATGACGGAATACCGTGCGCTGCATCAGGATATCCGCCCGCTTCAGATCGGAATTCTCAACCTAATGCCGACGAAAATCACGACGGAAACGCAGATTTTGCGGTGCCTGTCAAATACCCCGCTTCAGATTGAAGTGGAGTTCATCGGAACCTCTACTTATACGGGAAAGAACACTCCGCAGGAGCATTTGTTTGAGTTCTACAAGACATTTGACGATATAAAAGACCGTAACTTCGACGGCTTCATCATCACGGGCGCGCCGGTAGAGCTGATGGAGTTCGAGGAGGTGGACTACTGGGACGAGCTGTGCCGGATAATGGACTGGACGACCGGGCACGTTCACTCCACTCTGCATATATGTTGGGGCGCTCAAGCGGCGTTGTACTATCATTACGGCATACCCAAGCGTGTTCTGCCGGAGAAGATGTCGGGGGTGTTCGAGCATCGGCTGCTCACTCCGAAGTCGCGGCTGTTCCACGGGTTTGACAGCGTGTTCAACGCGCCGCATTCCCGCAACACCGAGACACGTGCGGAGGATATTCTGAAAGTCCCCGAGCTGCGCCTGATGGCGGTCTCCGACGAGGCGGGGGTCTACGCGGTAGGCAACCAAAGCGGCAGCCGCTTTTTCATCACCGGTCACTCGGAGTACGACCCCGAGACTCTTGATACCGAATACCGCCGCGATCTGACAAAGGGCATCGATCCAAAGATCCCGAAGCACTACTACCCGGATGATAACCCCGCAAACCCGCCGATACTGAGTTGGCGCGCACATTCCACGCTGCTGTTTACAAATTGGCTGAATTATTTCGTATATCAGACAACTCCTTTTGATATTTCAGGAAAATTATGACAATAAAGTGTTTTGTTTTTTGTGCAATTGGGCAAAAATCTTTTATTTGGTTGCAAAAGACTCTTTCTCGTGTTATAATTAAGTTAAGAGAATATCTGAAACACCCAAAGATGTAGTTTCGATGTCTGCCTATGTACCACCGTGCGGAGCGCGGGCAGACCGAAAAGAGGATTTCGGAAATTCCCTTAACCGATGACCGTTTATCGAACGGTTGTCGGAAAAACTATAAATGATAGGGGGCTGCGTTATGGCTGATGAGATGGTAGTACATTCGCAGATAGATATTTCGGTCAATCCCAATAATTCCGCCGCGTTCGTCTCGTTTACGAAACCCTCGGGCGGCGGTCTGGACGTTACGGCGGAACAGATCCTGGACGCCTTGAACAGTAAGTATATCAGCCACGGTATCCTTGAGGATGACATCAGGAAGGCCGTTGAACTGAAGCGTTACGACGAAAACATCTGCGCCGCAAAATGGGATCCTCCCGTAGACGGCGTGGACGGCGATATCAAGTATTTTTACAAGACGGATCAGGCGGCGCGTCCCGTGGAGAACGAGCACGGCGAGGTCGACTACAAGAACCTTGGTCTTGTGAGGAATATCACGGCAGGCACTCCTATTGCCTCGATCACCTTCCCGACAGAGGGGGAGCCGGGGACGGATATAACCGGAAAGGTAGTTCATCAAAGGCAGGGCGTTCCCGCAAAGTATACCGTCGGCGCGGGTACCTCGCTTGTAGACAACGACACTCAGATAGTGGCGGCTGTTGACGGAAATCTTGTGTATAAAAACGGCTCGTTCTGCGTGGAGGAGACTCTGCTTATCAACGGCGATGTTGAGGTGGCGACCGGAAACGTGGACTTTATCGGCGACATTGTCATTAAGGGCAGCGTTTTCGAAGGGTTTCGCGTTACCTCAAAGCGGGGTATTACCGTAAACGGTACAGTTACCGGCGCGGAGCTGTCCGCAGACGGCGATATTTTCGTAAAGATAGGCGCTATAAATTCGACTATCACCAGCAAGGGCAACGTAAAGCTCGGTTTCTGCGAGAACTCGAAAATCAGGTGCGAGGGCAATATGGAAAGCGTTTCCTATGTAGGAGGCGAGGTGTTTGCGGGTCAGAAGATGATCGCGTCGGGAAAGGGCGTTATAATGGGCGGAAAGTATACCGCGCTCGACGGCGTGGAGGCTTCCGTTATCGGCTCGGATAAGTATGTAAAGACGGAGATCACGCTCGGCAACAACGCTGTTCTCTCAAAGGAAAAGGATACCCTCGAAAAGGCTATTGCCCAGATGGAGGACAAGGCCGATCAGCTCAGCAAGGTGCTGAATACTCTTGCGGAGATTGCTAAGAAGGCGAAGCTTCCTCCCGAGCGCGAGCAGCTCAAGGCGGAGGCTCTCCGCAGCAGACTTAAGCTCCAGCAGGAGGTCAAGAAAGCGAACAAGCGCATCGGGGAGATCGAGGAGGCGCTGAAGCTTACTCAAAATCTGTCGGTCGTATGCAAGCGCATGATGTATCCGGGCGTTATTCTCAGAATAAACAACTGCGTATACAGCGTGAACGCGGTGCAGAACCGTGTGCGCGCAACGGTGGACGGCGGCGAAATCGTATTCCGTCCCGTGTAGAGATATACTTGACAATATCAGGAAGGGCAGGCTGAGGTCTGCCCTTTTATTTTGCGGAGGAAAGCGCCGCCGCGATAAATATAGGATAGGTGAATATAGCCGCGTTTTAAAATTTCATTGTTGACTTTTGGGGAGAAGTATGCTATAATTAATATATATGGAAAGAATTTTGACGATAATGTCAATATGTGCCGGAAAAAAGGAGAAAAGGTAAAATGGCTCATGTTCGTGTAGGACTTGATATTGGCTCTACGACAGTAAAAGCAGCAATCATCGACGAGGAGAATAACCTCGTATTCAGCCGTTATCAGCGGCATTTTTCGGATATACGCAAGACGGTTTCCGACATAATCTCCGAGGTGAGCGCGGAGGTTAAAGGCAAGGAGGTATCTATCGCGGTTACAGGCTCGGGAGGAATTTCAGTTTCCAATTGGCTGGGAATTCCGTTTGTACAAGAGGTCGCGGCGGGGACGGACGCTATACGCGCACTTATCCCGAATACCGACGTAGCTATCGAGCTTGGCGGTGAGGACGCGAAGATCACATACCTCACGGGCGGTCTGGAGCAGCGTATGAACGGCTCCTGCGCGGGTGGTACGGGCGCTTTCATCGACCAGATGGCGGCGCTTCTCAATACCGACATAGGCGGCTTGAACGAGCTTGCCAAGGAGCATACCACGATTTACCCCATAGCGTCCCGCTGCGGCGTTTTCGCGAAGAGCGACATTCAGCCGCTGCTCAACGAGGGCGCGCTGCGCAGTGATGTGGCGGCTTCTATTTTCCAATCTGTGGTAAATCAGACGATAAGCGGACTGGCGTGCGGCAAGCCCATTCGCGGAAACGTCGCGTTTCTGGGCGGACCGCTGCACTATCTCTCCGAGCTGCGTCAGCGCTTTATCGAGACGCTGAACTTAAAGCCCGAGAACATCATCTTCCCGGAGAATGCCAACCTATTTGTGGCTATCGGCTGCGCGCTGTCGGACGAGGCGGAGAATATTGATTTTGACGAGTTCGCCGAAAAGGCGAAAAATCTCGGCGGCAATCAGCTCCGCGAGGTGGAGCGGCTTGCGCCGTTGTTCACGGACGAGCGGGAGCTGGAGGAGTTCCGCGCTCGCCACGCGAAGTCGGTTATCCCGACTGCCGACATCAAGGAGCAGCAGGGCGCTTGCTACCTCGGAATAGACGCGGGTTCCACCACCACAAAGGCGGTGCTTATCAACAAAAACGCCGAGATAGTATACTCGTACTACGCGGGAAATCAGGGCGACCCGCTCAAATCCACTATCAAGATCCTCAAGGATATATACAGCGTTCTCCCGGAGGGCGCGTACATACAGAAAACCTGCACCACCGGCTACGGCGAGCATCTGATAAAGGCGGCGCTCGGCGCGGATTTCGGCGAGATCGAGACAATGGCGCACTACAAGGCGGCGGATAAGCTGCTGCCCGGCGCGGAGTTCATTCTCGACATCGGCGGTCAGGATATGAAGTGTATGCGCGTCAAGAACGGCGAGATCGAGAGTATTCTCCTGAACGAGGCCTGCTCCAGCGGCTGCGGCTCGTTTATCGAGAATTTTGCCAACGCGCTGGGAATGACAAGCGCGGAGTTCGCCGTGCTGGGTCTTTCTGCGGAAAATCCCGTGGATTTGGGTTCGCGCTGTACCGTGTTTATGAACTCGCGTGTAAAGCAGGCGCAGAAGGAGGGCGCGACCGTCGCGGACATCTCGGCGGGATTGTCCTACTCCGTTGTAAAGAACGCGCTCTTCAAGGTTATCAAGCTGCGCGATACTTCCGATATGGGCGAGAAGATCATCGTTCAGGGCGGTACGTTTATGAACGACAGCGTTCTCCGTGCGTTCGAGCTGATCGTCGGGAAGAACGTCGTTCGCCCCGACAAGGCGGGACTTATGGGCGCTTACGGCTCCGCGCTTATCGCACTGGAGCGCGACGACGGAGAGCGAGGCGGGATTTTCTCCCTCGATAAGCTGGAGAGCTTTAAGGTTGAGAAGACTGCGGCCCGCTGCGGGCGCTGCTCCAACAACTGTCTGCTGACCATCACAAAATTCCCCGACGGCTCGCGCTATATCAGCAACAACCGCTGCGAACGCGGCGCGGGTAACGTCTCGACCGGCGAAAAGCTCCCGAATTTGTACGATTATAAATATCACTTGCTTTTCGACAGAGAGTGTCTGCCCGCTGAAACCGCTCCGCGTGGCGTTATCGGGCTGCCGAGAGTGCTTGGAATGTACGAGAACTACCCGTTCTGGCACAAGCTGTTCACGGAGCTTGGCTTCTCGGTGAAGCTGTCGCCGAAATCCTCACGCACGATCTACGATATGGGAATAGAGACTATGCCCAGCGAGAGCGTATGTTATCCCGCAAAGCTGGCGCACGGACATATCCAGGCGCTGATAAACGACGGGGTGAAGCTGATTTTCTACCCTGCGCTCCCCTACGAGATGACGGACGATAACGGCGGCGACAACCATTACAACTGCCCCGTAGTCGCTACATACAGCGAGGTCATCAGAAATTCCGTCCCGGAGCTTCGGCGCGGCGTAACAATGATGAACCCGTTTTTGCCCATCTACCATCGGAAGCGTATGGCGGAGCGTCTTTTTGAAGAATTTTCCAAGTCGCTCAAGAGCTTGAATATCACTAAGGCGGAGATAGTGTCCGCGCTTGACAAGGCATATGCGGAGGACGCGGCGTTTAAAGCCGAAATGCGCCGCAAGGGCGAAGAAACCCTCAACTACTTGAAGGAAAACGGCAAGCGCGGCATTGTGCTTTCGGGTCGTCCTTACCACGTTGACCCCGAGATCAACCACGGTCTCCCCGAGATGATCTCGGGATACGGCTTCGCGGTACTGACCGAGGACAGCGTGGCGCATTTGGGCAAGATCGTACGCCCTATCCGCGTCGTCGACCAGTGGACTTACCACACCCGTCTGTACGCGGCGGCTCACGTAGTCGGTGAGAACGACTGCCTTGAGCTGGTGCAGCTTAACTCGTTCGGCTGCGGGCTTGACGCTATCACAACGGACGAGGTTCAGGAGATTTTAAGGGGCTTCGGCAAGCTGTACACCTGCCTTAAGATCGACGAGGTGAACAACCTCGGCGCGGCGAGAATACGTCTGCGCTCTCTGATCTCCGTTGTGGACGAAAGGGCGCGGCATAACTACAAACCCACCCGAGGACACATCGGCTTTATCGGTCAGCCGGAGTTTACCAAGGAGATGAAGAAAAAGCACAAGATCCTCTGCCCGCAGATGGCGCCTATCCACTTTGACTTCCTCGAGGCGGCGTTCAACCACAGCGGCTATGATGTAACCATCCTCAAGGACTACTCCAAGGAAGTTGTGGATACGGGCCTTAAATACGTGAATAACGATGCGTGTTATCCGTCGATACTTATTGTTGGGCAGCTTATTCACGCGCTGCAAAGCGGAAAGTACGATATTGAAAACACCTCGGTTATGATCACCCAGACGGGAGGAGCGTGCCGCGCTACCAACTACGTCGGTATGCTGAAAAAGGCGCTTAAGGACGCGGGATTTGAGAATGTTCCGCTTATCTCGCTGAATGTTGTCGGTCTTGAAAAGCAGAGCGGCTTCAGTATCACGGCGGGAATGGCTGTCCGCGCCTTTATGGGCATAATTTACGGCGACGTTATCCAGAGATGCTTGTACAAGGTACGCCCTTACGAAAAGGTGAAGGGTTCGGCGAACGCGCTTCACGAGAAGTGGAGAAAGTTCCTGTACGACGATATGAAGAGCCTGTCGCTGCCGAACTTTAACAAGAACGTCCGCGCTATAGTAAAGGACTTCGCGGAGCTTCCCGTCAACGACGTCAAGAAGCCCAGAATAGGACTTGTCGGGGAAATTCTCGTAAAATTCCACCCCGCCGCCAATAATAATATTATAGAGCTGCTTGAAAAGGAAGGATGCGAGGTCGTAGTCCCCGACCTGATGGGATTTTTCTACTACATCTGCTCCCACGGCGAGACAAAGTCGGAGCTGTTGTATACAACACGCTTGAAGAAATTCGCGGAGAACTCCGCTATCAAGGCGTTTGATTTTATGGAGCGCAGCTACCGTAGTGCTGTTCGCGGGACAAAGTTCGGCTGTCCCGGCGACATCTCTGAAATGCGCGAGACGGTTAAGCCCATTGTTTCTCCGGGTAATATCGCGGGCGAGGGATGGTTCCTCTCGGCGGAGATGTTGGAGCTGATCCACGACGGAGTGCCGAATATCGTTTGTATGCAGCCGTTCGCGTGTCTACCCAACCACGTCACCGGCAAGGGAGTTATCGGCGAGCTTCGCCGTCAGCACCCCGAGAGCAATATAGTAGCGGTTGACTTCGACCCCGGCGCGTCGGAGGTAAACCAGGTCAACCGGATCAAGCTGATGCTCACTCAGGCGTACGCGGGAGCGGGAATTTCCCGCAGAGCGCAGATGCCCGAGCTTACGGTCAAGGATAAGTATTCCGAGCTTATCGCCAACGGCTGATTTACAGAAAGGAAAAAGTATGCAGAAATTTTCTACACAGAACGGCAGCAGTCCCGAAAAGTCCTTTAACACCAAGACAATTGTGATAGTGTGCGTGATCGTTGTCGCTGCTGTTGTGCTTCTGTTCAATAGCTTTACTGTGGTAAACGAGGGTTATATCGGCATAAAATACCGATTTGGCAAGATAATCCGCAGCGATATGACCGCGGGACTTAACCCGCACATTCCCTTCATTGAGGAGATCCAGCAGGTGGACACCCGCGAGCAGGTGTATTCGGTACTCACCGACGCATACACCTCCGACACCCAGACGGTGGACAGCCTGTCGCTCAAGCTCAATTACTACTATGACGGCACCCAGCTTTCCGAGATCATCAGAAACATAGGCATTGCCAACGTAGAGACCAAGCTGCTTGTGCCCAACGTCGCGAAAATCGCCAAGAACGAGATAGGCAAGGTAAAGGCGGAGGATCTGGTTCAAAGCCGATCCGAGGTGCAGAGCGCGATCTTTGAGTCGCTTAAGGAGACGCTTGCTCCCAACGGGATCATCGTTACAGCGTTCGCTATCGAGAACCTCTCGTTTGACGATGCGTTCGAGCAGTCCATTCAGGCGAAGGTTATAGCGGCTCAGGACGCGCTCAAGATGCAGAACAAGACCGCTGAGCGCGAGGAGGAAGCGAAGCAGCAGGTCATCGCGGCTCAGGCAGAAGCGGACTCCCAAAAAATCAAGGCTGACGCGGAGGCATACGCGATCAAGGTCGTGCAGGAGCAGCTCACGCAAAGTCCCAATTATATCGAATATCTCAAAATCAACAACTGGGACGGCGTTCTCCCGCAGGCAATCGGCACGGAAGTAAACCCCTTTATCGCGCTTGACAGCGTTGATGCGGGTCAATGACAACAGAGGTGGAAGTTGAACTATACAGATCTTAAAAAGAAGGCGTTGGAGAGCTTCTTTGAGAAAGCTAATCCAATGCAGAAGCAGGCGATTTTCAAAATCAACGGCGCGGTGCTTATCATCGCCGGCGCGGGAAGCGGAAAGACTACCGTTCTGGTTAATCGTATCGCAAATATGCTCCGTTTCGGCAACGCTTATCATGACGCCGAGGAGCGTGCTTTGTCCGAGGAGCAGCAGCGTTTTCTTGAAGAATTCCCCACGCTCGAAAAGACCCCCGAAAACGCTCAAAGGCTTGCGGACATTATCGCGGTAAATCCCGTAAACCCGTGGAATATCCTCGCCATCACCTTTACGAATAAGGCGGCGGGCGAGCTTCGCGAACGGCTTATCGCTATGCTCGGCGAGGACGCGCAGAAGATCAACGCATCCACCTTCCATTCCGCGTGCGTGCGGATCTTGCGGCGCGAGATCGAGCATCTCGGCTATAAGAGCGGCTTTGCGATCTATGACGACGACGATTCCAAGCGCGTTATTAAAGAGGTTATGAAGCGCTATAATATCGACGAGAAGGTTATCGCGGTAAAGGTGATCAAAAACCGTATCTCGCGTCTGAAGGACAAGATGATCTCCCCCGCCGACTACGCGCTTGACGCGGCTGAGAGCGGCGATGAGCTTGATAATAAGCTGTCGCAGGTGTATTCCGACTATCAGCAGATGCTGATTGAGGCAAACGCCGTGGATTTCGACGATATTATCTTCCTTACCGTTAAGCTGTTCGAGGAGCATCCGGACGTGCTGGAGCATTACCGCAATCTCTATAAATATATTATGGTGGACGAATATCAGGACACCAATATCGCGCAGTATCGCTTGATCTCATTGCTTGCGGGAGATCAGGAGAGAGCAAATCTCGGAGTAGTAGGCGACGACGACCAGTCTATTTATAGGTTCCGCGGCGCGACCGTCGAGAATATCCTTAATTTTGAAAAGCAGTATAAGAACGCAACCGTTATTCATCTCGAGCAGAACTACCGTTCCACCGAGAATATTCTGAACGCCGCAAACGCGATTATTAGCAACAACACCCAACGTAAAAAGAAAAAGCTCTGGAGCGAGTTCGGCGAGGGCGAGAAGGTTCAGATAAATCTTTATCAGGGCGAGCAGGCGGAGGCGAACGGAATAGTTTCTGTCATCAACGAAGGCATAAGGAACGGCGGAAAGTACTCCGACTACGCTATCCTCTACCGCAACAACGCGCTCTCCCGCTCGTATGAGGCGGCGCTCGGAAGAAGCGGCATACCGTACCGTATTCTTGGCGGACTGCGCTTTTATGACCGCAAGGAGATTCGCGATATTATGGCGTACCTCTCGCTGCTGAATAACCCGTATGATATAGTGCGTTTTCGCCGTGTGATCAACGAGCCGAAGCGCGGAATAGGCGACACCACCATTGACGAGGTCGTCCGCATTTCCACCGAGACGGGACTTAGTCCCATCGAGGTGTGCGCGAGCGCCACAGAGTTTGCCGAGCTTAAGAAAAAAGCGAACGCGCTCAAGGGGGCGGCTAATCTGTTTGAAGAGCTGGACGAGATTGCCGATAACGCGCCTCTGGACGAGCTTATCGACGCTGTCGTGGAGAAGTCCGGGTATCTTCAGATGCTGAAGGCTCAGGGCGACGATGGCGAGGGCAGGCTCGAGAATATCAACGAGCTTAAGTCCAACGCGCTGGAAAATCCCGATGCGACCTTGCCCGATTTTCTTGAGCAGACCGCGCTTGTATCGGATACCGACAATTACGATTCCAACGCGGATTGCGTGTCGCTGATGACGATGCACAGCGCAAAGGGATTGGAGTTCCCGGTTGTGTTTATAGCAGCGGCGGAGGACAATATCTTCCCGTCGGCGGGCTGCCGTTTCGACCTTAGCGAGATGGAGGAGGAGCGCAGACTTGCTTACGTTGCCGTCACACGTGCGAAGAAGCTGCTTATTATCACACATTCAAAATACCGTATGCTGTATGGAAAGACGTCGAGTAATCCGCTGTCACAGTTCGTGCGTGAAATACCCGAGGAACTGGTGGAAAAGCACGGCGAGATCCACCGTTCAACAGAGCGTCCTCCTAAGCCCGAACGCCGCAGCTTCCTTAAGGAGGAAACAAGCAAGTACAGAGCGCACGTTGTTCAGTCGGCTGTAAACGAGGTGATCGCTCAGACATCCGAAGAGCTTAAGGTAGGCGACCGTGTTAAGCACGGAATGTTCGGCGAGGGTACGCTTACAGCGATATTGGCGGCAGGCAACGATGCTATTCTCACCGTAAGCTTTGATACCAGGGGCGAGAAGAAGCTGATGAGAAACACCGCAAGGCTTACTAAGCTGTGACGGGATTTTTAAAAAGGCGGGGTTTTACCTCGCCTTTTTGGGGAAGCTCTGTTGAGGTCGCCTCTAAAAACCTTCACGCCAAAGGACGTGTTTGATTACGACGGCAAAGCCGCATAATATCCGAGCGGCTAAGCTTGATTCTGACGATGAAGAAGCCGCAAAGACTCTTGGTCACCTCTAAAAACCTTGTTTGAGAGAAAATCGACATAGCACACCGTCTGCTGCGTCAAGCCTCCTCGCAAGGCATCAAGCCTTGCTTCGTCGGTTTTCCTTGCATCCGGCGCGCTCTGCCGATTTTCTCTTTTCAAACCGGTTTCTAGAGGTTCCCTCTTGATAAAGGCGTTAAAAAATCGTCATTTTCCACAAATTTCTCGAGATAGTGAAAATTTTTTCCTAAAG
>CAYMTG010000064.1:0-6272 GCA_964393305.1 uncultured Ruminococcus sp.
AAGTATAATATAAGAATGGGGAGTTGTGTCTTTGTTAAAATTGACTATATTTTAACAATCTTTTGACGGAATTCGACCGCCCCGGCGAGGTGAAACACAAGCTATGACTTTTAAAATACTAACGCTCGGCTGCAAGCTCAACTTCTGCGACAGCGCCGCTGTCGAGAACGCGCTCATACTTGACGGGTACGAGCCGGTGAATGATGACGACGCGCCTATGAGCGGCGCGAACGGCTCGGGGCGCGGAGCGGACATATTCATCGTCAACTCCTGCGCGGTGACGGCTGCCGCCGTGACTAAGTCCCGGCACGCGCTTTCCGGGGCGAAACGGGATAACCCCGACTGCGTTACCGTGCTTTGCGGGTGCTTTCCCCAAAGCTATCCGGAAGAAGCGGGACTTAAATCCGGCGCGGATATAGTTATCGGCAACGCGAATAAAGCCGCTCTCCCGGATATCCTCCGAGAATATTTCAAGCGTCCGGTAAAGACTGTCAAAATCTCGCCCATGACCACCGATTTTGACGAAAACGCCGCCGCTCCCGACGAGGATCGGACCCGCGCCTTTGTCAAGATACAAGACGGCTGCAACCGCTTCTGCACCTACTGCGTTATCCCCAAAGCCCGGGGGCGCGTGCGCTCTCTCCCGCTCGGCAGCTTGGAGAAACAATGCCGTTTATGCGTGGAGAGCGGACACCGCGAGATTGTGCTGACCGGCGTAAATCTCGGCTGCTACGGACAGGATCTGGGACTGTCGCTCGCGGACGCGGTCAGAGCCGCCGAGCGTTCGGGAGTGCCGCGTATACGCCTCAGCTCCCTTGAGCCGGAGCTTGTCACGGACAAGCTTATCGACGAGCTGGCACGGGTCCCCGCGCTCTGCCCGCATTTCCACCTTTCGCTGCAATCGGGCAGCACCGCCGTTCTCAAGAGAATGGCGCGAATGTACGACGCGGACAAGTACCGCGAGGTGGCAGGCAAGCTGCGCGCCGCTTTCCCCGACTGCTCGTTTACCACCGATATAATAGTGGGTTTTCCCGGAGAAACCGACGAGGAGTTTCAGGAAACCGTGGACTTTGCGCGGGAGATAGGCTTCGCCAAGATCCACGTATTCCCCTACTCTATGAGACCCGGAACGGTCGCCGCCGAAATGCCGCAGCTTCACCCAAGAATACGCTCCGAGCGCGTCAGCGTTCTCACCAAGGTGGGAAAAGAGCTGGAGCCGGATTTCCTGAGATCCCGTGTCGGCAAGCGGTATACCGTGCTGATCGAGAAGCCGCGGTCGTCCGAATACTCACACGGCTTCACCGAAAATTATGCTCCGGTGCGGATCTACGGCGCGCCTATCCCCCGACACACGCTTGTAAACGTCATGATCACGGGCTACCGCGAGGGGTACTGCATAGGTCGGGCGCTGTAAAAGAGACGGACGCAAGTTCTCCGAAAAAAAGGGGAAATGTCGTGAAAAATTAATGAAAATTGGGGAATTTTTCTCTTTTTTAAGAGATTCCCTTCAAAATACCTACAAAATTAAGGAGAAAAAAGAAATGGTTTATCGAATTTATGTGGAGAAGAGGAAGCTTTTCAGGATCGAGGGAGAAGCGGCGCTGAGCGACCTGCGGACCTCGCTGGGCTTAAGCGACGTAGACTGCGTCCGCGTTATCAACCGCTACGACGTGGAGGGCATGAGCCGCGAGGACTTTGACAAGGCTGTCACCAACGTCTTTTCGGAGGCGCCGGTAGACCTTGTGTATGACGAGATGCCGGAGCTTTCGGCGAACGACCGCGTTTTCGCGGTGGAGAGCCTGCCGGGTCAATTCGACCAGAGAGCGGACAGCGCGGCACAATGTATCCAGATGCTGCTCCGGTGCGAACGCCCTTTGGTACGCTATTCCAAGGTATACGTTATCTCGGGGAAGAGCGCGCCCGTGTCCGACGAGGAGCTTGCGCGCATCAAGCACTACTTCATTAACGCTGTTGAGGCGCGTGAGTGCGGCTTGGATGAAAGATCCACCCTCAAGGTAAACTATGACATTCCGACCTCGGTGGAGACTATGGACGGCTTTATCGGGAAGTCGGACGACGAGCTGGCCGAGTTTATCGGCAAGTATGGTCTGGCGATGGATTTGGACGATATAAAGTTCTGCCGCGACTACTTTGTTAAGGAGAACCGCGACCCCACCATCACCGAGATCCGTATGATCGACACCTACTGGAGCGATCACTGCCGCCACACCACCTTCGGCACGATCATAGACAACGCGGAGATCGCGCCGCGATATATCAAGGACACATTTAATAAGTATCAGCTCCACCGCGTGGATCTCGGACGTTCGGAGAAGCCGCTCTGTCTGATGGAGATCGCCACCCTCGCGGCGAAAAAGCTCAGAAAGGACGGACTTCTCGACGACCTTGACGAGAGCGAGGAGATAAACGCCTGCTCCGTCAAGATCACCGTCGACGTGGACGGAGAGCCGGATGGCGGAAGCTGCCCTCAGGACTGGGTTCTGATGTTCAAGAACGAGACCCATAACCACCCCACCGAGATCGAGCCGTTCGGCGGCGCGGCTACCTGCCTGGGCGGCGCTATCCGCGACCCGCTCTCCGGACGTTCCTACGTGTATCAGGCAATGCGCGTGACGGGCGCGTCCGACCCGCTCCTCCCGTTCGACAAGACGCTCCCCGGAAAGCTTCCCCCCAAGAAGATAACCACCACAGCGGCAGCGGGATATTCCTCCTACGGCAACCAGATAGGACTGGCTACCGGACACGTATCCGAGATCTACCACAACGGCTATATGGCTAAACGTATGGAGATAGGCGCGGTAGTGGGCGCTGCTCCCGCAGAAAATATCCGCCGTGAGCGTCCCGCGCCCGGCGACGTGATCATCCTGCTCGGCGGACGTACGGGACGCGACGGCTGCGGCGGCGCTACCGGTTCTTCAAAGGCGCACTCCGTGCAGTCGCTCGACACCTGCGGCGCGGAGGTACAGAAGGGCAACGCGCCCGAGGAGAGAAAGCTTCAGCGTCTGTTCCGCGACCCCGAGGCGACACGTCTCATCAAGCGGTGCAACGACTTCGGCGCGGGCGGCGTTTCCGTCGCGATAGGCGAGCTTGCGGACGGCTTGGATATTGATCTGAACGCAGTCCCCAAAAAATATGACGGCTTGGACGGCACGGAGCTTGCGATCTCCGAATCTCAGGAGAGAATGGCGGTAGTGGTAGCGCCTGAGGACGCTGACAAGTTCCGCGAGCTGGCTTCCAGGGAAAACCTTGAATCCACCATAGTGGCGAGGGTCAAGGCGGAGCCGCGCCTTACCATGAGCTGGAACGGCGTGAATATCGTGGATATTTCCCGCGAGTTCCTTAACTCCAACGGCGCGGAGAAGCACACCACCGTCTATGTGCCGGACGCGAACGTCTCCTACTCTGCCGGAAAGCGCAATACCCCCGATGACTGGGAGCGGCTGGTATCCGACCTGAACGTCTGCTCGCAGCGGGGACTGGTTCAGCGCTTTGATTCAACCATAGGCGCGGGGACTGTCCTTATGCCGTTCTCCGGACGGTATCAGCAGACTCCCGTACAGGCTATGGCGGCGAAGATACCCGTTCTTAAGGGCAGCACCACAACGGCTTCCATTATGTCGTGGGGCTTCAACCCCGCTGTTTCTCAGCAGTCGCCCTATCACGGCGCGGTATGCGCTGTTGTGGAGAGCGTCGCAAAGGTAGTAGCCGCAGGCGGCGCGTATGACAAGTGCCGTCTTACCTTCCAGGAATATTTCGAGAGAACCAAGAACGATCCCGCACGCTGGGGGAAGCCGTTCTCCGCGCTGCTCGGCGCATATGAGGCGCAGATCGGTCTGGGACTTCCCGCGATAGGCGGCAAGGACTCTATGAGCGGCACCTTTGAGGACATTGACGTTCCCCCCACGCTTGTTTCTTTCGCGATATGCACGGCTAAAGCCGACAAGATAATCTCTGCGGAATTTAAAGCGCCGTACAGCGCGCTCGGATTTATCGCGCCGAAATACGACGACAACGGACTGCCCGTTTTCGAGGACGTAAAGCGCGTATTTAAAATAGCGGAGGGACTTATCCGGAGCGGAAAGGCGCTCTCGGTATGGTCGATCGCGAACGGCGGCGCGGCTGAGGGCTTCTTCAAGATGGCGCTCGGAAATCACGTCGGCGCGAGGATCGAGAATATGTCCGACGACGAGCTTTTCAACCCCATCTACGGCGGGTTTATCCTTGAGCTTGACGGCAGCGAGGGCGTTGACCCCGCCGTGCGCATAGTGGGCGAGACTATCCCCGAGTACGAGATACAATGCGGCTCTGTAAAGCTCGACATAGCGGCTCTCGAAAAGAAATGGGACGCTGTGCTTGAGCCGGTCTTTAAACAAAAGACCTCCTACGCCCCCGCGCCCGAGAAGATCACCTGCGAGAGCGGCTGCGAGCTGCTTACCACGCACATTTCCCCGAAATTGGCTGCGCCCAAGGTGCTTATCCCCGTATTCCCCGGCACTAACTGCGAGTACGACACGGCGCGTGCGTTCGAGAGGTACGGCGCGGACGCGGACATCTTCGTTATCCGCAACCTCACCGCCGCCGACATTGAGCAGAGCGTGACCGAGTTCGCCAAGAGAATAGACGGAGCGAATATTATAGCTATCCCGGGCGGATTTTCGGGCGGCGACGAGCCGGAGGGTTCGGCGAAATTCATCAATGCGTTCTTCCGCAATCCCAAGGTGACGGAGGGCGTGGAGAATATGCTCCACCGGCGCGACGGTCTGATGATAGGCATCTGCAACGGCTTCCAGGCGCTTATCAAGCTCGGTCTTGTACCGTTTGGTCATATCGTTCCTATGACCGAGAATTCACCTACGCTCACCTACAACGAGATCGGCCGTCACCAGTCGCAGCTCGTCTATACGAGGATCTGCACCAACAAGTCCCCGTGGCTCGCGAACTGCAAGGTCGGCGATATACACGCTGTCCCCATCTCTCACGGAGAGGGACGCTTCGTCGCCCACGGAGAGGCTATGCGCCGCATAATAGACAACGGACAGGTAGCTATGCAGTACGTCGACCTCAAGGGCGAGCCTACCATGGACTGCGCCTTTAACCCCAACGGCTCTATGTGCGCTATCGAGGGCATAATCTCCCCCGACGGACGTGTTCTCGGCAAGATGGGTCACACCGAGCGTCTTACCGATTATACAGCCGTCAACGTCGACGGCAATAAGGAGCAGCTTCTGTTTAAGAGCGGCGTGGAGTATTTTAAATAAGAGGCTGCGGCACGGGGCGCGGGTTCTCGGATCGTTCTTTTTTTCGATTTACCCCCTTTACTTTTTCTCTCAAATGTGTTATAATCTTCTTAGAGGTGACCTTAGGGGATAATTTCCGAAAGCTGAGAATATCGTCTTGGCACGCACGGATCGAAAGCGGATTTTCGGAGACAGTCCCGACCGATAAAACCCGCCCGGTTTCACGGCGGCGCTTTTCGGACTGTTTGGGGGATACGGTATGGAACTTAAAAATCTTATTTCCGACGGCGAAAAGGTTCAGGTGTACGAGTCGGACGGAAAATGTATAAAGGTGTTCAAGAACGCCGACGAGCCTAAAAGCGTCGTTATGTACGAGGCTCTGGCTCACGCACGCGTCGAGGAGACAGGCTTTGAGCGGATCCCCGCACTGTTGAGCGTCGAGCGGATCAACGGCAAATGGTGTATCGTATACGAGCACGTCGCGGGTAAGAGACTGGACGAGCTTATTCTCGCAAATCCTAAGATGAAGCGCGATTTTCTGGAGAAAATGGCGGCGCTCCATAACGAGTTGAATTCCCTCTCCTGCGTCAAGATGAGCAGTCAGAAGGACTATTTCAAGCGTTCGATAACGGCGCTCGATATGATAGACGACGTGAAAAAGTACGAGCTGCTGAGCCGTCTTGAAAAGCTCCCCGACCCGAAAAAGCTGTGTCACGGCGACTTCACGTCCTTGAATATCATAGTTGGCGATAACGGCGAGATGTATATTGTAGATTGGCTGCGCGCAAAGCAGGGAAATCCTCTCGCGGACGTCGCAAGGACGTATCTCGATTTCTGCCTGCGTCACCGCACCGAGAGCGCGGAGCAGTACATTCGTCTGTACTGCGGCATAGCGAACGCCGACGTAAACGGGGTCTACGAATGGCTGCCCATAGTGGCTGCCGCGCAGCTTAAGTTCAGGAAACCCGACGAGCGCGAGCTTCTTCTCACATGGATCGATGTAGTCGAATATTA
>CAYMTG010000064.1:6372-11197 GCA_964393305.1 uncultured Ruminococcus sp.
CGCGCTAAAAAGGAATAATCGGCGCTTCCTTTAGGTTGATCAGAGCGCAATACCGCGCTCTCTGTATAGAATATCATATTAATGGAGGACAACTAAAATGTCAAAGAAGAATTTAAAAAACAACAAACCCATCGCTCCTGCTGCCAAGGCTGCTCCGGTAGTGGCTGAGACTACCAAAGCGGCACCCGCAAAGGCTGAAGCTCCCAAGGCGGAGACCGTAAAGGCTGAAGCTCCTAAGGCAGCACCCGCAAAGATCGAAGCACCCAAGGCGGAGGCCGTAAAGACCGAAGCTCCCAAGGCGGCACCCGTAAAGACCGAAGCTCCCAAGGCGTCCGCCGCTAAAACGAAGAAGGCGGCAGATCGGGACGTTCCCGCAACCTTCGACGCTATCTGGAAGATGTGCGCGGAGCTTGCAAAGGATTACGACAAACCCGCTCCCGGGTATTTCCTCGCGGTGCAGATCAATCTTACCGGCGAAAACGGCGGCACGTTCTATATTGCTCTCAGAAACGAGAGCATTGATGTAGCGCCCTATGACTATCAGGATCGCTCCTGCGGAATTACGCTCAGTCCCGAGGACTTCCTCGCGCTGATGAACGGCAAGCTGGACGCTGTAAAGGCGTTCACTACCGGCAGACTTAAGGTAGACCGCAGCGTTGACAAGGCGCTGGAGTTCTCCAAGATCATCAAGAAGAAATAGAACAGAAGTAAGGGGGGGGATCTTATTCCCCCCTTTTTTATGCCGCGAAACATCTCGAAAGAAAATACGAAACAATCGGAATTTTCTATTGAAATTTCCCTCAAAATATGGTATAATGAGATAAGCTGTGTTTTTTGGTATTTTCTTAGATTAAAGAGAGGTTATGTGCTATGAGCAAAGTAGTTAAGTTCGGCGGCAGCTCGCTGGCTGACGCTAAACAGTTCCGCAAGGTGGCGGATATCATTCATTCCGACCCTGAGCGCGTCTATGTCGTACCGTCCGCGCCCGGCAAGCGTTTTAAGGACGACACTAAGGTCACCGACCACCTGTACCGCTGCTATGAGCAGATACTCGACGGCATGGATTTCGCGAAAGCCTTCGCTCCCGTGCGCGAGCGTTACGACAGCATTATCAACGAGCTGGGTCTCGACCTCGACCTCAACGACGAGTACGTCAGGATCGGCGCGGATTTCCGCAGCGGCGCGTCCCGCGACTACGCGGCTTCCCGCGGGGAGTACCTTAACGGCATCGTTCTCGCGAAATATCTCGGGTTTGAGTTTATCGACGCGGCGAAGGGTATCTTCTTCGACAGCAAGGGAAATTTTGACGGCGACATCACCAACGCTTGTCTGGGCGCTATCCTTGAGAGAACCCCGAGAGCCGTTATTCCGGGATTTTACGGCGCAATGCCGGACGGCTCTATCAAGACCTTCTCACGGGGCGGCAGCGACTTCACAGGCTCGGTAGTCGCAAAGGCGGCGAACGTAGAAATTTACGAGAACTGGACGGACGTTTCGGGATTTCTGGTGGCTGACCCGAGAATTGTAGACAACCCCACGGGCATTGATGTTATCACCTACTCCGAGCTTCGCGAGCTGTCGTATATGGGCGCGGGCGTGCTCCATGAGGACGCGATTTTCCCGGTAAGAAGCGCGAATATTCCTATTAATATAAGGAACACAAACGCTCCGGAGGACGCGGGTACACTGATTGTCCCAGAAGCCGGCGACAAGCCGTCCCGCTTCCTTATCACGGGTATCGCGGGAAAGAAGGATTTCTCCGTAATTTCCATCGAAAAGGACAGAATGAACTCCGAGAACGGCTTTATGCGCCGTCTGCTCCAGGTTATGGAGAACCACGGCATTTTCCCGGAGCATATCCCTTCGGGAATAGACACGGTATCCGTTGTCGTCAACACTGCCTCCCTTGAGGGGCAGCGCGACAAGATCGCCAAGCGCATTAAGGACGTATGCAAGCCCGACCGCTTTGAGATCATCGACGGTCTGGCGCTTATCGCGATCGTCGGGCGCGGAATGCGCGCTAAGAAGGGTACCGCTACCCGCGTATTCGCGGCTCTCTCCCATGCCGACATCAATATCCGTATGATCGACCAAGGCTCCTCCGAGCTTAACATCATAGTCGGGATCGACGAGCAGGATTTTGAGAAGGCTATCCGCGTGATATACGATATGTTCATTCTCAGCGAACAATGATTTTGGAGAAGATATGAGTTACGCAGACGATATTTTCATCGCAAACTGCCGTGATATTCTGGAGAACGGCGTTTCGGACGAGGAATTTGACGTTCGTCCCCGCTGGGAGGACGGCGCCCCCGCGCACACCATTCAGAAATTCGGTGTGGTGAACCGCTACGACCTCTCGCGGGAGTTCCCGCTGCTCACCCTGCGCCGCACCTACTACCGCTCCGCTATCGAGGAGATACTCTGGATCTATCAGAAGAAGTCAAACAACATTCACGAGCTTTCTTCCCACATCTGGGACGCGTGGGCGGACGAGAACGGCAGCATTGGCAAGGCTTACGGCTACCAGATGGGCGTGAAGCACCAATATCCCGAGGGCGAATTTGATCAGGTGGACAAGGCGCTGTACGATCTCAGGCATACTCCCGCGTCACGGCGTATTCTATTAAATATGTATAACCACGCGGATCTGCACGAGATGGCGCTGGCGCCGTGCGCCTACTCGCTTACGCTGAACGTGTGCGGCGGCAGGCTCAACGCTGTTCTCAACCAGCGTTCGCAGGATATGCTCACCGCCTCTAACTGGAACGTATGCCAGTACGCCGCGCTGGTGACGATGTTCGCGAAGTCCTCGGGTCTGGAGCCGGGCGAGCTGGTTCACGTGATCGCCAACGCGCATATCTACGACAGGCACATAGAGATCGTAAAGCGGATCATCGAACAAAAGCCGCTCCCCGCGCCCCGTATGATAGTCGAGGATATTACCGATTTCTACCAATTCACCAAAAACAGCTTCACAGCGGAGAACTACCAATATCACGAATTTACCGACAAAATTCCGGTTGCAATTTAAGGAGTAACACAAATGTCAGAAGAAAAGAAACTCGCGCTGCTTATCGACAGCGACAACGTTTCGGCGAAATACGCGCCGTTTATCCTGCAGGAAGCGTCGAAATACGGCGAACTCAGCGTCAGACGCATTTACGGCGACTGGGAGAAGGGCGGCAACGGCTGGCACTTCCCCGCGCTGAACAACGCCATTCTCCCAATACAGCAAACCTGCTATATCGCCGGCAAGAACGCCACCGACTTCTCGATAATCATCGACGCGATGGATCTGCTTCACTCGGGAGCAGTGGACGGCTTTGTGCTGGTGACGAGCGACAGCGACTTCACGCGGCTCGCTATCCGTCTGCGCGAGGCGGGTAAGCTGGTGGTGGGAATAGGCGAGGTAAAGACCCCTATAGCGTTCACCGCAAGCTGTAACCATTTCAGCTTTTTAAATCAGGTGTGCGAGCCTGTGGGCGACGACTATGACGAGAGCACTCTCCGCGCCTCGCTTATCGATTTTGTGAAGAACAGCGGCGAGAAGGGTACCGATCTCACCAAGATCGACAGCTTTCTCACCTCGAAGTTCGGGAATATAGACTATAACCGTCTGGGTTTCAACCGGCTTTCGCATTTTGTGGACAGCTTTCCCGAGCTGCGCCGCAACAACACCTTTGTTCTCATGAAAAAGAAAAAGCCCGCGCCCGCGCCTGCTCCCGCTCCCGCCCCCTCCGAATCGTCGGTAACACGCGAGACGATAATAAATCTTATTATGGATCATCTCAGCAGCCATGGCGGTACGTCGGATGTAATGCAGCTTGATTCAATGCTTACCGAAAAGCTCGGTAAAATCGACTACTCAAGGTATGGAATTCCCGGCAAAACGTCGTCCAAGTACTTCTCGAAATTTCTCGATAATCTTCCGAATATCGAACGCGAGGGCAACACCGTGCGCTCTCCGAGAAGAACTGTAAGCTCGATTTTTGAGGAAATGAGAAAGATCATTGCTTCATATCCCGATGGTATAAATCGGGGACAGCTCAACCAGGAGCTGGTGAACAGATACGGCGGTCAATATTACAGGAAGTTCGGCTATTCCGGCTTCCAGAAGCTGCTGGAGGACTGCCCCGGTCTTACTCTCAAAAAATACGATGTGTTTATCGAGGGTGACAATGCCGACGGCAAAGCTCCCGCTGTGAACCCCTTTGCCGAGGAAACGCCCGTATTCCCCGATGCTGTTGAAGCCTCTGCTGAAAGATCTCCCTACGAGGAAGACGCTTCCGGAGAAGCTTCTCCCGGCAGCACCTCCGAGGAAGACGCGCCACGGAGAGCTTATTCCCATGAGCCTTCCTCCGGAAACGCTCCTTCCAACCTGCCCGCGTCCTCGTTTGAAAAGCCGGAGATCAACTCCGTTAAGCGGTTTATTCTGTCGAAGACGGCGGAGAACGAGAACGGAATTGTTCTCCCCGCGCTTGGAAAGCTGCTCTCACAAAGGTACGGCAAGGGGTATCTCAAGGAGCTGGGTTTCCATATTTTAAAGCAGCTTGTCGACGGTATGAACGGCGTTGAGATCAGGGATAACTTCCTTGTACTTACCGAGGAGTTCATCACCCGCACCGAGGAGATCGAGAAATTTGTCTACGATTTCGCGAGAGGCGAGGGCAGCCACAGCGTTAAGGCTCTCAGCCTGCAGATCAGGAAAAGCTTCGCCGGCTTCGACTTCACCGACTACGGCTACGGCAAGTTCAGCGACTTTATCAATGCCATCGACGGCGTGCGCGCCAACGGTTACTACGTCGAACCCGTGGATTGACAA
>CAYMTG010000065.1:0-6105 GCA_964393305.1 uncultured Ruminococcus sp.
TAAACAATATTCGTGAAAGTGCTGCAGACGGAGCCTTATTTTGAATTAATACCCCAAATCCTGCATAAAATGTCGTACAGGACAGAATGTGAGGTTTTTACTATGGTATTCAGCTTTAATGATCTGAAGTGCAAAGAGATTATCAACGTAAAAACAGGAGCCAGACTCGGGTATCCCGATGATATTGAGTTCGACAACTGTACATCCAAAATATGCAGACTGATAGTGTATGGCAGAGCGAAGTTTTTCGGATTGTTCGGGCGCGAGGATGATCTATTCATAAGGTGGTGCGATATTGAGGTTATCGGAGACGATACTATTCTGGTATCCTGCGATATTCCGTCAAATTGCACAAACAGGAGAGGAAAAGGCTTTGGAAGTTTGTTTAAATAAATGGAAAGAATGTGCTTGATATTTCGGGCAGAATATGGTATAATAATCGCAGTGCGTTTATTATGATCTTGACGCCCTCGCGCATACGCGAACAAAGCTCGCTCTGCGCGTATCGGGCAGTTGTACCATATATTCTCCGAATTTATGGCATAATATCTTATGATTTATGATAATCGCAAAGCTACACACGCTTCGATAGTTTTTCGATGGTGCGGCCGCCTTTTGCGGCGCTTGAAAAATGGTTCGTGGCGGAGGAAAAAACCAAAAACAGGAGGAAACAATCATGGCAGTAGTATCAATGAAGCAGCTTTTGGAGGCAGGCGTACACTTTGGTCACCAGACCAAGCGCTGGAACCCTAAAATGGCTCCCTACATCTTCACCGAGAGAAACAGTATCTACATTATCGATCTTCAGAAGACCGTAAAGAAGCTGGACGAGGCGTATAATTTCATTCACGAAACTGCGGCAAACGGCGGAGAGATCCTTTTCGTAGGAACCAAGAAGCAGGCTGCTGATTCCATTAAGGAAGAGGCTGTACGTGCGGGAGCGCACTATGTAAACGCTCGCTGGCTCGGCGGTATGATGACCAACTTCAAGACGATCCAGAGAAGAATTGCCCGTCTGGAGCAGCTTCACAAAATGGAGACGGACGGCACTTTCGATCTGCTCCCCAAGAAGGAAGTTATCAAGCTCAACCTTGAGATTGAGAAGCTCGAAAAATTCCTCGGCGGCATTAAGAATATGAAGAAGCTCCCCGCAGCTCTCTTTATTGTTGATCCCCGCAAGGAGAAGATCGCTGTTGCGGAGGCAAGAAAGCTCGGTATTCCGATCGTTGCTATAGTAGACACCAACTGTGATCCCGATGAGATCGACTATGTAATTCCCGGCAACGACGACGCTATCCGTGCGGTAAAGCTGATTTCCGGCGCAATGGCGGACGCTATCATCTCCGCTAATCAAGGCAGAGCTGCTGCTGCGGAGCAGCCTGTTGAGGAAGCAGCGGCAGAGTAATTTACCGAAAAACGCAAATAATTATACAGAATGTAATAACAGATGGATATATTCCATCACGTATTTGAATAAGGAGAATGAAAAATGGCTAATATCACACCCCAGGACGTCAGAGAGCTTCGCGATATGACAGGCTGCGGTCTGAAGGACTGCAAGTCCGCTCTTGAAGAGACCAACGGCAATCGCGACGAGGCTGTTAAGATCCTCCGCGAGAGGGGTCTTACCAAGGCGGCAAAGAAAGCCGGCAGAATTGCTGCCGAGGGCGTAGTTAAGGCAAAGGTCAAGGGCAATATCGGCGTTGTTGTTGAAGTAAACTGCGAGACCGACTTTGCGGCTAAGTCCGACAAGTTCCTTGCTCTTGTTGAGGTGATCGCGGATACTATTCTTGATAACGACGCGGCTGATCCCGACGCGCTTATGGAGTGTACCGCTTCCGGCACGTCCGAGAAGGTCAAGGACTACCTCACCAATCAGATCGCTACTCTCGGCGAAAACATCAAGGTTCGCCGTTTTGAGAAGATGGAGGGAACTCTCGTTCCTTATATGCACGATGGCGGCAGAATAGGCGCTATGGTCAAGATCGACACCGACAAGCCCGATGACGCCGAGATCCTTGCTTGCGCAAAGAACGTTGTTCTCCAGATCACCGCTATGAACGCACAGTATGTTTGCAGACACTGCGTTCCCGAGGAGGTAATCGCTAACGAGAAGGAAGTTCAGACCAAGCTCGTTGAGCAGGAAGGTAAACCCGCTAACGTTGCCGAGAAGATCGTTGAAGGGCGTATGAGAAAGTTCTATGAGGACATTTGCCTGCTCGATCAGGCATACTTCAAGGATGACAAGCAGTCCGTCGGCAAGTATATCGAGAGCGTTGCAAAGGCGCAGGGCGCTAAGCTTACTATTGAGGGCTTCGTTCGCTACGAGCGCGGCGAGGGAATCGAGAAGAAGGCAGACGACTTCGCTGAAGAAGTTAAGGCTCTTGCGGGCAACTGATTTTCAGAACGAAAGGCTCTCCCGAAACGGAGAGCCTTTTTTGGAATAGTTTTCGGACGGCCGGAATTTTCAATAAGGGGTCTTGCCCCCGCCATTTAACGTGGCCAAATGGCACCCGCCGCTTCAGAGGCGGGGGACACCTTTGCCTAAGTTATTTTTTATGAGATTTTAACTCTATGTATTTTTTCTTTGTTGCTTCTCCGCCTCGGATATGGCGTTCCTGCTTGTTTTTATCGAGGACAGCCTTGACCTCGTTGTAAAGAGAGGCGTTCGTTTTCTCGAGCTTTGTGGTTATGTCCTGATGCACGGTGCTTTTGCTTATCCCGAATTGCCTTGCGGCGGCTCTTACTGTTGCGTTGTTTTCAACGATATATTTCCCTAGTATCACACATCTTTCTACGTTACCTTCGCCGCACTGTTTCAAAATATTTCCCCCCTAATTATAATATGATGTGATTGATTATCCTGCTTTGTTTCTGTTCTGTAAATATTATGTTGACAAGGCGCGGTTTATGACAGACGCCGATTGTGCCGCTTGTCGGAAAGGAATTATATGGAATTTTTTGAGTTTAGTCCCAAAATTAATGCCGCTGCTGAGCGGGCGATGGAGAAATGCCGTGAGCCGTTCGAGGAGCTTGACAGACTTGCTATGCTTAACGGTCAGCGGGTTTTAAAGGCGTTTATGGATAATCGAGTAGGCGAGATGCACCTTAAGGGTACTAACGGTTACGGCTACGGAGACGAGGGGCGCGACAAGCTGGACGCGGTGTTTGCGCAAGTGCTTGACGCGGAGGACGCGCTTGTCCGCCATAATTTCGTAAACGGCACACACGCGATAGTTACGGCGCTTTTCGGGGTGCTGCGTGCGGGCGACAACGTTCTCTTCGCAACGGGGATGCCCTACGACACCGTACAGGAGGCTGTATTCGGGGAGAACGTCGGCTCGCTGCTTGATTACGGGATAAGCATCAGCGTCGCAAAGCTCGACGAGCGGGGAATGCCCGACTACGAGGAAATCGGCAGACAGGCGGTTCACGCTAAGGCGGCGTATATCCAGCGTTCGAGGGGATATTCGCTGCGTCCTTCGTTTGACATTGAAATCATTGAAAAAATCATCAAGTCGGTAAAATCGGCAAATTCGGACTGCGTTGTAATCGTAGATAACTGCTACGGCGAGCTTGTTGAAGACCGCGAGCCTACCGCAGTCGGTGCGGATCTGATAGTCGGCAGTCTTATAAAAAATCTCGGCGGCGGTATCGCCGAGACGGGCGGCTATATCGCGGGGCGTGCTGATTTGATAGAAAAGTGCGCGTATCGGCTTACTACTCCGGGTACAGGCAAGGAGGTCGGCTGCACGCTTGATCAGCTGCGCGGAATGTATCTGGGACTGTTCCACGCCCCGGAAGCGGTCTGCGCGGCGCTGAAAACCTCGGTGTTCGCGGCGGCGTTCTTCGAGGAACTGGGCTTCGAGGCGTTCCCTAAGTACAGCGAGAAGCGCACGGATATTATCGAGGCGCTGAAGCTTGGCGGGGAGAAGCAGCTTATCGCGTTCTGCGAGGGAATACAGAGCGGTTCGCCCGTGGACAGCTTCGTTGCTCCCGAGCCGTGGGATATGCCCGGCTACGACAGCAAAGTGATTATGGCAGCGGGCGCGTTTACGATGGGAGCGTCTATTGAGCTTTCCGCAGACGCGCCTCTGAGGGAGCCGTATGCGGTCTGGCTTCAGGGGGGACTTACCTTCCCTACCGGAAAAACCGGAATAATGCTTGCGGCAAAGCATATGGAAGAATCGGGGTTGATATGAGCGGCAAGAAAAATACGCTGTACATAATATCGGTATCTTTAATAGTGCTGATGTTCGTGTTTATGGCTTTGTTTGTTCGGTCAAAAAACGGTGTTATGCTGGTTTTTGGCGTTATTATGCTGAACGCGGCATACCAGGTGATCACGCGCCTGCTGGTGGGGACGATTTGCGAGGGTGTTTTTGAGAACGGCATAGATTCGTCCGCCGAGTGGTTTAAAACCGGCGAGTCGGAGGAACGATTATATAGCTTTCTTGGCATAAAGCGTCTTAAACGTAATCTCCCGAAATTCGAGAGGACCGATTTTTCGCTGACACGTCAAAGCATACAGGACATAATCGACACCGGCTGCGAGATAGAAGCGGAGCATGAGATAAACATAGTCGTTTCGATGCTCGGCGTTCTGTTTGCTATTCCGTTTGGGGAAACGTGGGTATTCGTGATATTCGCTGTGGCTGCGGTGCTGTATGATCTGCTGTTTATCGCGGTGCAGCGGTTTAATCGCCCGAGATTGGAAACAGTGCAGCTCAAGCGCAGAGCGCGCTTTTTTGAGAAGATGGACAGGGAAGAAGCCGCAAAGGCGCAAGCTGAGGCTTTGGCGGATGACGCGGACAGCAATCTCGTCGAAAATGAGCGGGATAAGACAGAAGACGGCAGCGAGGAGGACGCACAATGATCAGAAGTATGACGGGCTTTGGCAGAGCCGTAGAAGTGCTGAACGGCAAATCTGTCACGGTGGAGATACGCTCGGTAAATCACAGATATTACGAGGTTTCGTGCAAGCTCCCGCGCTCGTATTCCTTTGCGGAGGAGAAGCTCAAGGCGCTGCTCAAGAGCGGGATCTCGCGAGGCAAGGTTGAAGTCTCGGTTCTCGTGCAGAACACCGAGAGCAGTCAGCCCGACGAAAAAATCACGATAAACAGGGAGATAGTAAAGGCGTATGTTGACGCGCTGCGCGGTATCAAGGACGAGCTCGCGCTGACGGACGATCTGTCGCTGTCGGCGGTTATGCGCCTGCCGGACGCGTTTACCGTGGTGAAGGCGGAGCTGGACGAGGAGCAGATGTGGGCGGATCTGGAGTCCGTCGCAAGGCTCGCTCTCGAAAACTTCATCAGAATGCGCGAAAATGAGGGCAGCCGCATGAAAGCCGACATCTCCGAGCGGCTTAAAACAATTGAGAGCAACGTGGGATTTATCGAGTCGCGTTCTCCGAAAATAGTGGAGGACTACCGCAAGCGTTTGTACGACAGAATGTGCGAGGTGCTTGAGGGCAAGACGGTCGATGAGAACAGGATATTGCTGGAGGCGGGGATCTTCTCCGAGAAGACCGCCGTAGACGAGGAGACCGTGCGTCTGCGCAGCCATATCAACCAGTTCCGTGAAATGCTTGACAGCGGCGAGCCGATAGGAAGAAAGCTGGATTTTCTTGTGCAGGAGATGAACCGCGAAACTAACACGATAGGCTCCAAGGTGCAGGATATCGAGGTCACCAAGACAGTCGTAGACCAGAAAAGCGAAATCGAAAAAATCCGCGAACAAATTCAGAATATCGAATAAAACCCCTTGACAAAATCGCCTCAACGTACTATAATGGTATCAGACGGCGTGATGTGCGCCGTCAGATCAATCTGTTTCGGGGCGGGGTGTGATTCCCCACCGGCGGTGAAAGTCCGCGAGCGGGGATTCCTGCCGAATCGGTGAAATTCCGATACCGACGGTATAGTCCGGATGAGAGAACAGACAAATATTCGACAATATTTGCGCCCCCGATTTTGGACTATACGTCCGGAAATCGGGGTTGTTTTCTTAAAAAGTCATGTTGCTGAACGCAGCATATACCCTGAGGAAAGGACTTTTTATGGAAAAAACGATCAAGAGTGGCAAGAGGAACAAGAAGGTGGACGT
>CAYMTG010000065.1:6205-10805 GCA_964393305.1 uncultured Ruminococcus sp.
TGGTGCTGCCGGCCGGCATTATCGCTCACAAGAGTCCGAAGCTTTCGCGTGCGGCGATAGGCTGCGCTGTCGGAGCGGTTCTGATGGGACTGTTCAGCTTTGTGTCGAATTACTTTATCGTGTATCCGATTTACGACGCGACGGTGCTGCCGACAGAGGCTATAATCGGAATGTACAAGGCAATTCTTCCGAGCGTTGATACGCTTGCCGAGTGCCTGTGGATCTTCAACGTGCCGTTTACGTTCGGAAAGGGAGTAATAGCGGCTGTTTTCTCGCTGCTGCTGTATAAGCACCTTCGCCCGGTATTCAACAGTATTTACAGGGAGCAAAAATGACTTTTCAATCAGCTTACGGTCACTTTAAGACCATCACAAAGCATCGCCACAAGGTGATAGAGCATTGTTTTAAGGCGGGGATCCCCGTTCAGGGACTTCTGCACGACTTGTCGAAATATTCGCCGACAGAGTTTTTTATGGGCGCGGAGTACTACCTCGGCACACGCAGTCCGAACGAGGCGGAGCGCGAGGCAAAGGGTTATTCCGACGCGTGGATTCACCACAAGGGCAGGAACTGCCACCACTTCGAGCATTGGACGGACTACGATCACAAGACCAAGCGGATAATTCCCGTGAGGATGCCGGTGAGATACGTTATCGAGATGTTCTGTGACAGGGTCGCCGCAAGCAAGATCTACATGGGTGAGAATTATACCGACAGGTCTCCGCTGGAGTACTTTGAAAAGGCGAAGGCTACGCGCTTTATCCATCCCGAAACGTCGGCGCTGTTGGAAAAGCTGCTTACCATGCTTGCGGAGAAGGGCGAGGATAAGACCTTCGCGTATATTCGCCGCAAGATGAGAAAGCAGTCCGCGCAGCTTCACGCGCAGATCGCGAAGGAGTTCGGATTTACGACTTGTCCGGTTCACAAGAAAAAAATGGCGGATGACAAATGCCGCTCCTAAGTAAGGGAGCGGCTTAGATCGGCTTCGGGGTAAAACAGACACAGTATCTCTTCGGCGGAGTAGCCGGATTTTGCCAGGAAGATCGCGGCATTGGCGCTCATTCCGCGGTTGTCGCCCTGACCTTTGCAGGAAAAGTAGAAAACGTCGTCCGAGAACTCGATCATAATCGCACGGGAAGGTAGATCAAAATGCTCCCGCAGCTCCTCGCCGGTGATTTCCCTCCCGCAGAATTCGATGCTCTTAAGGCTTCCCGTCTCCTCGTAGACGGCGTTGTCGAACCACTCTCCGCAGTCGGCGGGGGCGCGTGAGGGCTTCAGCGTCTGCCAGACCTCCTCGTTGGTGAAGGCATGGCGGCTTGCAAATCCGGCGGAGTCCATATCGCACAGCAGCGGGGTTGAGGGCGAATAGGGCGAGGGGTCGGTTCTTCCGGAGGATATTTTGCAAATAGGCGCGTCGAATACCTCGCCGTTTATCGTGAGAAATCCCGCCTCGGCAGCGGCGGCGCGGATCTTTTCGCTGAGAGAGGCGTCGCCGTTATCCGGGGTGTAGGGAAAATTCTCATCCGCGATAAAATCCGCGCCCAGAGCGGCGGTGGAGCGCTGCGGCGAACGGAGGCGGCAGATAATGCGCGTCTTTTGAGCGGCAGCGATCGCCAGAAGAGCTTCGGGGGCGGGGTTTTCTTCCTTCGGGAGCAGTCCGCGTATGCAGCCGGTCAGGAACTCATCGCAGCTAAGGAGAAGTATGGTGTTCTCCTCGGGGATAAGCACGCTTACCTGTGCGGGGAGTGTGACGTCTACGGGGAGAGCGCGGGGACGGGTCTTAACAAGAATTGCAATCAGTCCCACCAACAAAATCAACGAAATTGCGGATACAATTGAAATTTTCTTTGGCATAGAACCTCCATCTAAATACTCATCTGTGATTTATGCAATTTTTTATACTGCTGAATTTCATTTTCCCTATTGACTTTAATCTCTGAATATGATATAATTAATCAAGATGTTTCTGCAATAATCTTAGTAGAAGGATTTTTGCGGATTTTTGACTAAAGGTCATCTCTAAAAAGATATATTTAAGGATGTGTGTGCTTATGAACAAATTGGAGGAATTAAAGTCAACCGACAGACTTCGCACAATGTGCGAGGAATTCTGCAGGAATTCCGTCATTGACAGCAGCCTTTATTCCAAATTCGGGGTAAAGCGGGGATTAAGAAATTCCGACGGCTCGGGCGTTGTCGCCGGGATAACGAACGTGTGCTGCGTTCACGGCTATGTTATCAGCGAGGGCGACAAGCAGCCTATCGAGGGCGAGCTTATCTATCGCGGCTACAATATCCGTGACATAGTAAACGGCGCGAAGAAGGACAACCGCTACGGCTACGAGGAGGTAGTGTATCTCCTGCTGTTCGGCACGCTGCCTACCGAGCGCGAGCTTCAGTCGTTCTCTCACCTCATCGCGGAATACCGCGAGCTGCCCAAATACTTCATAGAGGACGTTATTATGCGCAATCCGTCCCCGAATATTATGAATAAGATGCAGCAGGCGGTGCTGACGCTTTACAGCTATGACAGCGACCCGGAAAACAATTCTCCCGAGGCGGAGATGCTTCAGGCGGTATCGGTTATCTCCAAGCTGCCCGCGATAATGGTGGCTTCCTATCAGGCGGTGCGCCGCTTCTATCACAACGACAGTATGGTAATGCACCAGCTTATCAAGGACGAGAGTCTGGCGGAGAGTATTCTCTCCACTCTCCGCGACGACAGAACATATACCCCCGAGGAGGCAAAGCTGCTCGATCTGTGCCTTATGCTCCACGCGGAGCACGGCGGCGGCAACAACTCAACGTTTACCTGCCGCACCGTTTCTTCTTCCGGTACGGATGCGTATTCCGCGTACTCGGCGGCGATAGGCTCGCTGAAGGGTCCTCGTCACGGCGGCGCTAATATCAAGGTAATGCAGATGCTCGATCACGTCAAGACCGGCGTTAATGACTGGACGGACGACGACGAGGTGTGCAGCTATCTCCGCAGGATATTGCGCAAGGAAGTCGGCGACAAGTCGGGGCTTATCTACGGTATGGGTCATGCGGTCTACACGCTGTCGGATCCGCGTGCCGTTATTCTCAAGGAGAACGCTATGAAGCTTGCCGAGGGTACCGAATTCGAGGCGGAGTTCAAGCTGCTCGACAGCATTGAGCGGCTCACCCCGAAGGTGTTCGCGGAGGAACGCGGTGATATTAAACGTATATGTGCGAATGTCGATATGTATTCCGGACTTGTCTATAAGATGCTGAGAATTCCTGTCGAGATGTATACGGCGCTGTTTGCCTGCGCGAGAATGGCGGGCTGGTGCGCTCACCGCATGGAGGAAATGATCAACGGCAAGAGAATTATACGTCCCGCGTACAAGGCTATCAACTTGAACAAGACCTATGTCGACTTGAGCGACCGCGGCTGATTATCGGCTTGAGGAGCCGGATTGAAATATGACTAAGAAACGAATAATAACCCCGATCGTGATGATAGCGGGGATTGTGCTTTGCGCGATCGCAAGGCTGTATACGATTATGCGGACGGATATGAAGCTGGGCAGTATAACTCACGGCTATGAGATCGTGTGCAATATATTGTACTACGGCGTGCTGGTGGCTGCGGCGGTCGCGGCGGCGATTTTCGCGGTTTCTCCCGATACAAATCGTGAGGATAACCGGAAGAAAGACGCGCCTCGGATCATTCCGAAGCCTATCGTATCGGGCAGAGGCGCTGCTGCCGTTGGCTTCGGACTGCTGGCGGTAGGCTTGGGCGCGGGGTATGACGCGGTATTAACCGAAAATAGCGGGTTTGTTTTTTTGTTTTTCAAAATTGTCGGCTTTGCGTTTGCGGTATTGTTTATCGTGTGCGCGTTTGTGGCGTTGTATAAGAAGGAGATCAAGCCGGGATTGGGGTTTGCCTGTTCTTTTGGCGGAGTTTATTTCGTGATGCGGGGTGTGTTCTGCTTTATGAACAGGATGGTAGTTGCCGCTGTTCCCGAGTACCTGATCGAAGTTCTGTGCGCGGTGATCGGCGGAGTGTTTTTCGTGATGACGGGTCAGGTGTTTACGGGAAACGAAGGGCGCCGCACTCGGAAGTGGCTTTGCGCTTGGAGCGTTGGCGCGGCGGCGCTGCCGCTCTCGGCGCTGATAGGCACGGCGGCGGCAAAATTGTTTCTGGGCGGCGAGATCTCGGAGCGGATCGTGCTGACCTCGGCTGAAGCAGACAGATATTTCCAGATGGTGCAGGGTGTGGATGGCTATAAACTGGCTTTTCCCGCTTTCGCGAATATCGGACTTGGCATATTGGCGGTGATAATTGTATTGGTGATGTCCTTTGCCGTTGAAGAACGACCCTCCGAAGCGGCGGCTCTTGAAGAACAGAATACAGAACAGAATTCGGAGCAATCGGAATAACACGGAAGCACGGCGAGAGCCGTGCTTCTTGCTGTTTCCCGGGAGTGAGTATCGTTCTTTTTCTCAAAAAGCTATTGAAAAATTCTCTCAAATGTGTTATAATGTGCATATATAGGTTTAATACCCCCCAAATGTAGTATAATACTAATTCATAATCTTTCTGTAGACATTCTGTCTACAGAAAGAGCCGCGT
>CAYMTG010000066.1:0-4568 GCA_964393305.1 uncultured Ruminococcus sp.
CCGCTTGATAAGAAGCGGAACGACCTTGAGGAGCTTGCTCATTCTCATGGACATATCATAAAGATATTTTAGAAAGGAAATAACGAAAATGGCTGAAAAAATTCAGATGACAACGCCGCTCGTTGAGATGGACGGCGACGAGATGACCAGAATTATCTGGAAATGGATCAAGGAGATACTCATTACTCCTTACATAGACCTGAAATCCGACTACTACGACCTCGGTCTGGTTCACAGAAACGAAACGGACGACCAAGTCACCATCGACTCCGCGAACGCCGCGAAGAAGTACGGCGTCGCGGTAAAGTGCGCGACCATCACCCCGAACGCTCAGCGCGTCGAGGAGTACAAGCTGAAAGAAATGTGGAAGTCCCCGAACGGCACTATCCGTGCCATTATGGACGGCACGGTGTTCAGAAAGCCTATTCTGGTAAAGGGCATCACCCCGTATATCCCCACATGGACTAAGCCTATCACCATAGCGCGTCACGCTTACGGTGATATTTACAAAAACACCGAGCTTAGAGTACCGCAGGGCAGCAAGGCGGAGATCGTCGTTACCGACAAGGACGGCAAGGAGACCCGCGCCCTTATCCACGACTTCCAAAACTCGGACGGCGTCGTTCAGGGCGTTCACAATCTCGACAATTCAATCTCAAGCTTTGCGAGAGCGTGCTTCAACTACGCGCTCGACGCAAAGGAGACGCTCTGGTTCGCGTCTAAGGACACCATCTCCAAGACTTACGACCACCGCTTCAAGGACATTTTCGCGGAGATCTACGAGAACGAGTACAAGGCAAAGTTCGAGGCGGCGGGCATAGAGTATTTCTACACGCTTATCGACGACGTTGTGGCGCGTGTTATCCGCTCCGAGGGCGGCTTTATCTGGGCGTGCAAGAACTACGACGGCGACGTTATGTCGGATATGCTGGCGACCGCGTTCGGCTCGCTGGGACTGATGACAAGCGTTCTGGTTTCTCCGGACGGGAAATACGAATACGAGGCGGCGCACGGCACCGTGACCCGCCACTACTACAACTACCTCAAGGGCGAAAAAACCTCCACCAACCCCATCGCGACCATCTTCGCGTGGAGCGGCGCGCTCAGAAAGCGCGGCGAGCTGGACGGGATCGAGGCGCTTTGCGACTACGCGGATAAGCTGGAAAAAGCTTCCATTCAGACCATGGAGGACGGCATAATGGACAAAAACCTCGCGGCTATGTCAAAGCTCGAGAACAAGCGCGTTGTTGATACGGAGACGTTCCTCAGGGAAATCAATGACAGACTGGCAAAATTAATGGCATAACTCGGGAGAATTGCGATGCAGGGTAAAACTATCTCACAATCGGTTATAAGACGTCTGCCCCGTTACTACCGCTTTCTGGAAGAGCTTCAGCGAGAAGGTATGGAGAAGATCTCCTCGCGGGAATTATCCGAGCGTATGAGGCTAACGGCTTCTCAGATACGGCAGGACTTGAACTGCTTCGGCGGTTTCGGACAGCAGGGTTACGGCTACAACATAACAGAGCTGAAGGACAAAATAGGAACGATCCTCCATCTTGACGAAAAAAGACAGGTTATACTTATCGGAGCGGGAAATCTCGGACGCGCAATATCGGAGCATTTGGATTTCTCCCGCTTCGGGTTTGAGATCACGGCGATATTCGACCGTGAGTCATCTGTGATCGGGCGAAAAGTATCCGACTTAAGCGTTCGGGATTCCGGCACATTGTGTCAATATTGCAGTGAACATCGCGTAGATATGGCCATTTTGTGTATCCCGCGCAGCGGCGCGGATGAGATAGTCAAGACGCTGTACTCCTGCGGCATACGTGCGTTCTGGAACTTCTCGCATTATGATATTTTGGCGGATTATCCCGACGCCGCCGTGGAGAACGTGCATCTCACCGACTCGCTGATGACGCTCTCCTACGGTATGAAGAACGTGACAGTGATGGCAGGCAATCCGGACAAGCGTTGATACACAGCACCGCGCAACGACGTAATTGCGCGGTGCTTTTTGATATATTTAAATCCGAGACGGAACACCATCTCGGATTTTTCCTTGTTATTCGGTTATCCCCAAAAATTTTTAATAAAATATGTAATTTCTAAGGAAAAAATTCGACAAATAAATAGAGGAGGAAAAATTATGAATGACATTGAAATCGTTCAGCTCTTTTGGGAACGCAACGAAGCCGCGCTCACCGAAACAGACAGAAAGCACGGCAGGCGTTGTCGGACAATCGCCGAGAGTATACTTAATAACAGCGAGGATGCCGCCGACTGCGTCAATGACTCCTATTTTAAGGTCTGGAATTTAATTCCTCCCGAGCGCCCGACCTTCTTTGGAGCGTTTTTATCCTCCATAGTCAAGCATACCGCGATAGATTTTCTTAAGGAAAAAACCGCCGTAAAGCGCGGCGGCGGTGAAATCCCGCTTGTTATCGAGGAGCTGGAAGACGTGATCTCCGATAGTTCCGATATAGAACGTAATTTTGAGAACAGGGAGATCATCGGTAAAATTAATGACTTCCTGGACAGCCTGCCGTCAAAAAGCCGCAGAATGTTTGTTCTCAGATATTGGTACTGCTGCAATATACCGGAGATCGCGGGACATCTGGGAATGCGAAAGAACACAGTTTCCGTTACGCTTAACCGCTTGCGGAAGCAGCTTCGGGAGTATCTGAAAAAAGGGGGCTACGAGCTATGAATGCAAAGCAGCTTTTTGTGTTGATAGATAAGATCGACAAGCGGTTTATAGACGAGGCGTGGGGCAGCAGTAATGACAACGAATTTTACCGCGATATTGATGACTACGACTCCGAGAGGAGACGTGGAATTAATGTAGTTATAGAGCATACACCGTTCCGCACGTTTGCCCCGATTGTGGCAGCCGCTTGTATGCTGTTGTTTGTGGCGGGCGGGTTTACTGCCATAAATATCTTCAGAGATGAATTACTTCGACCGGGCAGCGGAGTGGAAAATCCCGCATCGTACATCGAATCAAGCAGCAGCGAAAATTCATCACTTCCTCAGGACACTTATTCGTACTTCGAATCAAGAAGCAGCGAGAATCTCTCAATCCACGATGACGTAATCTCGGATACCGAAAAATACGAGTACGAGCTTACCCTTGATCTTGGGCAGGGAAACGAAGTCATTACCAAAGGCATGGAAAAGCTGAATAACCTGGGCTATGCAGAAATAATGGTAGTAGATACAAACGCCACCGCAGAGCACCCCATAATCGTACAGATCCTTAGGTTGACTTCAGAAGAAGATATGGAACCGATAAGCGGAAAAATATCTATCTTTGGCCCGGGAACATACGAAATCCCTTACACGACGCTGCGCGGAGCGGGATCATATTCCTATCTTTATCTGACATATCCCAATAGGGATTACGATGGTACGCTTTCCTCGGGACATATTATCGGTTACTGGACGCCGTAAAAAACAGCAAAAGGAGAATTTATGGAAATTCTTGACAAAAACAACACAGCACAAATCGATGAATACGAGCGCTTTAATCTGCTTCACGGCAATTTTATGCAGTCGCTTAATTGGGCGGGAGTTAAAAGCAACTGGGATTGGGAAGCGGTGCTGTCGCGGAATGCCGAGGGGGAACTTTGGGGCGTTTGCCTTGTGCTGATACGGAAGATCCCGCTTTTGGGGAGCGCTCTGATGTACGCGCCGCACGGTCCTATTCTCGACCGGACGAACAAGAAAGCGGTGACTGATATTTTCGAGGGAATAAAGTTAATTTCCAAAAAGTACCGGGTTTACCGCTTTATATGCGACCCGCTTCTCGTGGAGGGTGAGCTGCAGACACTGAGCACGCTTGGCTTCTCGCATACGGTAAACGCCGACGACTGCGATACCATCCAACCTCGCGCAAATTATGTTCTGAAAAGCATCGGCGGGAAAACCGAGGAGGAACTTATCGCACATTTCAAGTCCGACTACCGCAACCGCATCCGCAAAGCAATAAGAAAGGGCGTTTACTGCAGACAATGCGGAGCTGAGGCACTGGACGATTTCTATCCTTTAATGAAGCAGACGGGCATACGCGACAAGTTCCCTATTCGACCACGCGAGTATTTTGAGAAATTTATGAACAGCTTCACCGAGGAGCAGTGCCGGATTTTTATGTGTTACGCGGAGATTGACGGCAAAGAGACGCCGCTTTCGGGAGCTGTCGCGGTGAGGTACGGTAAAACAACAACCTACGTATATGGCGCTTCCTCAAATTTCAACAGGAATCTCTACCCCAATTATCTAATGCAGTTTGAGATGATGAAGTGGGCCATAGAGGGTGGCTGCGACATTTATGACTTCGGCGGTATTCCGCACTACGATGATGAAAACAATCTTACTTACGGATTATTCAAATTCAAAAAAGGGTTTAACGGCGAGGTCGTTGTTTACGCGGGAGAATATGAATACGACTTCAGACCGCACACGGCAAAGTTTATGGATCTCTGTACGGAAATACTCCATGCCCGTCACAAACATAAAATGCGGACTTCACACTTAGCCTGCCGTAAAAAATGGGGTCGGACAGC
>CAYMTG010000066.1:4668-10635 GCA_964393305.1 uncultured Ruminococcus sp.
CTCGATCTTTTTAATAATGAAAGGCTCAGCGCTTGATATCGTAGTTCATATTCATCAGGTTGCGAATACTCTGAACATCATCGGTGATATTGCCGTCGCCGTGGATGGTGTGCTTGATAACGCTCGACGCAACAGCGAAATTCAGCATATCTATCGGCTTAAAATTGTTCATCATAGCATAAATAAGTCCGCTCGCGAAAGCGTCTCCTCCGCCTACTCTGTCAAGTATGTTGAACGTGAACAAACGACTCTCGAACGTGTGATCGTCATACCACATAAACGCTTTAAGACTGTTCTCGCTGCCGCTGTGAGCGTAGCGGACATGACGCGCTATGCACTTGAGATTAGGGTACTTTTCCACAAAATGACAGAACACCTCGTCCTGCTGTTCGTAACTGGGCTGAAGCGGAACGCCGTCCTTCCAGTCGCCCTTGGAGTGGTCGTTCTCATCCTTCCAGAGGTGATAAGGCTCGATACCAAGCAGAACGTCTACGTAAGGCAGACACTGGGTGCAGTAGTCACGCGCCTCCTCCCAGCTCCAGAGCTGGCTGCGGAAGTTGCCATCAAAGCTGACGATAAGCCCCTTCTCCTTCGCCTTCTTTAGACAGTTCATTATCAGCTTGCGGCAGTTTTCGCCGAGAGCCGGAGTGATACCGCTCAAATGCAGCCAATCAAATCCCTCAAGAAGGCTGTCAATATCGTAGTTATCAAAGTTGTACTCGGTGATAGCGCTGTGCATACGATCGTACGTGACCTTGCTCGGACGGATCCCGTAGCCTGTCTCGAGGTAATATGTTCCCAGTCTGTGAGTAGGCGTTTCCTCAACGGTTGTAAGGATCATAGGAGTGCAGTGTACGTCGTTTGAGCGCAGCATACGCACGGCACTCTTGCCCAAGCTGTTGTTGGGGACTACGCTGAAAAACGTGCTGTCAACGCCGAGGTTCGCGAGCGCGAGCGCGATATTTGCCTCGCTGCCGCCGTAGCTTGCCTCAAACGTGGAAGCCATACGTATCTTCTCGTAGTTTGGGGGCGTAAGGCGAAGCATTATCTCGCCGATAGTGATGAACTTCTTTCCTTCCCCGTTTTGGGGGAGAAGCGGGTTATAGTGTTCCATACTTGATCTCCTTTATTATACATTCAGTATAAGAGCAAAAATCTCTCCGACTACCATTATACAACATATTTACGGAAATTTCAAGAGGGAAAAACACATATATTTTTAGAGGTGACCTTAATTTCAGTCTTTAACTCCGCACACTGATCTCTCTCAGCCTTTCGGAAATGCTATGTACCTTTTGGAATGCCTCCTCCATATTTGCGGTCAGAATTTTCTGCCGCTCCAGCGCCTGTTGGATTGACTCGACCTGTCCGATAGATTCGGCTGTTACCTCGTTCATGCGGGCGGCGGCAACGGATACCGTCCCTTGATGATCGGAGGTGTCCTTCATATTGCGCTCTACGGCTTTGACCTTTTCGCCGGATCTCTGCTGAAGCTCCAGAAGAGCCTTTGCTTCGCTGCGCGCCGCGCTGATCTCGCGCAGACCTTCCGACACGTTGCTGTCGTTCTGCGATACTGCTTCACGAGAATGCGCCACATTCTCGTTCATCTGACTTATCTGCCCCGCAACATTTTTCGCGGCAATATCGCTCCCGTTTGCGAGGTCCTTGATCTCATCCGCAACCACCGCGAAGCCCTTACCATACGCTCCCGCTCTTGCCGCCTCTATGGATGCGTTAATGGCGAGAATATTTGTCTGACGCGCAATACTCTGTATGGTGTCGGCAAATCCCATTATCTCCGCAGCGCTTTCTTCCATGCGGCTTATCTTTTCTTTGAGACTTTCGCCGGACGCTTCAATCCGCCGCATAGACTGCACCGCGTTCTCTATGGTGTGGATATAATTCTCTGTTTTTTCGCGGGAAAGCTCCGTTATCTCGGTCATACTCTCGGTTTCAGTCAGGGTTTGCCGCATAATATCTTCCATATTTTCTATTTCGCCGCCGGTAATATTGACCTGATTTAAAGTATTCCGGCAGCCCTCCATAGTTTTATCGGCTTCGGAATTTATCAGGGCGTTATTCTCGGCGGTATTGTTGATAACCGATTTCAGCTCCAAAAGCAGGTCGGATAATTCCACCGCCGCCTCGCCGCAGGAATGTAATATTTCTTTCACCTTTTCGGTGCTGTGAAGATTTTGAAGGATTTTTTGCGATCGCCCAGCAAGCGCTATAAACACCGCTGACATAGCAGCATACTCCATGGTGTATCCGAGAAAATGCGCTGTGAACCATGACATTCTAGTTTCATCGGCGGAAAGCTCCGTAACTCCGGAGCGGATATATACCGCCGCCGCAAGGCACACAAATCCGATAACGGCGGTGATCGCCGTAAATTTTTTATCGAAATACAGACAGCTTAGCGCTAGTGCAAGAACATATGTTATGTATATCCCGATATGGGCGTTGCCTGCCATCAGCGTTATAAGAAGCGCCACGGCAATTACGCTGTAATTTTTGAGGAATGTCGACGGCGCCTTAAGCTTATAAAGAATTATCGGCGAAACGGTACATACCAATCCGAACGGGAGTATCCGGAACAGTTCTTGAAAGGTAATACTGAAAATATTCAACGCCGACAGCAGAAAAAACACGGGAAAAACCAGCGTCATGCCAAGCAGAATTCTGCACATAAGGCAGTTTACCTGCCTCTCGTTCTTCTTAAAAAAATCTTTGTTTTCCATATTATAGCCTCACTGTTTGTACCAAGAAACCTCTTATTCTATTAACTCCCTGCCGCCTGTCATCAGCTTCGCGCAGTGGCTGAGTCGGTCGCTTCCCGCGCCATCAAGCACCACAAGCGTACCGCAGATATTGCAGGTAAAAATTACGTCTGTCTTAAATAACGCATATTCATTTTCCCTTCTTTTCGTGCGGCTCCGCGCCGAGCTTCAGCACCATAGAGAACAGGATAAGCGCAATCCCAAGCACAACGGAAACGGCGTTTCCCCGGTCGTCCAAGCGTTTTATCTCGAAGCACTCGTAAATTACCGAGGAAATTATTACCGCCACCAATGGCATTACAATCGTTTTAATTCCGAGGCTTTTGATTTGCTCAGCACCCGCTGCCGTAAAGGGCGTGCCGTCCTTGAGTTCCTGTTTCAGATAACGGAAAGCGAAGAAAAACAGAAATCCGTCTGTCACAGCAAATATAAAATCAGCAAGACACGTTCCTATTAAACGATTGGGATCACCTTCTGCGGCAATCAGAGTCTCCGTTATGAAATTAGAGGGCAAGGTTTCCGCGCCTCGCATGATAAAGCCCCAGACCGCTACGGCGATGCTCGATCCCGCCCATACGAACGACAGGATCATAACGATTAACGCAAATGTTTTGAACACATTGTAGGTTTTTTGAATTTTTTCAAGAGTTTTCATAATAATTTTCCCTTTCTTGTAATCAAATGCTAAAGGTCACTTCTAAATCCGGAATTGGAAAAGCCTTGCCATTTTTAGAGGTGACCTTTATTTTTTCTTTGCCGCGAAGTTCAGCAGTACATAAATGCCGAGCAGCACGATGATTGCCACGCCGAGTACGATATACATGGCGGATAATTCTACGCTTTCTCCAAAGAAAAAGATATTGCAGTCCAAAGCGTCTTTTATCGAGCTTACTATTTGTTCGGGTACTCCTTGGGCACTCATTTCATCGAACGCCCCGCCGAGGAGGTGGTTTCGGAGCAGCGAGGTCCCGTATGTACCGGGCAGGAAGGAGATCGCCTTTTGCAGTCCTTCGGAGAAATTGGATATAGGCATATAAGCGCCGCATAAAAACCCGTAGCCCGCGCTGATTATCGTTCCCACCGCCGAGATCTGCCCTTGGCTTGTCAGAAAGAAATTGACTATCCCGGAAAGCGCCGAGCCGAACAACACGAGCAAAATTATGTCAACGAGCGTCATGGCAGCGTCCGCCGCAGTGAGATACCACCCAATGCATGAGAGGTACAGAAAGCAGACTGCCGCCGCGCCGAAGCACACAAGCAGAGTTGACAGGAGATTTGAAAAATAATACCCCAGTGCCAGCGTTCCGCGCCCTATCGGAGCCATAGTAAGATCCCGCCTTGCCCCCGTGATCTTGTCCTGAACCATCAGGAAATTGGAGCAGAAAGCCACCGTCACACAGCAAACCGCCAGAAGCGAGGACGCTAATTCTCCGCCCACGCAGCCGTTTATCAGCTTATCGGAAACGGAAAATCCCGCCTTTTCCAAAGTCGTGCGAAAGGTGTCCTCGTATACGTTTCTGAGAAAAGTGATGTAAAGCACCAGCAAAATCAGCGGCGTAATAAGAGATGTAAAAAACATTCCCTTGTCCTTGAAATATAGCTTGGTATTTCGTTTTACCAATGCGTTAAGCTCTCTCATTTTTCCGCGCCTCCCGTAAGTTTTTTGCCCGTGACCGCAAGGAACACATCGTCCATTTTGCCCTTTATCACCTCATAATCGCGGAACAATCCCGGGTTTTGGATGATCATCCGCGTTGCCGCCGCCGTATCCGGCACGATCACACGATATGCGCCGCGAATTGCCTCATATGGACAATTCAGCGATTTTACCGCGTTTTCGTCCGTGTTGTAGATAGTGACAAAATCGCCCGTGTAGGCGTTTTTAAGCGATAATGGCGTACCCTCGGCAGCAATTTTTCCGCCGTCTAAGATCACCACAAAGTCAGCGTCCGCCGCTTCCTCCATATAATGAGTGGTGAGAAATACCGTCATTTTCCGCTCCTTGCGCATACGAGAAACAGCGTCCCACAAGAGCTTTCGCGTCTGAGGATCCAAGCCGGTGGTAGGCTCGTCAAGTATCAGTATCTTCGGATCGTGCAGCAGCGCTCTTACAATGTCAATGCGCCGCCGCTGACCGCCCGAAAGCTTTTCCACCGTGCATCTCATCAGCGCACGGAAGTCAAGCAGTTCGTCAAGCTCGTCTAGCCGTCTTTCAAACTGTGAACCGGTGATCCCGTAGAGTGCCGCACGACCGATCAGATTATCGAGAACGGTCAGCTTTTTATCCAGCACGGAATTCTGGAAAACCACGCCCAGACTGCGCTTGACAGCGTCCATGTGATGACTTGTATCCATGCCGCAGATATTTACCGTTCCGCTGTCCTTTGTAAGCTGTCCGCAGATTATGTTTATTGTGGTGGATTTACCCGCGCCATTTACGCCCAGAAACGCGAACAGCTCACCCTCCTTTACCCGAAAACTCAGGTCGCGCACCGCCTTTATTTCTCCGAAGGATTTAGAGAGACGGTCGATTTGAATAATATTTTTTGGTTCTTCCATACCATGACCTCCCGATCAACCTTTTTAACAAAAAACGCAGAACCATATTGTCCCGTTTGGGATCATTGGCTCTGCGTCTTAGCGTCCGGCTCTGTTGATTTTGTTATTATAAATTTGCTCACACTGATCAATACTTCCCGCTTGCACTTTGGGCAGAACAGCAGGAAGTTTTTTAGCTCCGTATCCTGCCGCAGCTTTACGCGGGTTTTACCCCCGCATATCGGGCATAGCATCCATTGTTCCGGCATATTCCTCATGCTCCTTTCTGCTGTGCGTCTTAGCAATCGGCTGCTTTAAGGGATCTCTAAAAACCCTAAAAAAAGTTTTTAGAGGCTCCCTAATATTTTTATTACTTAGGTAAGATGTCCCGCTCTGCCTCGCCTTGCCACGTTGAATGACGGGACAAGCCCCTTATTGAATAGACTCACGTTTTCCCAGATTTATTTTCCGGCTCAATATCGTTTATCTGCCGGTGAACCAATTCGATCTGCTCCCTCATATCTAGGAAAACGTCCGCTAAAATCGGCTCAAAATCCTTTCCGCTGCCATCCGCGATTATCTCAAAGCAGCGGTCGAGCGGCATTGCCTCTCTGTAACAGCGGTTCTGCGACACCGCGTCAAACACGTC
>CAYMTG010000067.1:0-2190 GCA_964393305.1 uncultured Ruminococcus sp.
AAAACTTTTCGGGAGGATTTTATCATGGCTGACATTCAGAAATTATTTGAGCTTTGGTCGGAGAAGGCTGTCGCTGACCCCGACCTCAAGGCGGAGCTTTCCAAGATGGACGAGGACGCCAAGAACGACGCATTCTACCGTGATTTGGAATTCGGTACGGCGGGACTTCGCGGCGTTATCGGCGCGGGAACCAACCGTATGAACGTGTACACCGTCAAGAAGGCTACTCAGGGTCTCGCGGAGTACATTCTCGACAACGCGGGTATCGCTAAGAGCGTTGCGATCGCTTACGACAGCCGTATCAAAGCGGACTACTTTTCCAAGAGTGCTGCCGAGGTTCTCGCGGCAAACGGTATCAAGGTGTGGATCTACAAGGAGCTTATGCCTACCCCTATGCTGTCCTTTGCCGTTCGCTATCTCAAGTGCGGCGCGGGAATTAACGTAACGGCTTCCCATAATCCCGCCAAGTACAACGGCTACAAGGTTTACGGCGCGGACGGCTGCCAAATGACCAATGAAGCCGCAAACGCTGTTCTCGCAAAAATCAACAACATTGACATATTCGAGGGTATCAAGTCGGTTGATTTCGATAAGGCTGTTGCCGACGGTATGGTACGGTACATCGGCGATGACGTTATCGACGCTTACCTCGCTAAGGTCAAGGAGCAGGCGCTGCACCTCGATCTGGTCGCGAAGAGCGGCTTGAAGGTCGTTTACTCTCCGCTGAACGGTACGGGTAACAAGCCAGTCCGCCGTATTCTTAAGGAGATCGGCATTAAGGACGTGATCGTCGTTCCCGAGCAGGAAAATCCCGACGGAAACTTCCCGACCTGCCCGTATCCGAACCCCGAGATCCGCGAGGCACTGGCTCTCGGCCTGAAGCTCTGCGATAAGGAGAAGCCCGACCTTATGCTTGCTACCGACCCCGACTGCGACCGCGTAGGTATCGCTGTTCCCGACGGCAAGGGCGACTATGCGCTGTTCTCCGGAAACGAGACCGGCGCGCTGCTTCTCGAGTACGTCTGCAAGGAGCGCACGGCACTCGGCAAGATGCCCAAGAACCCCGTTGCGGTCAAGACCATCGTTACCACCGATCTCACCAAAGCGATCTCCGCAAAATACGGTGTGGAGCTGCGCGAGGTGCTGACAGGCTTTAAGTATATCGGCGAGCAGATCGGTCTGCTCGAAGCTGCGGGCGAGGAGGAGCGCTACATCTTCGGCTTTGAGGAGAGCTACGGTTATCTGGCGGGCGGCTATGTACGCGATAAGGACGCTGTCGTCGCTTCTATGCTTATCTGCGAGATGGCGGCATACTATCGCACCAAGGGTATTTCGATGATACAGGCGCGTGAAAATCTCTACAAGGAGTACGGCGTGTACGTAAACAAGGTGGAGAACTTCACCTGCGAGGGCGCGTCCGGTATGCAGCGTATGAAAGAAATTATGGCTGATCTGCGTTCCAACACTCCCAAGGAAGTCGCGGGAATGGCTGTTACCGCCGTTGCCGACTATATGGCAAGCAAGTCCGTCACATCCGACGGCAAGACCACCGAAATCAAGCTCCCCAAGTCGGACGTTGTTACATTGACGCTCACCGACGGCGCTTCTATCGTGGTTCGTCCCTCCGGCACCGAGCCTAAGGTAAAGGCGTATTACACTACCGTGGGCAAGACCCGCGAGGAGGCGGAAGGCATTCAGAAGAAGCTCTCGGCAGAGTTCACAAAGGTGCTTGGTTTTTGATTAAGGAATTTAGTAATTATCACGGAATGAAAAATTTTAAAAACCCCTTGAAATATGTTCAACTCTGTGGTATAATATTTATATTCTGTGAAAAAAATTTAATTATAGATAGAGGTGACTAAAATGAAAGAGGGAATTCATCCTAATTATCAGGAAACCACGATCAAGTGCGCTTGCGGCAACGAGATTGTGACTCGTTCCACCAAGAAGGATATCAAGGTCGAGATCTGCTCTAAGTGCCATCCGTTCTACACCGGCAAGCAGAAGCTTGTTGACAGCGGCGGACGTGTTGACCGTTTCAAGAAGCGTTACAATCTGGGCAAGTAATTTTGCCCCTTGCTTTTGGAGCATTTGACTGTTTAAGACACATACGAAGCTCACGCGTAGATATATTCTGTGCGTGAGTTTTTGTCGTTGCCGAAGTCGGATTTTGTCAAACGAGGTTTTTAG
>CAYMTG010000067.1:2290-10624 GCA_964393305.1 uncultured Ruminococcus sp.
TTAGAGGTGACCTTAAGAAAGGGAGCTGGTGAGGACGCAATATGGAGTACAAAACCATCGCCGAGCGCTGTGAGGCGCGGTTTATCGAAAAAAAGTCGGAGTTTATCGGGTACCTTGCGCCCGTCTCCACCGAGGAGGAAGCGATCGCTTTTGTCGAGGAGATCCGTGCGCTTCACCGCAAGGCGACCCACAACTGCTATGCGTATATTCTCCGAGAGAACGGCATTGCGCGGCATTCCGACGACGGCGAGCCGTCGGGTACGGCGGGCGTTCCCATCTACGAGGTTCTCCGCAAAGAGGAGCTTACGGACGTCGCGTGCGTGGTGACGCGATATTTCGGAGGAGTACTGCTCGGCGCGGGAGGACTTGTCCGCGCCTACACAAAAGGCGCGAAGGACGCTGTGGATGCCGCTGATCTCAAAATAATGGCGATGGCGGAGCGGCTGACCATCGAGGTGGAATACTCGCTGTATGGGCGGCTGGGTCAGATTTTTGCTGATTTCGGGGTAAAGACAGAGGGAGAGGATTTCTCCGACAGCGTGAAAATCACCGTTTGCGTTCGCTGCGAGAGCGTTGAACCCCTCACTGCGCGGTTGACCGACGCTTGTAACGGCAAAATTGTTGTACAATCTCTACAAAAAATGTGGTATGATTTTGCATAAATCGCCGAAAATATCGAAAAATAAAGGTTTTTACAAGTCGAATTATGTATATAATATCAGAGAACATATTGATTTTGGAGGTGGGTTATGTTACCTCGCGAGAGAATTATGGCAAACGAGCGCCTGACATTATGCGAATTCGCCTGCAAATCGGAGGACAGTCTCGGGCGAAAGGTATACGAGAAGCCCTGCGATTTTCGCACGGACTTTCAGCGCGACCGTGACAGAATTATCCACTGCAACTCCTTTCAGCGTCTTAAGCACAAGACGCAGGTGTTCCTTATCCCGCACGGCGACCACTACCGCACGCGGCTTACGCATACTCTCGAGGTAAGCCAGATAGCGCGGACTGTCGCTTGCGCGCTGGGTCTCAACGAGAATCTTTGCGAGGCAATCGCGCTTGGTCACGATCTGGGGCATACCCCGTTCGGGCATGACGGCGAGAAGGTCTTAAACGACCTGATGCCCGGCGGATTTGCCCACAATCTTCAAAGCAAGCGAGTGGTGGAGGTCCTCGAGAAGGACGGCAAGGGGCTTAATCTCACGGCTGAGGTCATTGACGGTATCGTCTGCCATCGCGGAGAGTCGGCTCCGCCCATGACGCGGGAGGGTATGATAGTGCGCTTCTCCGACAAAATAGCCTACGTAAACCACGACATTGAGGACGCGATACGTGCGGGGGTGATTACTGCGGATGAGCTGCCCGAATTCCCGGTAAGCGTGCTGGGCGACACGAAATCACGGCGGATAACTGCTCTGGTGCGTTCGCTGGTGGAGCATGGCGCGGAGAATATCGGCTTTGATGAGACTACCGAGCGGGCGTTCAAAGAGCTTCGCGAGTTTATGTTCGAGCACGTCTACAGAGCGAAGCCTACCATCGCCGAGCGCGGCAAGGCGCGTTATATCGTTGATTATCTGTATAATTATTTCTACAAGCACCGCGACGAGATGCCCCGTCTGTATAATGAGATCGCCGAGCGGGACGGTCTTGAGATTGCTGTCGGCGACTTTATCAGCGGAATGACAGACGAGTATGCCGTAAACTATTTTATGAGACTGTGTGTGCCAAAGGGGTGGCAGATCGTCTGACCCCTCGGATATCCGGACAATTGGCGAAGGGAGTGGAGCGATTGAAGTTATCTCCGGACTTTTTGCAGGAGCTTCATGACAAGAATGACATTGTGTCGGTAATGCAGGGGTATGTCGAGCTTAAGCGTTCGGGTAATTCTTATATGTGCCGATGTCCCTTCCATAACGAGAGAACGCCGTCTTGCTCGGTATCTCCCGACAAGGGTCTGTTTTACTGCTTCGGCTGCGGCGCGGGCGGCGACGTAATAACCTTCACAATGCAGATAGAAAATCTCGACTACATAGAGGCGGTGAAGTTCTTAGCTCAGCGTGCGGGAATGCCGCTCCCGGAGGATAAGGACGACGGTACCGCCGATAGGCGGCGGCGTATGTACGAAATGAACCGCGAGGCGGGGAAGTATTACCATCAGCTCCTCTTTTCCGAGGAGGGCGCGGCAGGTCTTGACTACTTCCGAAGACGCGGATTGTCCGACCACACGATAAAGCTTTTCGGACTGGGGTACGCCAAGAACGACTTCCACGGACTTCATTTTCACCTGAAAAAAATGGGTTACTCGGATTTTGAGATGGCGGATGCCTCTCTGCTGAACGACAATAACAACAAGTTCTTCGATAAATTCAGGAACCGGGTGATGTTCCCGATTTTCGATACGCGAGGGAATGTCGTGGGGTTCGGCGGCAGAGCGATGGACGACGAGAGCAAGCCAAAATACCTCAACAGCTCCGAGACGCTGATCTTCAACAAGCGAAATCAGCTTTTCGCGCTTAACCGCGCCAAAAGCTCCAAAGCGAAGTATATGATAATCTGCGAGGGGTATATGGACGTGATCTCTATGCACCAGGCGGGATTTGACAGCGCGGTGGCGTCGCTTGGTACGGCGCTTACCGAGCAGCAGTGCGGACTGTTGGCGCGTATGGGGAAAAAGGAGGTAATACTCTCCTACGACTCGGACGAGCCGGGACAGCTCGCGGCGTCACGCGCAATTGATCTTCTCGCGTCGGCGGGCATACAATCGCGGGTCTTGAAAATCACCGGCGCAAAAGATCCGGATGAGTTCATCAAGAAGTACGGCGCGGACGCGTTTCACAATATTCTCGAAAAGTGCGACGGCGCGATCGAGTACGAGATGGACAAGCTGACGGAAGGACTTGATCTGAACTCCCCGGATGATATAAGCCGCTATCTTGAAAAGGCGGTGCCGTTCCTCGCGGGGATCACAAACGACCTTCGGCGTTCGGTGTGTATATCGAAGGCGGCAAAGCTCACGGGGATCCCTCACGCGACTATCGAGAATGCCGTCAATAATCTGCGGGATCGGGAGAAACGCTTTGCTCACTCCAAGGAGCAGCGGAAAATTATGCAGGAGCTTAGCCACCCCGATAAGATAAATCCCGAAGCGCACAAGCTTCCAAAGGAGACGCGTGCGGAACGGGGCATAATCAACTTCCTCTACCACAATCCCGATATGTTGGGACGTATAAGGCAGAGGCTTACATCGCCTTTTGTGACAGATTTTCACAAGCGTGTGTATAGTTTTCTGGTAAATATGCTGGAAAACGGCAATATTCCCGATATTTCTGCTTTTAATGAGGAATTCAACCCCACGGAGATGGGTAGAATAACTGAAATAGTCAGCGATGAAATATCCGCGAACGACAAGGATGCGCTGCTCGACTATATCAAGGTTCTGAACGAACATCAGATCAGTCGGGCGGATCCCAACTCAATGACCGATGACGAGCTGCGTGAATGGATGAAAAAGAAGCATGATACAAAGAGGTGATTGGCAGATGAAATATCTATCACCGAAAAAAGGAGCCAAGAATTATGAGTGAAAACACCAACTCCAACATTCTTGAAGAGTTGTTTAATCAGGGCAAGCAGAAGGGCAGCCTCACCGCAAAGGAAATCACCGACGCGCTTGAGGAGCTTAACTTCGACGCTGACCAGATAAACAAGATCTTCGAGAAAATCGCCAGTATGAACATTAAAATCGAGGATAACTTCGAGGCTGATGTTGATATCGACTTCATTATGGACTACTCCGACAGGGACTATGCCGATGACGCCGACGGGGAGTTTGTTATTCCCGATGACGCGGTAAAGTCGTATCTGAAGGACATCGGTATAATCCCGCTTCTGTCCACAGAGGAGGAAATAGAGCTTGCCAAGCGTATGTCCGCGGGCGACGAGCGCGCCAAGGAGCGCCTTATCGAAGCAAATCTGCGCCTTGTTGTAAGTATCGCAAAGAAATATGTCCGCCGCGGTATGCAGTTTCTCGACCTTATCCAAGAGGGCAATATGGGACTTATCAAGGCGGTCGAGAAGTTCGATTACTCCAAGGGCTTCAAGTTCTCGACGTATGCCACATGGTGGATAAGACAGGCTATTACCCGTGCCATCGCTGATTCGGCGCGTACCATTCGTATTCCCGTGCATATGGTGGAGACTATCACCAAGGTGAAGAAGGCGCAGAGCTACCTTCTGCATGAGAACGGTACCGAGCCTACAGAGGACGAGATCGCCGAGTATCTCGGAATGAATATTGACAAGGTGCGCGAGATCATCCGCATTGCGCAGGATCCCGTGTCCCTCGAAACGCCTATCGGCGAGGAGGAGGACAGCCATCTGGGCGACTTTATTCCCGACGACGACGCTCCCGCGCCTGCCGAGGAGGCCGCGAATTCTATGCTCAAGCAGATGCTGCGCGAGGTGCTGGATACGCTTTCCGAAAGGGAAAAGCGCGTTATTATCCTGCGCTTCGGGCTTATCGATGGCAGACAGCGCACGCTTGAAGAGGTGGGTCAGGAGTTTCAGGTGACTCGTGAGCGTATCCGTCAGATAGAGACTAAAGCGCTGCGTAAGCTGCGCCACCCCACCAGAAGCAGAAAGCTGAAGGACTTCCTTGAATAACAGCTACATAGTCTTAATGGGGGAATTAAGGGAACTTCTCAAACGAGGTTTTTAGAGGTGACCTGAATTATAGTTCGGACAACATATTCCTAGAAAGGAAAATTTAATGAATGATTCTAAAAAGAGTATTCTCAAAGAGCTTCTTGAAAAGGGCAAGCAGAACGGTTCGCTGTCTGCAAAGGAAATTAACGATGTAATTGAAGAAACGGAAATAGATTTTGAAAGGCTCAGCGACCTGCTGGAGCGGAATAATATTTCGATCGTTGACGACCTGTCGGTGGAGGAGGATCTGAACAAGGCTCTCGACTTTCCCACGGACAACACCGATAAGTCCGTGCAGTTGGACGACCCGGTGAAGATTCATCTGCGTGAGATCGGCAAGATCCCGCTTCTTACCTCGGAGGAGGAGGCGCAGCTTGCCGACCGCATTGCGGCAGGCGACGAGGCGGCACGAGATCGCCTTATCACCGCGAATATGCGGCTGGTGGTAAGCATCGCCAAGCACTACGGAGGGCGCGGAATGCCGCTTCTCGACCTTATTCAGGAAGGCTACAGCGGACTTATCAAGGCGGTTGAGAAGTTCGACCACACCAAGGGTTACAAGTTTTCGACTTATGCGACATGGTGGATAAGGCAGTCCATCACGCGCTCGATCGCGGATCAGGCGCGTACTATAAGAATTCCCGTCCATATGGTGGAGCGTATTTCCCGCGTGAAGAAGATGCAGACCAAGCTGCTTCATGACAGGGGCGAGGAGCCGTCGATCGATGAGCTTGCGAAAGAGCTTAATCTTCCGGTGGAGAAGGTGCAGGAGGTTATGCGGATAGCGCAGGATACCGTCTCTCTTGAAGCGCCGGTGGGCGAGGAGGAGGACAGCAATCTCGGCGACTTTATCCCGGACGAGGACGCGCCCGCTCCTATCGATACCGCGATGAAGGCGGTGTTCAAAGACGAGCTGAACAAGGCACTTAACACGCTTCCGGAGCGTGAGCGCGAGGTGCTGAAGTTCCGCTACGGCGTAGGATACGACAGAGCGCACACGCTCGAAGAGGTCGGCAGACAGTTTCGGGTCACCCGCGAGCGTATTCGCCAGATCGAGGCAAAGGCGCTCAGAAGGCTCCGTTCGCAGAGCAAGAGCAAGGCACTCAGAGCATTCCTCGAGTGACAAACATCTTGCGCGGCGGATACATAGAAAAGAATTTTCGACATAAAATAAGCCCATATCACTATAAAGGGGCGGCGGTATGGGCTTGATTTGTGCTTTGGGGGATTTTTCCCGAGATTTTTTCGGCTTGCTGGGGGATTTCCCCGTAGTTTCGGGGGAAAGTATTCGCCGTATAAGCTGCGCGGATTGTGTGGTAGTGCTGGGGCGGGATTTCTCGGAGAATTCTCCTCTCGCGGTGGGGGAAGTTCGCGGGATAGTGGCAAGCGAGGACTATTGCGGCGAGATACCTCGCGGGGTGCAGCTCATCACCTGCGGGATCTCGCATAAGAACGCGGTCTCGGTGACTTCCCGCACCGAGGAGCGGCTTACTCTGTCGCTCAATCGCTCGCTCCATACCAAAAGCGGAATCGTTGAGCCGCTCGAGCTGCCGGTTCCCGCTGTCGCCGACGAGTACGAGCTGATGGCGGCGTTTGCGGCAAAGCTGCTGCTTTCTTAAAAGCAAAATTTTTCAACATCTTTTATTGAGAACCTCTAAAAAACGATTTTCTCTTTTCAAACCGGTTTCCGGAGGTTCCTTAAAATTAAGAACAGACTGAAAGGGATAACATTATGAGAAGAACGAAAATCGTATGCACAATGGGACCGTCCACCGAGTCCGACGACGTACTCCGTCAGCTTATGGAGAGCGGAATGAACGTCGCTCGCCAGAACTTTTCCCACGGCTCGCATGAGAGCCACAAGATAACCCACGACCGCGTAGTGCGCCTTGCGAAGGAGCTTGGCAAGCCGATAGCCACGCTTCTCGACACAAAAGGTCCGGAGGTTCGCCTGAAACAGTTCAAGGACAACCAAAAGGCGGAGATCAAGACGGGCGGCACCTTTATCCTCACCACTGCCGAGGTGGAGGGCGACAGTACCCGCGCATCCGTCACCTACAAAAATCTCCCGGACGATATCGAGATAGGCACGCGTATTCTGATCGACGACGGAAACGTCTCTATTCGCTGCTCCGACATCAGACGCAATCCCGACGGCACTGCGGATATAGTCTGCACCGTGCTTAACGGAGGTATACTCTCGAATAATAAGGGCGTGAATATCCCGGGCGTGAAGCTGTCTATGCCGTATCTCAGCGAGGCGGACGTTTCCGATATACGCTTCGGCTGCCGCGAGAGCTTCGACTTTATCGCCGCGTCCTTTGTCACCTGCGCGGACGACGTCCTCGGAATACGCAGAATACTCGCCGAGGAAAACCGTCCCGATATACGCATTATCTCCAAAATCGAGAACGAGGAGGGCGTGAAGAACATCGACGAAATTCTCCGCGTCTCGGACGGCATTATGGTAGCACGAGGCGATATGGGCGTTGAGATCCCGTTCGAGGAGATCCCGCGTCTCCAAAAAATGCTTATAAAGAAGGCGTTCAGCGCAAGCAAGCAGGTTATTACGGCAACCCAGATGCTGGAGAGCATGATACATAACCCGCGTCCCACCCGTGCGGAGACGACAGACGTCGCCAACGCGATCTACGACGGGACAAGTGCCATCATGCTTTCCGGAGAGACCGCTGCGGGCGAACACCCCGTCGAGGCGGTAAAGACCATGGCGCTTATCGCCGAGACAACCGAAAAAGCGATCGATTATAAGAAGCGCTTCCACAAGCAGGAGTCGTTTGACGGGACGAACGTGTCCTCCGCGATCTCACACGCGACCGTAACCGCCGCGATGGAGCTTGGCGCGTCCTCGATTGTCACAGTGACGAAGTCCGGAGCGACAGCGCGCATGATCTCGCGCTACCGCCCCGAGTCGCCTATTATCTCGTGTACAACAAGCGAGGTGACTTATCGACAGATGGCGCTCTCGTGGGGCGTTATCCCTCTTATGTGTGAGGAACTCAACACCAACACCGACGACCTAATTCATCTTGCGGTGGAGAAGGCGGTTGAAGCGGGACTTCTGAAGAACGGCGACCTTGCTGTTATAACGGCGGGCGTTCCTCTCGGCGTATCGGGAACGACAAATCTGATGAAGGTGCATATAGTAGGAGACGTGCTTGTTTCGGGTACCGGCGTAAACGGCGGCTGCGTGACCGCTCCCGTTTGCGTAGCCAACACCGATGAGGAAGCCACGAAGCTCTTTGCGGCGGGACAGATCCTTGTTATGCCCAAGACCTCGAACGCGGTGCTTCCGCTCCTCAAGACGGCGGCGGGCATTATCACCGAGGAGGGCGGCGCGGACAGCCACGCGGCTATTGTCGGAATGACGCTGGATATTCCCGTTATTGTCGGTGCTGAGAACGCAGCCGCTGTTCTGAAAAGCGGCATAGCCATAACCATGGACGCAGATAAGGGACTTGTTATGTCCGGCAGACAGGGCTGATCAAGAGCAGTGTTTCAAACCCCCTCTTTTTCATTTGTCTCTTCCGCTGCGCGGAGCAGAGAGCAAAATCGTATATTGATCGATGACATTCCCCGCCGCAGGCGGGAGGTCTTGTTTTGAGAGGA
>CAYMTG010000068.1:0-2747 GCA_964393305.1 uncultured Ruminococcus sp.
CAGAGGGGTTGACCGACAGACCGCAGACGGCGTGCTCCGCACATTTTCTCTCAAATAAGGTTTTTAGAGGTGACCTTTATCTATATAATACCACTTTCACGCAAAATGTCAAGTTCGGATCTCCGGGCTTGACATCAGCGATAGATTAGCGGCGGTCATGAATATGACAATGTTAAGCTAAAGGTGTCTGGCTCGTATCTACCGTATACTACTATGTTGGAACTTATGCCGTAATTATTAACAAGATCCACGTACGCGTTTGCATCCATCTTTTCCCATAGTTCATCGACCAGCCACGGGGCGACATAAGTATATGTCGTCGTTGTGCCTTCTTTAAATTTATTCGCCGAGATGTCGATGAGTTTTTTATAGTATGCGTCCAGATCCTCAAGCTTATAATAAAAAACATAGTTCTTATCCGTCCGAATGTAATAATTATCATATCCGGAGTCTGCGGAGGGCAAATCTATATATTCATCAGTCAGATCATAATCACAATAGTCCATATATTCATCGTTTGTGAGAAAAAATGTATGATAGATTTTGCCGGAGGATGTATCCACATCAAAAGTTTCAACAATGTTATTATCCGTCAAGTCTTTATCCTTAAAGGCGTCTACGTTGTACCATACGCCGTCAATCCTTACTTTGCACCAAGCCTCGCTTATTGTGTTTAAAGTTCCATCCATGACAACGCAGGATAAACCTTTACGCTGGGCTAAGTAACAGAATGCTTTTGCAAAGCCCAGATCATCTGCTTCATATTTTCCCAAAGCTCCGAAAGCGGAGGTGCAGGTGTTATTTACGTAGCGCTCTGTCAGAGTTATTTCTCTTGTGACGAGAGAGTCGTGTAAACTTGTAGCAATATCATATTCGCTGGTGATTCCTTTTAAATCATCTTCAATATCGGTAATCGTATTCTCGAACGCTCTCTCTTCTTCGGATGTCAGGTTTATGTATTTCGGACAAATTGTGCTGCCGTTTTTCACGTAATCGTTCACATAGTAGAAATTCGGATTGTCATACAACACCTTATAGTAAACTTTACTTATCGTGTCGTCCGAATAATTGCCTTTTGGCAGATCGATCGATGCGTTTTTACTTTCCAATCCCCCGTAGATCGCTTCATAGATGCGCTTTTCATCGTCTCCCAGCAGTGAATAATACACCCTATCGGAAGGAACATAGACGGTCGGTTCTGTAGGCTCCGAATACGTCGGTTGTGAGTAATCTTTCGACTGCGATGATTGCTGTGCGCTGCTTGATGAAGGGGTATCGTCCGATACCGTTGGCACTTTCGAGTTATTTACCACACTCGGTATGATCACCGCCGCGCCGATAACAAGGACAAGCGCAGCTACTGACGATATAATAATGGCTGCGATTTTCTTTGAGGACGGTTTCTTTATCGGCTGAGCCGCCGTTACCTGCTGAACGGGATTTCCCTCCGGCTGAACGCTCGGCGTAACATTCCCCGCCGCGACTGCAACGAGCTGTGCCGGCTGCCGGACAGGCTGGGTGACCGTCTGCGTCATTCCGAACGGCACGGCGGTATGGATCTCCGGCATTTTATCGCTCGGAGCCTTGGTCGGGACGATAACGGGCTCGGGCTGATACGAAACGCTGTTGAGGTCGTTTCTCAGCATGAAGATATCCTCGTATCTGTCCTCAATCTTAAGCTGGGTAGCCTTCTTGATTATCGCCCACAGCTCCGGCTCAATGTTATACTTATTGGAGCTGAATTCCTCGTCGTCGTCAATTCGGGACATAGGATCTTCGGGAATATCCTCCGTCAGAGAATGATAGATAGTTGCTCCCAGCGAATAAATATCCGTCCACGGACCTTGATTGCCTTTTTTCTGGTATTGCTCAAGCGGCGCAAAGCCCGGCTTTAGTATTACCGAAAAGCTCTGCGAATGTTCGGCTACCACCTGTCTTGCCGCGCCGAAATCAATAAGCTTAACGTCGCCGTTGTCGCAGAGTATTATGTTATCGGGGGAGATATCCCTGTGCATAACGTTCTGGCTGTGCGCCGCCATAAGCGCGTTGGAGACGTTCCGGAATATGAAAAGTGCCTGCGCGGGGGTCAATACGCCATGCTCCTGGATATGTTCTTTCAGCGTGTGTCCTTGAAGGTATTCCATAGAGAAATACACGGTGTCGTTCTCGTAGAAGAACTCGTGAACCCCTACGATGTTCGGGTTGCCGTTGAATTTTGAAACCAGCTTCGCTTCGTTGTAGAATTTCTCCGCGCCCATTTTGAACGTCTCGGCGTTATCCATAGAAGAAACGGAAACGGTAGTCGTCCCCGGGGCGCGCAAAGCCACGCCATACGGGAAAAATTCCTTTATGGCCACTTTTTTGTTTGTTGTGGTATCGTAAGCCACATAAGTAACGCCAAATCCGCCCTTGCCTATTACTTTTCCGACAATGTATTTTCCCAGAAGAACGCTCCCGGGTTTAAGCATCGTAGGGTCGGTGACAATTACGTCGGGATTATACCCGCACTGTGTGCAAAATGTTCCTTCCGTCCCCCATTCGGAAAAGCAGTTCTCGCAAAGTTTTTTTCCATTAAATTCAATCATTATCTTTACCTCAAATCACATAATTATGTTATTCTCTCTAAAGCTGCGACACCGGCGGTATACCGGGAAAATCCGGAAACTCGGGAAATCCCGGGAACGATGGCTTTTCCGGTATATTCGGCGTGTCGGAGGTATCGGGGGGGTTCGAGAAAATCGGGGGCT
>CAYMTG010000068.1:2847-10246 GCA_964393305.1 uncultured Ruminococcus sp.
CGGAAGCCCCGGAAGATTCCGTAGGCTCGGAAGCCCCGGAAGATTCCGTAGGCTCGGAAGCCCCGGAAGATTCCGTAGGCTCCGAAGAACGCGATGACTCCGTAGGCTCGGAACTATCGTTTGAGGTAACAGATGAGCTGTTGCCCGAGCTTTCACCGCCGTCCTTATTTTTCGCGACAAAAAATGCCGCAGTGCCTATTGCTGCTATGGCAATTACTGCGCACGCGGCAACGAAAATTTTGTGTTTTAAAGGCATAGAAGGAGACTGCTTATTCTGCGCGATCCCAACACTCTCTGCAATCTCTGATGTTCTCGGTATAGCTTTCGCAGAAGAAGTCCCGGGTACGGACATAGTGCGCGGGATAATGAGCGGCGAATGAATTATTCCGCATATTGCGGTGAAATTATCCCCTCTGTTCTGCGCACGGAGAAAATGTCTCTTCAGCATGTGGGTAAGCCAGTCTTTAGCGTTTTCCGCCTTGAGAAAATCGGCTTCCATTTCAGCCTCGTAAACATTCTCCCAGAAGCCGTCGCTGCATATCAGGAACGCGTCGCCGTCGATAGGGTCAATAGTATCGTAAGGCTTCGGCAGCTTAAGCGCAGTATCATCACCCAGCACCTTGAACAAGCCTGAGCGGTCGTCGCTGTTGCGGACGTCCATGTCGGTCATTTCGCCCATATCTACTGAAGCCTGACACACGGAATGATCCTTTGTGCGGAAGAAAATGCTGCCGTGCCGGAAATAGTAGACCCTGCTGTCGCCGATGTTGTCGATCCTGATTATTTCGCCATCGGTGAAAACCGCAGCAAGGGTTGCCTTGCCGCCCTCGCCCGAGCGTTTTACAGCCTCGTCCGCGCCGAGGATAAGACTCCCGATCCGCTCGTTCGAGATATCGGAGCTTACGAAATTCTCCGCTATGTAACGTATGGCAACGCCGGAGGCTACCTCGCCGCTATCGTGACCGCCGAGACCGTCCGATACTATATAGTATCCGTTTCCGGTAATATAGCTGTCCTCGTTTACAGGTCTGCCGCCCAGACCGGAGTAGCTGTAAAAATCGATCTTCATATCAGTATTTGATCTGGAAGAGCTGCTCGGCACTTCCTACCATAAAATATGATCCATTGGGAATAGTAACGGGAACATTCGGAGTGAGCTTCTGACCGTTTCCGAGAGTAGTGCCGTAGGAAGAGCCGCGGTCGATGATCTCAAAAACGTTTCCGTTCCTGCGGATCTCGCAGTGAACACCCGAAACGCCCTTTGCGTCAACAGGGAAACAAACGCTGCACTTCTGGGTATTTCTTCCAATGATAACGCCGCTGCCTATGGGAAATGTGCGGTTTGCAAGCAGCCCCTTTTCGCAGATAAGTACCGGAGTGACGGCGTTATTTGCGGGAGCGGAACCCTGAGCGGGAGCGGATACCTGAACGGGAGTGCGGCTTTGAGCGGGCGCTACCTGGGGCTTGTTCTTGCCCTTCATATTCATAAAGATAACAACGCATACTACTGCAACGACAACCACAGCCGCAATAATTATAATCGGAGTGGGATTAAAACCGGGATCCTTGTCGGGATTCTTGTCGGAATCCTTGTCGAGATCATCGTCGGGATCTTTCTCGGCAACAGAAGTTGTATCGGAGCTACTCGGCTCAGAAGCAGACGCGTCGGTGGAAAGAACATAGCCTACGGTGTCGCGGGAAACAAGATCCATAAGCTCGTCAATCATTACCGAGTAATAAAGCTTTCCTCCATTGGAGGTGGTAAGGGTAAATGTATTTATGCCGATTACCTGACCCTTTGAATTTACCAGCGGGCCGCCGGAATTTCCGGGATTAATTTCCGCGTCTGTCTGATAAACCTGAGTATTGTCATCATATTTGCTTGTTGTTTTTTTGGAAACGCCGCCGCGGGTTACGGTAATGTCGGACAAGTCATATTTACGGTCATAGGAAACCTCGTTTGAAACGCCGGGATAGCCGATAACAGCCACGTCCTCGCCAACAGCTACCTCGGAGCTGGGGCACAGCACCATTGCAGTGCGCTTTGTTGTTTTTTCCGGCAGCTTCAGAACGGCTATGTCTTTGACCTCGTCTATTTTGTAAACCGAAGCGATCATAAAGTCGTTTGCGGCATAGGAAAAGTAAACCTTCATTTCCGCAGCACCCGGCTTATATTTTTCACCGGTTACAACATGAGCGTTTGTTACGATATATTCAATCGGTTCATTGGGGTCGCCGATAGCAAAGCCCGTGCCTGACCAACCGGAACCTCCGTATGCTCCATGAACCCAGACAACACCGTTGATAGCTTCGGGTATCGAGGTGATCTTCACGGTGTCCGCAGACACAAATATGCTGCATGCCATTAACGATATCAGTGCCATTACCGCACCGACAAATCTTTTCATTACGTTTTTCATAAGTTATTTTCCTTCCTTCAAATAAATTCCAGAACAACCGCTGTATTGTTGTCCTGATTGGAATAGTTCTTGTTAAGAATCGCGCCCGCCAAGGCGTCCGCCGCCTGCTGAGCGGGATTTATCAACGCCGCCGACATCTCCGCGTCCGAGAGCGCGTTGTATACTCCGTCGCTGCATATCAGCAGCTTATCGTCTGGGCGCGGGATAAGAGGACGGATATTTACGTCCGGTTCCGGCTCGGTCTTGCTGCCTATATACTGCGCAAGCGAATCCTTCTTCTCGTTTTCCATCATTTCATCGAACGGCAGTCTTTCCGCGATCACCTCGTCAAGAAGCTGATTCTGATAGTCACCGTCCTCAGAAAGCTGAAAGATCATTCCGCTTCTGTACAGATATATACGGCTGTCGCCGACGCTGCACCAGTATATCCCGTCGCCGCGGCAATATACCGCCGCGAGGGTGCAGCCTCCGCCTGTTCCTCCGAGAATTACCTCGTGGTTTATCATCGACACGGTCTGTCTGAATTTAACGTGAACGTCATCTATGCCGTTGATAAGATCGCGCATTCCCAGAAGTGCGGATACCACGTATGAGCTAACCTTGTCGCCTGCCGCCAATCCGCCCATGCCGTCTGCAACGACTGCCACGAAGCCGTTTGAGCCAACTCTGTCAAGCGGGGTATAGCCAAAGCTGTCCTCCTGATAATCGCGCGCACCGCGGCTTTGCGCATTTCCGATCGATATTTCGGTCACGTTTGAGCCTGAAATGCTTAAGGCTACCGCAAATCTATCCGCCATGTCAGTATGTAAACTCTTCGTTGCAGAAGCTTCTGAATACCAGCTTGGTAGCGCCTACCTCGATTACGTCATAGTCATTGACCTCCTCCGGCGTGAGCAGAAGTCCTCCGTTGTGGTAGACGTTATTCTTGCCGGCGGCAAGCGTGATAAAGAACTTTTTGCTGCGGGAATCGTAAGTAATCACCGCATCGCCCTCCTTGGAGATAGCCTTGTCAAACGAGAGATTAACATCAAAGTTGGAGCCTCTGCCTATCGCGTTCTTTTCGCTGTGGATGGGGAATGATACTCCCTTATTATCGCCTTCGGTGACAACCAGCCAGCCGCAAACAGGCGATATACCGGCGTCGCTTACATTAAGCGCGATGGTAGCGCTCATTTCCTTTTTAGGGCGAGGAGGCGCGGAAGGAGCGGGAGCATCAAGCGGGGTGGTTTTTGGGAAACCGGGAGTGCTGCTCGTGTCAAGCGGAGCGGTCTTGGGGAAATCGGGAACTCCGCCGGACTCCAACGGGCGCACGCCTGCCGCGCCCGACTGATTGCAGTACGGACACGCCGAATACGACTTTTCATCGTAAATATGACCTTTTTCACACTGTTTCATTGAGTATACTTCCTTTCAGATAGTGCCGGATTTTAACAACGTCGCCTTAAATAAGACAGAGATTGATAAAATTCGACTAAAATATTTTGCATATCAAGTATACCACAACCGAAAGAAGTTTTGGTGTGCAAGTTAGCAATACAAACTAATTTTTTTTCAGAAAGTATCTACATTCCCGAAAGCAAACCGGACAATCGGATAACCGGGGCAGTTTCATTTCGGATCGACAATGATATATTTGAGAATTATAGAATGCGTATGACCTTAAGTATACTTGATTCTGCTGATTGATGAGTCTGACAATTCGTTGGTGACTATCGATGATGCTTACGAAGAGGTTTCGGAACAGTCGGAGAATTTCAAAAATACGCAGTCTGATAAGTATGGATTCTTATACAACACACCCCCGCCGAGAACAAATAAACCGCCCCGGATTGTGCAGAAATCACAATCTGGGGCAGTTCAATCGTTGAGTGGAAAATTATATTGATAACATTATCTGAAAAAAACTTTAAGGCAAGAAACTTTAGGGAACCTCTAGAAACCGGTTTGAAAAGAGAAAATCGGCAGAGTGCGCCGTATGCAAGGAAAGCCGACGAAGCAAGGCTTGTATGCCCGCATTATGCCTTCGGCATAATGCTGCGAGGAGGTTTGACGCAGCAGACGGTGTGCTATGGCGATTTTATTGCTCTCCCAATTAAATGTTTCCGTAATTGGACGGCTAATCCGCATACCTAAAGGATTTGATAATAATTGATATTGCTTTTTTGGAAATGTTTAATTGGAACATCAATATTTGCTTAAAACTTATTGACAATGATGGCGATTTGTGATATAATATAGATGATTAGTACGCAAGGTGAGGTGCATTTAAAGTGAAACGGAATAAAACGTTAATTATTCTTCCGATTTTTTTAACCATTCTTTTTTGCTGTTCTGGCTGCAAAAAGGAGGAAAATAAGTGGATTCCCTCTGTGCAAGGGAGTCATGTTGAGGAAATGCCTTATGAAGAGGTTGGCGGAAATTATTCGGTTGAGAAGTATACTGATTTTAAGTCTTTTAAAAAAAGTGAACTTGCCGACTATAATTTTATTCGTCAAAGAGTCGCGAAAGAAGAGCGTTACTCGGCAGAGTTTTTTAAAACGCGCGATCTTGCCGTAATTAAATTTAATAAGCCTGAAAAAGGTATTGATTACACAGTAATTGATGCCTCAGTTGACGGTAACAGTTGCACTGTAAAGTTGCTTCCTATCAAACAGATAACCGAGGCCGAGAAAACAACGTACTGCTGTTTTTTAGAAACCGAAAAAGATATTTCGGCTTGGAATTTCCGGCTTGTATTTGAAGAAGAAATCATTCACAAAAGTAATGTTTCTTCTTATATCGCGAAAGACAATTCATCGTATTTATTTCAAGGCGAGAATACTCCGGTAATTTTTAGAATTAGTTCAACCTTTGGAATTGATGACTTTATTGAGTACGATGAGGTCATTGATCAGTACAACTATATTTCACGTAAGTTTAATTCAAATTATACTAAAGAGGACTTTGATATATCCGACTTGCTGTTAGTACGTGTGCCGTCCTCCGATTTGGAACAATGTTTGGCATATGTGGATAATGACACGATTAAGGTTGTCATGGTAGAAACGAATCATTATGTAGATGGGTGGGAAAGTGCACAGGATTTTTCTGCGCTTATAGCACTTCTCGTCCCCAAGGACTTTAATGTTAATAACACAACGGTGACACACTATATTGAATACGAGGACAACATCGACAACAGTGCAGTTCTCAATAAATACACAATTGCAGCGTCAACAGCGATCACCGAGAATTTGACGAGGTTTGATTTTAAATGATCGAGGCACATGAATTAATAAAAAAATATGCTGGTTGCACAGCGGTGAATAATGTCAGTCTTTTGATAAATGATGGCGAATTTGTTGCAATCACCGGAAGGTCGGGCAGCGGGAAAAGCACTCTGCTCAAATGCTTGAGTGGGCTGCTCACTCCGGATTCAGGGAATGTTATAATTGATGGCAAGAATATTCACTCTCTTAAAAATTCGGCGCGTTCATTTTTCCGCAACCAAACAATGGGATTTGTTTTTCAATCCTACGCGTTGGAGCCCAAATACACCGCGTTTGAAAATATCGAGATTCCAATGCTTATCGGCGATGTTTCTAAATCCGAGCGCAGAAAACGCATTTTAGAGCTGTCAGAATTCATCGGGATAAGCGATATTCTAAAAAAGTCTGCGGAAACGCTTTCGGGAGGAGAAAAACAGCGAACTGCCATTGCGAGGTCACTAGTCAATTCGCCGAAAATTATCTTTGCGGACGAGCCATGCGGAAACCTTGACAAGAAAAATGGCGATGCAGTGATGGAGCTGTTTCTAAAAATAAAAAATCTTGGTACGACCATCGTAATGGTTACGCACCAGAACGATGACGCGCTGAAAGCGGACAGAATTATAGAAATGCTTGACGGTGAGATAATCAATGGAAATATTTAATTTATCACTTAAAGAACTGCTAAAAAACAAACTCTATTTTACGTATTTTGTGATTGGTCTGGCACTGCTGATGGCGGTGGTTTGCGTTCTTGCCAATTACAGTAGGCAGGTTTTCGATGGATTTTTTACGCAGTTCGATGATGGGCAGGTGCTGCCGCTGGAAATGACGGAGCCTCCGCGAGCAAGCAAATATTATGGAGAGCTTCCGATCTTTGCCGAGGGCAATGGGGTCACTTATGATGTAACAGTCTCGCACGGCGAAAAATCTGTTTATCTGCCGAGCTATTGCGGCGGAGTGTGCGTGGTATCAATGGGAAAGAACTTTATACCTAAGGAATTGCTGTCGATCACATGGTGCGGAATCGAAGTTGAATTTGAAAAGGGCTTTGTTTATTTGAGTGAAGAGTTTGCCGATGAATTAGGTTGTGTAAAAGGCGACATGATAAAAATAGCTGACTCGGATTACGAGGTCGGAGAAATCATTCATATCTCGGCGGATACTTACAGTTTTTTCATTTATGATCCTGATATAGATGCGGAAAAATTCACGGTAATTCTCTCAAATAAGGATCAACTTCTTGGTGTTACGGAGTGTTTGAATTCCCAGAATTTTGACGACACAGAGGGCTTGCTTGCGCTCTGCAATGGCTATCGTGCGATGAGAACGGCGATGAACATGGTACTTGTTTTATTGTCTACAATTTGTGTGACCTTTATTTTTGTGTATATCAAAATGTACTTTTTAAAGCACGAGGGATTTTTGAAGATCTTATTCCGAATGGGAATACGAACAATTCAGCTATTCGGGTGTATGGCGGCGATTTTTGTCTTTTTAAGCCTTATGGGAAGCACTATCGGATTGTTGATAAGCGAACTGCTTGACATTCTAGTTGACAATTGGGCGTGGGAACTTATAGGGATGCGTGTTGACAAAGTGAATTATCTTGCGTATTTTTCGGTGGGATTTGTTGCTTGTGCAATTGTTGCGGCGGTTTCATTAATGATCCATATCTTAAGTGTTTTCGAAAGCGAGGCGGAAAACAGATGAAGTTATCGTTTAAATTCG
>CAYMTG010000069.1:0-10159 GCA_964393305.1 uncultured Ruminococcus sp.
TGCCAAAATCTTCAATAAGGGGCTTCGCCTAAGTTATAAACCGTCCCAGTACTTCCTGTCAAGACTGCGGAAAGAGATCGCCTGAGCGATCTGCGGCTTATCGATGATCTCCAGACCCTGCAGATCGGCGCAGGTACGCGCCACCTTCAGAATTCTGTCGTAGGCGCGTGCGGATAACCCCAGCTTGTCAAAGGCGGCTTTAAGCACCTCGCTTGCTTTGTCCGTCATACGGCAAACGTCGGCGATAATATCCGAGGTTATACCGCTGTTCGCCTTAATGCCTGTTCCGGCAAAGCGTTTTGCCTGAATATCACGCGCTTTCTGAACGCGCTCCGCGATCTCGGCGGACGTTTCTTGGGGAATACGGGTGTTCAGCTCCTCGAAATTTACGGGCTGCATCTCTATCTGGATATCTATACGATCCAGCACCGGTCGGGAAATTTTGTGAAGATACGCCTTAACCTGCTTATCGGTGCAGGTACATTTCTTCTGGGGATTGCCGAAGTTTCCGCAAGGACAGGGGTTCATTGCCGCCACCAGCATAACGTCGCACGGATAGGATACCGAGCCGCTTGCGCGGGAGATGGTGATCTCGCCGTTCTCAATCGGCTGACGCAGCGTCTCAAGCACGCTGCGGTCAAACTCGGGAAGCTCATCCAGAAACAGAACGCCGTTGTGCGCCAGCGAGATCTCGCCGGGACGCGGGATACTTCCGCCGCCAACCAGTCCCACCGCGCTTGCCGTATGGCTTACCGGGCGGAATGGACGCTGCACGACCAAGGGTTTGGCGGGGTCGATCATTCCCGCGATGGAGTGGATCTGCGTAGTCTCAATACTCTCGCTGAATGTAATTCTCGGGAGGATCGAGGGAATTCGTTTCGCTATCATTGACTTACCCGAACCGGGAGACCCCAGCATAAGCACGTTATGCGCGCCCGCCGCAGCGACCTCCACCGCCTTTTTCGCGACAAGCTGCCCCATAACATCCGCAAAATCGAGCAAACACTTCGTGTCCTCGGGGGTGGGTATGTATCGCTCCTCGGGGTTCATGCCGGTACCGTGAACAAGGTACTCCTTTAACTGACCGAGATGCTCGACCCCGAACACCTCCATACCGTCGACCACAGACGCCTCCCTGGCATTCGCCGCAGGAATGAAGATACGCTTGATACCGTTCTTTTTCGCGGTCAGCGTCATACTCAGCACGCCGTTTATAGGCGCTAAGCGTCCGTCAAGCGACAATTCTCCGATAAACGCCGAGGTTGAAAGATCGCAGTTGATCACGCCGCCAAGCTCCATCAGCGCCACTATGATCGGCAGATCGAACATCGAGCCGATTTTCCTGACGCTTGCCGGCGCGAGGTTTACGGTTATTCTTCCGTTAAGCAGCTTCATCCCAAGATGCCCCAGCACCGCACGAATTCTCGCCTTGCTCTCCTGAACAGCCGCGTCGGGCAGTCCTACTATGTCAAAAGTGGGGGTTCCCGCGCTTATACTGGATTCAACCGTTACCATAAAGGCATTCAATCCAAAAAGTCCCATGCTGTTTACCTTACTGAACATAATATCCTCCGATAAAATAGACTAATCTCAGTATAACATATTTTTTGCGGAATTGCAACGGAATTATCGGAAGTTTTTTGAAAAATTTCTCAAACGTTTCTTATTTCTAGTTGAAAATTTTCTCGGAATGTGTTATAATAACTTATATATATGCACAAACAGGAAGGCGGCCGCGTCCGAAAGCGTCTCCGGTCGGGAAAATTCCCGGCGGCCGGCGGGATCATTCTTCTGAGATTCGCGGTATAAAGCCAACTGCCGCGTCTGATAAGAACAGGACTGATTATGGAAAAAGAACTTGAACAACAGATAATATACGGCAGAAACGCGGTTGCCGAGGCGCTGTCGTCCGACAAGGAAATCGACGCGGTGTTTATCTCGAAAACCGCTTCTGTGGGAAATATCACCGCTCTGGCGAAAAAACGCGGGGTGGTCGTGAAAATCGTGAGCGACGAAAAGCTCGCCGCACTCTCGGGGGGCGCAAAGCACGGCGGCGTTTGCGCGGAATTATGCGCGGCCGAATATTCCACCGTGGAGGATATTCTCGAAAACGCACGGCGGAAAAACCGACCGCCGTTTATCATCATAGCGGACGAGATCGCCGACCCGCACAACTTGGGCGCGATTATCCGGACAGCCGAGGCTGCGGGCGCAGACGGCGTGATCATACCGAAGCGCCGCTCCGCCTCGCTTAACGCGACCGTATTCAAGACAAGCGCGGGCGCGGCGGCATGGCTTAAGGTGGCGCGGGTATCCAACCTCACCGAAACAATCAAAATGCTTAAGAAGAACAACGTATGGGTGTACGGAATGGAAGCGGACGGTACCCCATATGAGAACGCGGATTTCACGGCAGGCACGGCGATCGTCGTCGGAAGCGAAGGCTTCGGACTAGGTCGGCTTGTCCGCGAAAACTGCGACGAGGTGCTGTCGCTCCCGATGAACGGCAAAGTAAATTCGCTTAACGCGTCCGTTTCGGCGGGAATTCTGATGTATGAGGTAGTAAGACAGCGCGGCGCAAAATCACAAGGGAAATCGCAAGGGGGAAAGTAAATGGCAGGCGATAGATACAATGTTGACGATATACTCAAAGAGGTAGGTAAACGCCGTTCCAAGGACAGCGGCGATACCGACGATATTGTTTTTACCCCGAAAACGGGGCGCAGCAAGCCGAAATCCGGCGTGGGCAGCGTGACGGAAATTCTGAATGATACGGAATTGGGTCGTGCGGGCGTTCAGAAAAAGAGGGAACAGCCTAAAACAGCAAAGCAAACCCCAAAATTGTCGGTAACACAGATCATCGGCTCGGACGAACGCAAAAAGGACGTGAAAAAGGATTCCTCCGCACGCCAGATGACAGACGAGGAGAGCGAACAGCGTCTGGCGCGTGATATTGCGCGCGCCGCAGACGAGCAGCGCCGCCGCCGTATGTACGAAATTGAGGACGAGGACGCCCCCGATACAGAGGCGGATGCCGACAGCGACGACTATATCAAGCTCTTTGTTTCACAGCAAAAGTCGGAAAGCAGCAGCGGCGACGATGATATCGTATTCCACGAGGCAGGCGACCTTGTTACTACGGATACGATGCAGATACGCAAGCAGAAGAAAATCGACGATATAAACGAGGCGCTGCTGCGCATAGACAGCGAGGCTGATTCCCCGGATGATATGCTCGACTCGATAAACGCGATGGAATCCCGTGAAAAAGCGGTTGAGATCGTCAAGAGCGGGGAATCCACCAACGAATATGAACTCACTCGCCCCGACACCGATACCTTCACGGTGACAAAGGACGAGCTGAAGCAGATGTCTCGCCGTGACGACAGCGTCCGCGAATATGATCCCTCGGGCGGGGATCACAAAATCGGCGATAAAACCGATGACAAACCCTATGAGGGTATCAAAAGCGCTGCGGTATCGGCTGAAATTCATTTGGGAGACACCATTCTCGAGGCACTCAACAAAAAGATTGCCGAGGAGGACAGCGAACCCCGTGCGGAAGCCGCTCCCACGGCAAAGGAGCCGCTTGCCGAGGACGAAGCAGACGAAGCGGATGAAGCAGACGAAGCGGTCGATAGGGTTCGCCGGGCGGACGAGCTTGCACGAAAAAAGAAGCTCAAAATCAAGAACTTCATACTCGAAAATCACGATACCGAAGAGCTTCCTCCCGCCGAGGAGAAGCCGAACGGATATACCGAGAGCAGCGAGGACGAGGCTATTGACCTTGATGACGAGGATGTGATCAAGGATCGGCTTGACCGCCTGTCAAAAGGACTTTTCGGCAGACTGCTTATTCTGGCGGGACTGCTTGCCGTTACGCTGTTTATAGCGATAGTCAACGCGCTGGGCGTTTCCGGAAATCTCGGAATACTCACCAAGATAGTCAGCCGCGAGGCGTTTACCGACAACTATATCTACACGCATTTGGTAATAGGTATCCTGTCGTTTTCAGCGTGTTCGTCCGTGGTCTCAAACGGACTTACAAGACTTGTCAAGCTGCGCCCCGACGGCGATACGCTGTGCGCCTTGGCGCATATCACGACGCTTATTGCGACGGTTTTCTATATCTTTGGAAACTACTATGTAGTGATCGGAAATTGCGAGGTATATCTCGCGGTGTCGCTGGCGGCGCTGGTATTCAATACCCTCTCAAAGCTGTTTACGGTAAACACCGCAAAACGCAATTTTGAATTCGTATTCAGCGGACGCACCAAATATTTTATCGACAGATGCGACAGGGAAAACGAGGCGCAGCTTGCGAAGGGCATAATCCCGGGCGTCCCGAATATCGGCGCTATGCGCAAGACCGAGGTGTTATACGACTTTATAGTCTCCACCTACTGCGAGGACGCATCGGACAGAATGTCCCGAAAAATCGTCCCCGGTGTGATCGCGGCAGGCTTGGCGGGCGGCTTACTGACCTTTATCACGCATACGACCAACGCGGCGGGCGCTGCCGTATCGACGGCGGATCGGCTGTGCTGGGCGCTTACCGTGCTGAGCGCGATTTTCGCGCTGGGCGCGTCGTTCTCAAGCTCTATGACCGTAACGCTGCCCATGTTCCTTGCCGCACGGAAGAACAAGGAACGCGGCTCGGCTATTCTCGGATACAACGCGGCAACCAAGCTCGGCGAGTTTAACGGAATTCTGGTAGAGGCAAGGACGCTTTTCCCCGCCGAATCGGTGCGGATCACAAATATCTGCGGCTACGAAAAACCCAAGACAAGCGGCGAGGGCAAGGTGAGCATTGACGACGCCATCATCTATGCGGCAAGCCTTGCGGTCGCCTCGGACAGTGTAATGGCGGATTCCTTCTTTAATATGCTCAACCGAAAGCGCGATCTGTTAAAGGAAGTCTCCGGCTGCGTATACGAGAGCAATCTGGGCGTAATGGGCTGGATCGACAGACAGCGTGTGCTGCTCGGCAATCGTCAGCATATGAAGTCCCATGCGATAACCGTTCCCAAGCTCGAAAAGGAAATTGCCGCAAATACGGACAACGACGAGGTGATCTACCTTGCGGTAGGCGGTCAGGTATGTCTGCTGTTCTTTGTGAGACTTAACGCAAACCCCGTTATCAAGCAGAATATTCAGGAGCTTTGCGACAGCGGCGTTTCGCTCATCATCAAGACGGTGGATGGTATGATCACCGATACGGAGATCTCGGAGCAGTTCGACGTCGAAGCAAACAAGGTGAAAATTCTCCCGTTCGAGGCGCACGAGACCTTCTCCGAATGTACGCGGTTTGTTCCCAGAGGAAAAGCTGCTGTTTCGTGCAGCGGCACATTTACCTCCTTCGCCAATGCGATCCGTACCGCAAACGCTATCCGCTCAAAGGCGTTTATCTGCAATATCATTCAGCTTTGCGGGGTTGTGCTGGGAATAATCCTGGCTCTGATATTCGGACTGTTTGCTCAGTTCACGGCGTTTAACGTTATGTTTATTCTTCTGTATAACACATTATTCGGCGCTGCCGCTCTTGCCGCTCAATTTCTGAAAAGCAAATGACACGGGACGAGGAGTTTATGGAACTCGCGCTGGCGCTCGCCGAAAAAGCAGCCTCGCTCGGGGAGATACCCGTGGGCGCACTGGTAGTTTCGCCGGAGGGGGAAATAATCGGAGAGGGGTACAATCAGCGCGAAACGCTGCAGTCGCCCACCGCGCACGCGGAGATGATCGCGATCGAGTCGGCGGCAAAGCGGCTGGGAACGCGGCGGCTTATCGGCTGCACGCTCTACGTTACGCTCGAGCCGTGTCCGATGTGCGCGGGAGCCGTTATGAACGCCGGGCTGAAACGGCTGGTATACGGCGCGTTCGACGATAAAAACGGCGCGTGCGCGTCGGTGGCGGCGTTATTTGATGAGAAATTCACGCATATTCCTATGGTGAGAAGCCGCGTCCTCGAAAAACGCTGCGGCGAGGTTCTCAGCGAGTTTTTCCAAAATCTGCGGAATATTCCGCCAAATGACATTTAAGGAAAATTATCGGTTCATGAACAAGTATAAAACTCTCGCGAGCAATATGGTAGTAATGGCGATCGGACAGCTAAGCTCCAAGCTGCTTGTCTATGTGATGCTGAAGTTCTACCAGAACGAACTCGGCACCGCCGGCTACGGGCAGATGGGAAACATCGTCTACGCCTGCGATTTGCTTATTTCTGTCGTCTCGCTGTCTATGTCGAACGGTGTGCTGCGCTTTTCGCTGGAAAAAGAGAATGACGGGCGAATGGTGTTCTCAACGGCGATAAATATCGCTTTGGCAAGCTCGGCGGCGTTCGCTCTGTTTACCCCGCTTATCGGACTTATTCCTATGCTAAAGGGATACCAATGGCTGATTTACGTGTATGTGGTGCTTGCCGTATTTAAGGACATATGCTCGCTGTATATCAAGTCAAAGGTATCGGTAGTGCTGTTCTCGCTGGACGGTATTATCACTACGGTTGTGACGGTTCTGTGCAACCTTGTCCTGCTGGGCGTGTTCCATTTCGGGGTCGCGGGATATGTGTTCTCGATTATTCTCGGAAACGTGGCGTCGCTCTTCTTCACGCATATCACGGGAAGGCTGTATGCGGTCTACCACCCGCTTCGTACCAACAGGGAACTTCGCATGACTATGCTGCGATACTGCGTGCCGCTTATCCCCACAATGATCATGTGGTGGATAGTAAGCGCGTCCGACAGCTTTATGGTGACCTCCTTTATAAGCGACGACGCAAACGGCATCTATCAGTTCGCCTATAAATTTCCAAATCTTATAGTATTGGTGCTCGGCATATTTATGCAGGCGTGGAGAATGTCCGCGATCACAGAACGGAACTCGCGCACCGTCTCGAACTTTTACTCGAATATTTTCGATATGCTCCAGACGCTGATGTTTCTGGCGGCAGGCGGGATTATGCTCATTTTACACCCGATCATTATGCCGCTGTTTGCGGGGGACGGCTTTGACTCGGCGTATTTCTACGTTCCCATCCTGCTTGGGGCTACGGTTTTCCAGAGCTTCGACAGCTTCCTGTCCACCATCTACGAGGCGGCTCAGAAGACCACCCATTCGCTGATAAGCTCGGTAATCGGAGCGGCGGCAAATGTAGTACTCAACCTTATACTTATCCCGCTCATAGGAGTATCGGGCGCGGCGATCGCTACCTTGATAAGCTATCTGGTGGTGTTCATTTACCGGATCATCGATACCCGAAAGTATTTGTATATGACGATCTACTGGGCGAAAATCAATATAAACCTCGCTCTGCTGTGCGTAATGGGATGGGCGACTATGTTCCTTGAAAGGGATGTCCCGCAGTGTATTATAAACAGTGCTGTGTTCCTGATAATCGTATTTTTGAACGTTCGCTCCTGTATTCAGGCGGTGAAGCTCATTCTCAATAAGGACAGAAACCGCGCCCCTCAGCCGGCACACGGCGCTGCGGGGAACCAATCGGGCAGATCTGCGGGAGCTTCGCAATCCGAAAGATACAGCGGCGGCAGTTCACCGAAAAAATAACGGAGATAATCTATGAAAAAATATCTTGAAACAGGAAAAATCGTCGGACTTCACGGACTGCGCGGCGAGGTTCGCGTACAGCACTACTCCGACTCTGCGGAGTTCTTCTGCGAGGTCGCCGAGGAGTGCGGACTATATCTCGACAAGGCGGGAAAGAACCATATTGACGTGCAATATGCCCGCCCCCACAAAAATATCGTCATTCTCCAGCTTGACGGGATAGACTCCCCGGAAGCCGCTCAGCGCTTTGTGGGGACTACCCTTTACCTCGACAGAGACGATATTGAACTGGATGAGGGCGTTTACTTCATTCAGGATATCGTGGGACTTACCGTGATCGACGCGGACAGCGGCGAGGTATACGGCAAAATCACCGACGTCTACCAGAACGGAGCTACCGATGTATATTCCATACGCAAGCCGGACGGAGCCGAACTGATGTTCCCCTCTATTCCCGAGATCGTTCTGGAAACCGATATTGAAAACGGTAAGATGATTATCCGTCCGCTCCCGGGACTGTTTGATACCGATAACAGCGAGGGCAAAGATGAGGATTGATATAGCAACTCTCTTCCCCGATATGTGCCGTACAGTACTGGATACAAGCATTATCGGACGCGGCATTAAGAACGGCTTTGTGGAAATGCACACCCACAATATCAGAGCCTACACCAAGGACAAGCACCGCAGCGTGGACGACAAGCCCTACGGCGGCGGTACCGGTATGGTAATGCAGGCGCAGCCGATCTACGACTGCGTTTGTTCGATAATTGACGAGCATTTAAAAGCGGGCAGAAAAAGACCCCGCGTTATCTATATGTCGCCGCAGGGCGAGGTCCTCACCCAGAAGAAGGTAACGGAGCTTGCCAAGGAGGACGGTCTGGTGCTGCTGTGCGGTCACTACGAGGGCGTGGACGAGCGCGTTCTTGAAGAGCTTAACGCCGAGGAAATCTCGGCGGGCGACTATGTACTCACGGGCGGAGAGCTTCCCGCGCTTATCTTAGCCGACGCAGTGGCGAGATTGCAGGAAGGCGTTCTCCCGAATGAAGACGCGTATTCGATCGAGTCGCACTACAACGGACTTCTGGAATACCCGCAGTATACTAGACCCGAGGTGTGGGAAAACCGCGCCGTCCCCGATATTCTCCTTTCGGGAGATCACGCGGTGGTGAGCGGCTGGCAGCTTGCAAAGTCGCTGGAGGTGACCCGCAGAAAACGCCCCGATATGTACGAGGCGTATATAAGCTCCAAAATCTCGGAATTTTGGGACAAATTCGTAAGCGAAAAAGCTCCCGAGGCGTGTGACAGCGAATTTAAAACGCTTTCGCTCCCGCACGAGGAAATGAAAAAAATTCTCCGGGGAAAAACACGCGAGCTTCCTCAGAACGGCTATGAGAAGAACGAATACGTAATTCTCACAAATGAGCTGAATTTGCCCCGCTGCATAGTGCAAATTACCGCGATCAAGGATGACGCGGCGTGGATAAAGACGGTTTTCAAAGGATAGAAAGGAAAAAAATGACCGGAAATGTGTTTGCTGCCATCACAGGCAGACCCAATGTGGGAAAATCCTCGCTTACCAATCTGCTGGTAGGCGAAAAGATCTCAATAGTAAGCGATAAGCCGCAGACAACGCGAAATCGTATAAACGGCGTACTCACCGAGGGCGACGTACAGTACGTATTCATAGATACCCCGGGACTTCTCAAGGCGAAAAACCGTCTCGGCGATCATATGAGGAAGTCTATCCGCACCTCTGTGGAGGACGTGGACGTCGCTGTGCTGGTAGTTGACGTTACAAAGAGGGTATCCGATGCAGAGCGGGAGCTGATCCGCTCGTTCGAGCAGAACGGCACACCCGCTGTTCTCCTTTTAAATAAGGTAGATCTGGTTCACGATAAAAGCTCGCTGCTGCCGATCATCGCGGAGTACAGCGGGCTGTATGACTTTGCGGAGGTTATTCCCATAAGCGTGAAGACCCGCGCCAACACCAAGCAGATACTCCCCGCGCTGGCGAAATTCGCGCAGGAGGGCGACCACGTTTTCCCCGAGGACATAGCGACCGATCGCACCGAGCGTTTTCTGTGCGCCGAGATCATCCGCGAGAAGATCCTCCGGAAGATGCAGCAGGAGATCCCGCACGGCACGGCGGTAGACATCGAGTCGTTCAAGTCACGTATGAAGGGCGACACCGAGATCATAGATATAGGCGCGGTCATCATCTGCGAAAAGGATTCCCACAAGGGTATGCTTATCGGAAAGGGCGGCGAACGAATTAAAGAAATCGGTTCGCTGGCGAGAAAGGATATGGAGGAGCTTCTCGGCGCAAAGGTGGCTTTGAAGCTGTTCGTCAAGGTCAAGGAGGACTGGCGAAACCGAGAAAATATCATCGCGGAATACAATATAGCGGATGATTTTTCCTGAGGGACACAATTTTAAAAATATCCACAAGGCATATATTGAAAATTTGTGGATATTACCGCTTTACAAATCGGCAAAAATAAGATATAATATACAGAGTGAATATTTCCGGCGGATTATGCCTGTTTCGACAAAATATATGACGGCTCGCATTTCGTTATAAAAGGATTTTCCG
>CAYMTG010000070.1:0-10155 GCA_964393305.1 uncultured Ruminococcus sp.
CATTTTCGGAATTAGAGAGGGATACAATCTCCCTCTGATTCCTCAGGCGGCTACCACCGCCCTTTGCCACGTTAAATGACGGGGCAAAGCCTCTTATTGAAAATCCGTCCTCGCCAAAGGCGGGAACAGCCGATACCCACCCCATTGAAACGGGATGCTCATAGTCTGATCGACCTCCCTAGTCTCCCGTAGACTCTCTGAGAATAAGGCTATGCGGGAGCATATATGTAGAGCGATCCTGCTCCTCAGACTTGATGTTGGAGATGAGCTTTTCGAGGACTGTTTTGCCTTGAAGATAGCAAGGCTGCTCGACAGTGGACAGTTTCGGAATAAACATATGCGAATACGCGATATTATCAAACCCGAAGAATAACACATCCTTGCCAACCGTTATTCCATGCTGAACGGCATAGGTCATTGCGCCGATCGACAGCGTATCTGAAATCGAGAAGATAGCGTCGGGTCTGTCCGGGATGTTCATAAGATGCTCACAGCCCTTAGCGCCTGTTTCCGCCTCATAGTCGCCGTAATAGATGAGAGTCGGGTCAAGGGGGATCCCCGAGTCCTTCAGTGCACGGGCATAGCCGCGTTCCCTGTCAACGGACGATTGCGAGCGTACCTCGGTCGTGATAAGTCCGATACGCCTACGACCTTTTCCGATCAGATATTTTGTGGCGTCATATCCCGCACGTTCGTTGTCGATAGTAACGCACAGCACGTCGCTGATATCAAGACGCTCAAGGCATATGGCGAGCTTGTAGCGTTTAGCCAGATCGCCGATCGTTTTTCCGTCAAGTCGCGGAGCCAGTAGCACTGCGCCGTCAACCGCACGGGAGAACAGCATACCCAGCAGGTGCATTTCGTGTTCGGGACTATTGCGGGTGGTAGCAATGAGGACATCGTATCCCTGACCGTACGCCGCGTCCTGCATTCCGCGCAGGACGTCGTTATAGAAGGACTGCTCCGTTGAAGCGATGAGCGCGAGAATGCGTTTAGTCTCGCTCTTTCGCAGATCGCGTCCAAGAAAATTCGGACTGTAACCCAATTCCTCTACAGCGCGGTTTACCGCCTGAACAGCTTCCTCGGACACATTGTTCTTGTTGTTAAGAACTCGTGAAACGGTCGCAACCGACACATTTGCGGCCTTGGCAACGTCTTTTATTGTGATATTCAAACTGTTCATCCCCCTTCGTCACCGGCTTATTGGTCTTAAGTTTTGTAATTCACGGTTTGTTACTTATTTATATAATAACACATTTGTAAATCGTTTTCAATTGTCAAATTGCACAAATTTTGAAAAATTCCCCAATAATTCAACAATTCGGGAAGTGCTTGTCAGATCGCGGAACTACTTTATTCGATCCGATTTTTCGGGTCTTTCCGTACTCGGCATAGGAGAGCCGTTAAAGTCGTATTTAGGGGATTTCTGAACATCAAAAAATGTTTCGGTGTCTGCCTATGCCCCGAAAACGGGGTTTTTAGAGGTGACCTTTAGTTAAAATACTTTTAAGGGAGAGTGCTGATAGGTGGGAGGATTTTCCGAGCTGATAAAAAATTTCGATAAAACACGCGACTATGTACGTGACTTCTTTATATTCGGCTTTAAGACGCGCAGCGAGTTCAAGAGCAAGAGCGCCCGCACCTACGACGACGAGAAGCGCCGCGTGGAGAGCTGGCTCAGCGGCTTCATCAGCAGCAAAAGCACGGGGCGCGGCAAGCAGACCTTCATCTTGGTGGACAGCGGGCGTATTGCCGAAAATCCCCTCTACAACACGTTTTATTCCAAGAGCTTCACGGATAACGACATAAAGCTGCACTTCATGCTGTGCGATATCCTGAACGACGGCGAACGGCTCTCCGTACGCGAGCTTACCGAGCGCCTGAACGAGCGGTACGCCGAGCTTTTCGATGAGCAGACCGTGCGCGGCAAGCTCCGCGAGTACGCCGACGAGGGCATTTTCCTTTGCGAGCGCGTTGGGAAAAGCACGCTCTACTCCATGCCCAAGGATCTTTCCGTCTCGCTGCTTGATGAGATCGAGGGACTCTCCGACGCGGTGAAGTTCTTCTCGGAGAACGCCGAATTCGGCGTCGTGGGAAACAGTATTATGAAGCTCGCCGACCTTGGCAATGAGCTGTTCCTGCGCAAGCATGGATACATAGTACACACACTGGAGGACGAGATACTGCTTCAGATCGTTACCGCGATTGAGGAGAAGCGTGCGGTCTCCGTGATCAACAACAACGGCAGATCCGAGCATGAAAACACGGGCATTCCCCTGAAAATCCTTGTTTCAACCAATACTGGCAGACGCTATGTGGTGATGTACTTGCCCTCGTATAAGCGCTTTAATTCCTTCAGACTGGACAGCATAAAGTCCGTCAAGCCTCTTGGCGAATGTGCCGAGTATGACCGTTATGCGGAAGACCTTGAACGAAATCAAGCGAAGGTGTACGGCGTTTCGTTCGGCGATCGAAGCGACCGCGCCTGCGGCAGCGCCGTGGTGAAGATCACATTTTATGTGGACGAGCAGCGCGAGGGTTATATCGTTGACCGCCTGAACCGTGAGAAGCGCTGCGGCACAGTCGAAAGAACTGGCGATAACCTCTACACCTACACCGTAGAGGTCTTTGACGCAAACGAGATGATGACGTGGGTAAAGACATTCATCGGGCGCATAGTGTCTTTTGAGGGATTGCCCAAGCCGTTGGAGGATCGCTTCAAGCGTGATATTATACGAATGAAGAGTATGTATTCGCGGGAGGTGGAAACGAAATGAACATATTTTCGGAGATCTACGGCGCGTATTTCCGCATAGCCGCGGAAGCCCTCTCGTGCGGGAAAATCACCGAAAAGGAGCTGTTTGACATAATCTCCGAAAAAGGCTTTGCGGATTCCATGCTCTTTGTTCCGGAGAAACTGCTCCCCGATAAGTCGGGGTATAGCCCTTGGGGACTTCTCAAGCGCAATGAGGACGGCACGCTGTCCTCCGTCCTGAGAAACGCGCCGCCCAAGCTGCTCACCACGCTCCAGAAGCGCTGGCTGAAGTCGCTGCTCTCGGATAAGAGACTGCGCCTTTTCCTCACCGATGAGAGCTTCGTGCGGCTTTCGGAGCGGCTTGCCGACGTTAAGCCGCTCTTTGACTTACGTCTGTTCCGCTTTTTCGATATGTTCGCTGACGGCGACGACTACGAAAGCGCGGAGTACCGTCAATGCTTCGGCAAGATACTTTCGGCTATCAAGTCGCGGGAGCTTGCGGAGATCACGTTCGTGTCTCCCAAAAGCGGCGAGAAGCACGGAGAATACCTCCCGCTGAGACTGGAGTATTCCGCGAAAAACGATAAATTCCGTGTGCTGTGCGTATTGTTCGGTAACGGCAGACCAATTTCCGGAAACACGATCAACGTCGGCAGAATAACCGACGTGCGGCTTACGGGAAAGGTGCGCGGAAAGAAGGTCGATATGAAGAAATACCGCGCCAAGAGCCGCTGCGAGGTGACGGTCGAGGTAAGCTCCGAGCGCGGCGGCATAGAGCGCTTTATGACGGAGTTCGCGTCCTACGAGAAGCGCAGCGTCTACGATATTAAGGCGGGAAAATGTACCGTGCAGATCCGGTACGACAAGCAGGACGAGACCGAGCTGCTTATCCGGCTGCTGGGTTTCGGACCGGTGCTGGAGATCCTCTCGCCCGAGGATTTCCGCCGTGAGGCGCAGCGGCGGGTCGAGCGGCAGTATCAGTTGCTTTTCGGAGAAGAAAGCCCTTGATTTTTCCGAAAAAATGTGGTACAATATATATGTATATATACCCGGTCCCGATAGAATTTGGAGGTATCAAATGAATTCACTTACCGATTGCTATACGCTGCAAAACGGCGTAAAGATCCCTTGCGTAGGCTTTGGAATGTGGCAGACCCCCGATGGCGAGGTCGCTGTGAAGTCCGTGCTTTGCGCGATCGAGGCGGGTTACCGCCATATCGACACCGCTCAGGGGTACGATAACGAGGAGAGCGTAGGCGAGGCGATAAAGCGCTGCGGAGTACCACGCGAGGAGCTGTTCATCACCTCGAAGCTCCGCAACGACTTCCACAGCTACGACGATACAATGCGCGAGTTTGAGGTCTCGCTAAAGAAGCTCGGCACGGATTATCTCGATCTTTTCCTTATCCATTGGCCTAACCCGAAGAAATACCGCGATTGCTGGCAGAAGGCGAACGCCGAGACATGGCGCGCCTTTGAGGAGCTTTACAGGGCGGGGAAGATCCGCGCAATCGGGCTTTCAAACTTCTGGCCGCACCATATCGACGAGCTGATGAAGACCGCCGAGATTGCCCCTATGGTAGACCAAATCAAGCTTTGTCCCGGAGAAACGCAGGATGCGGTTGCTGCGTATTGCCGCCATAAGGGAATGGTTCTGGAAGCGTACAACCCTCTGGGTACGGGAAAAATCTTCGCCGTTCCCGAGATGAAGCCGCTTGCGGAGAAGTACGGCAAGACCATCGCGCAGATCTGTATTCGCTGGAGCTTGCAGAACGGCTGGATTCCGCTGCCGAAGTCGGTCACTCCCGAGCGTATTGTCGAAAACAGCAAGGTGTTTGATTTCACGCTCTCCGATGAGGACGTTCAGCTTATCCGAGACTTAAGAGGATGTGTGGGATACTCCCGCAATCCCGATGAAGCTCCATTCTGAATAAAAAACACCGCCGAGCGGCTTAGCTCGGCGGTTAATTTATCTCTTGAATTTCTGGATAAGCGTAATCAGCACGCCCACAATTGCCGACAGCGCCAAGCTCAGCGCGATGGGGAACCACACGTTGGCAAGCGGCAGTCCGCCCGCGTTTAACCCGATATTCATTCCGTAGAAGCCGAAAACTATCGTCGGGACGGTCATAATAATGGTGATAGTCGTCATACGCTTCATTATGATGTTGAGGTTGTTGTTGATTATTGACGCGAAGGTGTCCATCGTACCGTTTAAGATGTTCGAGTAGATGCTTGTCATTTCGATTGCCTGTTTTACTTCTATGAGAACGTCGTCCAGCAAGTCCTGATCCTCCTCGTAGAGCTTGAGGTATCGTCCGCGCATCAGCTTGCCGAGTACGACCTCGTTCGCTTTAAGGGAAGTCGAGAAATAGACCAGTGATTTCTCCAGTCCAAGCAACTGGATAAGTCCCTGATTTTGCATGGAGAGGTACATCTGCCCCTCAACGTAGTTCGACAGCTTGTCAATCTGGCGGAGATATTGTAGATAGCGCGTCGCGATCCTCAGAAGAATGGTAAACACAAACTGCGTCTTTAGATTTGGGCGAACGCCCTTGACAACGCCCTTCGCAAGCTCCTCCAGAACGATATTCTCCTTGGCGCTTACGGTGATAACGTTTTTGTCGGTAATGATGATTGACATAGGCGTGGTGGAGTAGGTGAGCGTCTTCTTGGAGTCGCCCTCTTCCTCCGCGATAGGGTAGTCAAGGACAATAAGCGTTACGCCGTCGTCGCTCTCAATACGCGAAGGCTCTTCCTCATCGAGGGCGGCACGGATGTAGTCGCGGTCGATGTGCATATCCTCCTCAAGCTCGGAGATTTCCGTCTCGGTCGGGTTAGTGACGTAGATCCAACTGTCGGGACAGGCTTCCTCTGCCTTCTTTAGTCTGTTGTCCGCGTTTACATAGTAGCTTATCATCCGTATCACTCCCTTTTTGCATTTTTACTAATACCCTACAGGGGATTTCTAAAACCAAAAAATATTTGTTTTCACAAGTTCCCTTTATTTTAACATATTTTTGACAAAATTTCAAGTCTTTTTGTCATTTACTTGACAAATTCTTGCAAAAGGTGTATCATAATTATAATTAAGGCAACACCGCACAGAGATTGTGCGGCAGTTGCGCCAGCAGATTTTTCGTCAGATTGTGCAAAAGCGACGCAGGAATACTGGCGTATTTCAAGGAGCTTTTGTGCAATATGACGGAAAAGATGCAAGCAAATGCCGTGCAAAGCGCGGAGCGCGGTCTTTGCGCGGTGTTGCCTTAAACATAATGGAGGAACGAAAAATGGATTTTGAAGTAATAGATTTTCACACACACCCATTTAAGGAACAAGCGGAGAATATTTGCCGTCATATCGGCTATTGTGATATGTCCGCGGAGAATACTCCCAAGTACCTGAAAAGCCTCGGCATTTCCCATATCTGCGGCTCGGTGCTGGACTCAAAGAAGCCGTTCCCGGAAGGGACTACCGTCTGGGACAGACTGTCGTACAGCAACCGCACCGCACTGGAGCTTGCGGAGCGGTACGAGGGCTTCTATATTCCGGGATTTCACGTCCATCCGGGGTTTGTGCGCGAGTCCTGCGAGGAGATCGAGCGTATGGCGAAGCGCGGAGTGCGCCTTATCGGCGAGCTTGTCCCCTATATGGACGAATGGTCTCCGAAAGGAAGTCCCGCCGATTACACAACGCGGGAATTTGACGAGATACTGGATACGGCGCGGACGTACGATATGGTGGTGAGCTTCCACACCATGGCGAACGCCGCTCCCGAGGAAAACGACCTTATCGACGCGATGGTGAAGAAGCATCCCAAGGTGACCTTTGTAGCCGCCCATCCGGGCGACGGCGAGAACCCGCTCCGCCATTTCGAGCGTATGAAGATGAGCGAGAACTACTATCTCGATCTGTCGGGAACGGGGCTTTTCCGTATGGGAATGCTCCGCCACGGACTTGACTTATTCGGTTCGGAGAGATTTCTGTTCGGCTCGGATTTCCCGATCTGCTCGCCCGCTATGTATCTCGGGGAAATTCTTCTGAACCCGCTTTATACCGACGCAGAGCGTGAGAATATCCTCAGCCGCAACGCAAAGCGCCTTCTTGGCATAAAATAAGAAAGAGTATAGCTAATGAACAAAACACCAATTTATCTTAAATTTATCGCAATAGCTTTGGCAGTGCTTGTTTTCGTGCTGATCTGCCAGAACGGACTGAATCTTTCTGTTGTTATCGGCGCGCTTGCTCCGCTGGTGACAGGCGTGGTGATAGCATATCTGGTAAATATAGTAATGGCAGGCTATGAGAAGATATATTTTCCGAAAGCAAAGGCGAAATTCTTTGCGAAGAGCCGCCGTCCGGTATGTATGATAGCGGCGCTGCTGACGATAATCGCGATCATCGTGCTAATTGTGGCATTGATAGTCCCCGAGCTTGTAAAGGCAATTCAATTGTTGATAGCGAAATTGCCGGGAGCGTTGGAATGGGTGTTCTCAAATGAGAAGGTTCTTGCCGTTCTCCCCGAAGATTACCTCGACAAAATTCAGAATATCAACTGGGCAGAAAGCATAGACCAGCTTCTTGTATTCCTTAAAGACCACGCGGGCGCTATCGCTCAGACTGCCACTGACGCCATCTCATCCGTAGTCGGCGTTATCACGACATTTGTAATAGGCTTGATTTTCGCGATTTATATTCTCGCGAGCAAGGAGAAGCTGCGCGGTCATCTGTTTGAGGTCATGGAGAGCTATCTTCCGGAGAAGTGGAACGCTCGGTTAAGACACCTTCTCTCCACCGCGAACCGCTGCTTCCACAGCTTCATTGTCGGACAGGTGACGGACGCAAGTATTCTGGGTTTGCTTTGCACGCTCGGACTTCTTATATTGCGTATGCCGTATGCTCCGATGATCGGCGTATTGGTAGGTTTTACGGCGCTTATCCCCGTAGTTGGCGGGTATATCGGCGCGATCGTGGGAGCGTTCCTGATTTTGACGGAGAGTCCCATCAAGGCGCTTATTTTCATTATTTTCTTAATTCTTCTCCAGCAGTTTGAGGGAAACCTTATTTACCCGAAGATAGTTGGCGACAAGGTGGGACTTCCCGCTATCTGGGTGTTGGCGGCGGTGACTGTCGGCGGCGGTTTGGGGGGAGTTCCCGGTATGCTGGTGGGAGTGCCTACCGCAGCGACTATCTATTCGCTCGTGCGCGAGAGCCTTTACAAACGCCGTGCTGAGAGGGCTTTGATGAATGGTGAAGTCCCATCGGCGGCTTCTCCCACAGAGGCAGCGGCTTCTCCCGCGTCGGAGACATCGGCGGCTGTTTCCGAGTCGGCGGAACAATCCGAGAGGACAAAAAAGTCTCCTAAACCAGCTTCCGCCCCGAAAAATTATCCCAAGAAGAAAACAAGGCGAAGAAAATGACAAATGACTTTTCAAAAGGAAAAATCTGGAAGAATATTATAGCACAGGCGATCCCGCTTGTACTGGCGCAATTGTCGCAGCTTCTCTATAACGTAGTAGACAGGATCTATATAGGACATCTCCCGGGAGCGGACAGCCTTGCTCTAACGGGAGTGGGACTGGCGTTCCCGCTTACAACGCTTATTGCTGCGTTCACGAACCTGTTCGGAATGGGCGGCACGCCGATTTTTTCGATAGCGCGCGGCGCAAAGGAGGACGACAAGGCGGAAAAGATCCTCGGCAACACCTTCTCGCTGCTGCTTGGCTGCTCGCTGGTGATGCTGAGCGTCTGCTACATCTTCCGGAAGCCGGTGCTGTATCTGTTTGGCGCGAGCGATGCTACTTACTTCTACGCGGATGCGTACTTGAAAATCTACCTTATCGGAACGCCGTTCCTTATGCTCTCCACGGGACTTAACGGCTTTATCAACGCGCAGGGCTTCCCGAAAATCGGTATGCTTACCACCGCGATAGGCGCTGTTCTTAATCTTGCGCTTGATCCGGTGTTCATCTTCGCGTTGGATATGGGAGTTACCGGCGCGGCGATAGCGACTGTGATAAGCCAGTTTGTATCAGCCGTGTGGGTGCTGAAATTCCTGACGGGGAAGCGGGTGCTGCTGCGGATAAAGCCTGCTTGTATGCGGGTGGATTGGCGGCTTGTAAAGCGTATAGTAACGCTCGGAACGTCGGCGTTTATTGTACAGGCGACTAACTGCGCCGTACAGATTGTATGCAACAAGATGCTGAAAACCCTCGGCGGCGACCTATATGTCGGGATAATGTTTGTGATAAACTCCGCACGCGACATACTCCATTTGCCGGTGACGGGGATCACGAGCGGCTCGCAGCCCGTTCTCGGCTACAACTACGGTGCGCGTGAATACGACCGCGTCAAGCAGGGAATACGCTTTACGGCGCTTCTGGGAATAGCGTATACCGCCGTTGCGTGGATCTTCGTGCTTGCCGCTCCCGAATTTCTGATTACGATTTTTTCCGACGACCCGCAGATGCTGGAATACGGAGTTTCCGCACTGCATATCTACTTCTTTGGGTTTATCTTCATGGCGTTTCAGTTCACGGGACAGTGTACGTTTCAGGCGTTGGGATATTCAAAGCAGGCTATCTTCTTCTCGCTGCTGCGTAAGGCGATAATCGTGATACCGCTGACGATAATTCTGCCGAAGGTCGGATTTGGCGTGGACGGCGTGTTCCTCGCGGAGCCTATATCCAATGCGATAGGCGGTCTGGCGTGCTTCCTGACGATGTATTTTACAGTCTACCGCAAGCTTGGAAAGACCCGGGAGATTTCTTCACCAAAGCAATAAACAGGCGGCGTAGGCGGCGTGCTTTACGCCGCTTTTATCTGTTAAGCTATTGGAAATTATTTCCTTAACATTATGCATATTTTATCCGCACATTTTCTGTGCATAATAACTAAAAAACGCTGTTGAAATTTGACAAAAAAATATCAATTTGTAGAACTTTCACAAAAACGGAACTTTGCTATTGACAAATCCGTCAAAAGGTAGTATAATGCAATTGTAAGGAAGACAGAGAGCCTTAGAAAAATAGAAAAATAAAACAAGCTCCGCTCCTTACGTTTATATATAGATTGTGTAGAACAAATTGAAGAAAGGAGTTGGGATATATGAAGTATATGCTTCTGAATATCGCTTACGCACTCGACGTTGTAAAGTCCGGCGAAGCCAACCCTGCGGCGCAGTCGCTTAGCGAGCTGTTGGGTTTTAGTCTCAGTATTTAAGCAAAGTGTGTTGGATAGTTAAAACGCTTTTCAACTCACTCAATTGCAGAATAATTTGAATTTGCCGGTTGTTTAGATGACCGGCTTTTCTTTGTGTTTTTTTATCAATATGTTAGAATAATTCTTTCTTAACAAAATTTTAATAAATAAACCGGAAAAATTTGTTGACTTTTCCTAAA
>CAYMTG010000071.1:0-9713 GCA_964393305.1 uncultured Ruminococcus sp.
GGTTTGTGAGGTTGATGACCCACGCGTTGGGGCAGTGCGCCTTGATCTCCCGCGCGAAACCCTCGTAAATCGGCACGGTGCGCATAGCGCGCAGTACCCCGCCCGGTCCCACGGTATCGCCGACCGATTGGTATATCCCGTATTTTTCGGGGAGATGGACGTCGCTTTCCATCTCGTCAAACGTTCCCGGAAGAATGGACGCGGCAACGAAGTCCGCGCCGTCCAAAGCCGCGCCGATCTCGGTATAGACCTTGTAGTCCCATTTCGACACAGTGTTGGGATTTTCGTTGATCCTCACTCCGATGCGCTTGTTAAGCTCCGCAGCGGGAACGTCGATATCGTAGAGCGCGATCTCTCCGCAAAGTCCGTCCGCCAGCGCGAGGTCTGTCATAAACACGCGCGCCCATGCCTTAGAGCCGCCGCCAAGATACGCTATTTTTATCTTCTTCATATATGCTTCTTTCTTTTTCGTAAACGGTTGTGTTAGCCATCTTTTTTATGGCATTCTGCGGTAATTGCCAAGCCCGAGACCGTCAAACTCGTCCTTGTCGGGTTCGCACCGTACTCCCGGCTCCGAAAACAGCGCGTTTATCACGCCCGCCGGGGCAACATCAGACCAATCGCAGCGCACCCGTTCTCATAGAGTAAGCCGCCCTGAGTTCCCATTCCGCCAAAGTGACCCGTCTCAATGTACGCGAGCTTGGTATGAAAAGAATATCTCTCCATCATTTTCCTGACCGCCTCTGTAAAACGTTCAAGCTCGGAGAATACGATCCTGTCCGGAACATCCGCAAGCTCCTCGGCGCCGCTAAACAGCTTGTCGGTCATAAAGATCATTCCAAACTCCTGCGGCAGCATGATCTCGTTTGCGTGAATAAAGTCATGCGCGATTTTACAAACGTCACTGTGCTTGCCGACAATCGCTTGTATACAGTGAGCCGCTCACTTAACCTCCATTCTCTTGATCTCCATATAGCTGAGAACAAGAGGAGCGACGCCCTTTGCGTCGTTATCCACCACAGGCTCCGAAATATAGTACTCGTACGTTCCGTCGCGGCGGAGATTGTTCTCGGGGCCAAGCCCGGCTACAAGGCAGATCCCGCCGAGGTTCAGTTCCCCGTCGTCGGTGATCTTAAGGTACTTTTTGCAGATACCGTCAAACGTCTTCTTACCCATCGCGGCGTACTTTTTATCGATAACGCCCAGCCGCGCGCCCTTCATCATAGCGTACGCTATCATACTCGAGCCGCTTGTTTCGAGGTAGTTGCCCTCGCGTCCGCCGCAGTCCACTACCTGCCAGTACATTCCCGTGTCGGGATCAACATATTGAGCTATGCCTTCGATCGCCTCCGTGAAAATCGCGCAAAGCTCCCTGCGGGCGTTCTCATCATCGATGTAGTCGATGTTGTCTATCAGCGAGATGCAGAACCAGCCGATAGCCCTCAGCCAGAAGTTCTTCGAGCAGCCCGTTTCCTTATCCGCCCAGACCGCCTTCTTTGGGCAGTCGCAGCCGTGATAATACAGCTTTTTGTTCTCGTCGAACATCAGCTTCCGCACGTTCTTGTACTGATTTACAGTGTCGGAGTAGTCCTTCCCGCCGAACTCCTTCTGATAGCGCGTATTGAACACCTGTGCCATATACAGCCCGTCCAGCCAGATCTGATCGGGGTAGATCTTCTTGTGCCAGAAATTTCCCGTTACGGTGCGCGGCTGCTTCTCAAGCTGCTCATGCAGCAGCATGATTGCCTTCTTATATTTCTCCTTGCCCGTAGCTTTATACAAGTCAAACAGCACGCGCCCCTCGTTTACATCGTCAAGGTTGAATTTGTCAAGCGAATACCCGATTATCGAGCCGTCCTCCCGAACATAGTAGTCGATAAACCTCTCCGCGAAGTCCGAGTATTTCCTCTCGCCCGTGATCTCGCCCGCGCACAGCAGCGCGATGATCATACACCCGTCGATGTAATTCCAGTTCGGCGGTTTTCCGATGCGTATCGCCTCAATGTTCCAGTATGGAGCTTCGGGTGTTGATTTATCCAGAAGCCCGTCGATATAACGGTCTAACTCAGCGTACATAGTTTCTCCTTAATCAGTCTTTTGTTACTTCTCCGCAGTTATGTGTCATAAGCGGCTCTCCGTCATTTCCTGAGATATCTATATTCTTTACCGTAAGCTTCCTTACATTGTCGAAATACATACCCGCGCGGCACATCTGCTGGTTGTTGTTCCTCATTGCGGGGAAACCCGGCTTCGCGTCGGGATCGTACGTGAACTTTATGTTCTCAACGGTTATATCGTCGATGGGCTGTTCGGGCAGACCGTCGCAGTAACACGCCGCCACGTGGCAGTTCTCGCATATCATATCACGGAACGTGAATTTGCCCAGATACGGCGTCCTGTCGTCGACGGGGAGCTTTTCGCGCGTCGTATTGTACTCGGAAAATCTATCCTCATCACAGCAGTTATACCACATATTGATGACGATCGGAGTGAGCACCCCGTCCATCTTGATATTTTCGAACAAAACGCCGTCTATGACCGCCAGCTTGCCTCTGCCGCGTCTTGTCTTAATTCGGAGACCGCGATCCGTGTGATTGAAGATGCAGCGGTTGACCGTAAGGTTCTTGACGCCGCCCGCCATCTCGCTTCCGAGCGTAACCGCGCCGTGACCGAACTGCATAAGGCAGTTCCTGATCGTGTGATGATCCGCAGGCTTCTCGAACTTCCTGGCAAGCTCGATCTTGCCGGACTTTATCGCAATGCAGTCGTCTCCCACGCTGAACTTGCAGCCGATGATGTTCACACGGTCGCAAGCTTCGGGATCCAGCGCGTCAGTATTCGGGCTGTCCTTGGGCGCGTTGACCGATACGTCGAGAAAATCAAGATCCCGCGAGAAATACGGATGCAGCTGCCAGCTCGCCGAGTTCTGGACGGTTATACCGTGAACTGTGATATCCTTGCAGCGGTTGAAGAACAAAAGTCTCGGACGCGCGATAACACGCTCCTTGACATTCACCCACCAGTCGCTGTTCTGAGCGTTTCCATCGACGATGCCGCGTCCGACTATCCTGATATCCTCGGCGTATTCCGCGAAAAGAAGCGCTTGATGCATTGGTATACTGTTGCCCTCCCATGCACCGAAATGCACCTCTTCGCCCGTCTCGATATCGACGGCGGTACCGGGGATCACGGGATACTTAGCCTGTTCGGTAAGCCCCAGAAGAACAGCCTTCTCGGATAACTCCAGCGTGATGTGGCTCTTGAGACACAAAGGCGTCGTGTTGTATACGCCCTCGGGGAAGTACAGACGTCCCCCCGCGGGCAGGCAATTGATGGCGCTCTGGATGTTGATCGTATCGTCGTGGACACCGTCGCCCTTTGCGCCGAAGTCCTTGACGCTAACGGCGCAGGTCTCCTTTGCCGTGGAAAACTTCACCGCGTCGTGGCCGGTCACTTCAAGAACGTATTCTTTTCCGGGTTTCAGCGAAAACAGCGAAAAAACGTTGGTATTCGCCTTAAACATCTCTTTTCCGTCAAGCTTGACGGTATATTCACTGCCGCAGTAGTACGGCAGTGTGTTATCGATTTCAAAACACGCGGAAACAGTCCCCGCGTAAAGTACATTAACCATAATTTCCTCCGTATTTTAGGATATCTCTGAAACTGTGACTCGAGCGGACGTTGTTCATGACATCTGTCAGACGCCGATATTCATCCGATGAGAAACCGGACTCCGTCTCGAACGGGATTCGCGTCCGTCTGCGTTTGCCGCCCTTGACGGGCGTCAGCCCGCCCGCGCCCTCCGCCTTGCGGGACAAAATCCCACTCCGCTCAAAAAATCCTATTTCTCACAGAATGGAGCAATAGGCGCGGACCGCAGTAATACTTGGCGCATTTCAAGGGTTTGCAGCGACGCAGATGACAGATGTCACACCAAGCTGACCGGCGGGAGGTTTTTTGAGATTCCCTTTAGGAAACCTCTAAAGACCGATTTGAAAAGAGTAAATCGGCAGAGTGCACGCATTATGCGCCCCGCGCAAAACGCTGCTGCAAAGGACGCATTATGCGCCCCGCGCAAAACGCTGCGAGAATGTTCGACGTGATCTCCCCGCCGGGGAGTTATCACGCGGTGACAGGATGGGTTGACCGATAGAAAGCAGACGTGATCTCCCCTGCGGGGGATGTCGCGCGAAGCGCCTGAGGGATTGACCGACAGACCGTGCTATGTCGATTTTCTCTCAAAACTTGCGTTTTCAGAGTTTACCTTTATTCTATCACTTATTTCCGCGTGAAAGCTTCTTCTCCGCGTCTTTTATGATCTTAAGCAGCGTATTTTTCATGGCGATCAGAAGTATGTCAAAACCCATATACAGCAGCCCGAACAGAAGCGGCTCTACGCCGACAGCCGTCTTGTTTTCCGCGCCGCCTGTAAACATATAGTTGATGACCTCGTAGCTCTTGTACACAAAAAACAGTACCACACCCGCATACAGAACGTTCAGGAAGATCGACCAATGCTTTCTCATTGTTACCATCATCCACTTGTCATATGCGTGATCCTCAGGCTCGAGACTCCGCAGTATATGATTTACAAAAAGATCCGTAACAACTCCCATTGCAATGGCAAGGATGATCAGCATATCCAGCTTATCGCGTACGTATAAACCTAAACCCCAAAGGAAAAAATAACAAATCGCTCCGCTGAACCAGAATTTTGCGAACAAAATCTTTACGCCGGAGGGAATATGAAACTTGCCCTTTGAGGTGTACTTACGTATTTCCGCATCGGATACCTCAGGCGCGTCCTTTGCGTTAACAAGCTTTTCGACCGCGTCGGTTTTAAGACGATAGTAATCCGCTGCCGCTTTTTTTTCGTCCTGCTGTTGTTGACCTTTTTTGTTTTTCGACATATACAATCACCTATAAGCAAAATTATCCCTGTTGCAATGAAAGCAACAAAAGCCGATTAGGGCTAATGCTGCTTTTCATCAGTTATTTATCTTCCGTTATTCCTCACCGGACACATCGATCGCGCTCATATTCTCATTGCCCGCAACGTCGATAGAAGTATTTATCTTCTTGAGGAGCTTGCTGTAGACAGGCAGCGCAACGATCAGAACGATACAGATCAACAAAAGAATGATGTGAACAGATACAATCGGCTGCGCCGAAAGTATCGCTTTACCCGCGTCGTTGAGATTGCCGTCGGCGCCGCGTATTACAATCGGGTGAACAGGGTCGTTCAACGCGCTGGTGATCCTGTATGCGTAAACAAATTCAACAAAAGTCGACGCCGCCAACATCAAGATCGTCAAAATGATCATCACGAGTTTCGGCTTTTCACGTCTCGGAAACGCTCTGAGGAATGATACAAAGGAAAGTATTCCCAAAAGCATCGCTACAAATTGGCACTGTCCCATATTTGCTCTGCCGATGTATGCTGTCGTATTCGAAATCTTTGTCAGATTAAGCGAGTAGAACACATACGTGACCAACATCATAAACATCGCAATGTTATGCGGACTGCGCTTCAGAGAAACGAAGAATTTACGCACAAATTCCTTAAAGCCGCGTCTTGGTGCTGCGGAAGCTACACTTTGTCCCATAAAATTCGCTCTCCTTATATTAAAATCTTATTGCTTCAGTCGTTCCCTTGTCGAAGAAATGCTTTTTATTGAAACTTACGTTTACAGCATCACCCGGCTTGTAATTTGACCACTCACGGAACTTGCAGGTAACCTTATGGCTGCCTATGGAACCGTTGACCAGTGTAGTCATACCGAGGTTTTCATTGGAGAAAACGTCAACGGTAATGTTTCCGCCCTGAACGATGTTCTCGGGACGAACTCCCAAAACGACCGTCTGTCCCTCGTAGCGCGAAAGCATTTCCTTTTCGTCCGACGTTAAATCAACGCTGAAGTCAGGGCAGACCGCCTGACCGTTTTTGATCTCAACATCAAACATATTCATCGGAGGAAGTCCGATAAACGACGCAACGAACAAATTTGCGGGCGTATCGTACAACTCGAGGGGAGTACCCGTCTGCTGAACGTGCCCCATGGACATACATACGATCCTGTCCGCAAGCGTCAGAGCCTCTGTCTGGTCGTGCGTAACATAAATCATTGTCGCTCTCAGGCGCTTATGCAGCAGCAGGATCTCGCGTCTGGTCGCCCCGCGCAGCTTCGCGTCGAGGTTTGAAAGCGGCTCGTCAAAAAGGAAGACCTTAGGAGTACGCACGATCGCGCGTCCCATGGCAACTCTTTGTCTCTGACCGCCGGAAAGCTGGCTCGGCTTCTTGTTGAGTTGATCGGTAAGTCCGAGGATCTCAGCCGCCGACAAAACTTTCTGGTGGATCTCATTTTTATTTTCCTTGCGGAGCATAAGTGAAAATGCCATGTTCTCATATATGGTCATGTGACCATACAGCGCATAGTTCTGGAAAACCATCGCAATATCGCGATCTTTAGGCGGCATCTTCGTAACGTCCTTGCCGTCGATTATCAGATTGCCTGCTGAAATATCCTCCAGTCCGGCGACCATACGCAGCGTTGTTGATTTTCCGCAGCCGGAAGGACCAACAAGAACAATGAACTCACCGTCTTTGATATCAAGATTGAAGTCAAATACAGCTTGAACCTTGTTGTCATAAATCTTATCAAGATGCTGTAATTTCAGATCACTCATGGCTTGCTACCTCTTCTTTTCAGCTCCGCTTCATAGCTTCTGAGCGTTGTAGTCTTGATCACGGCAACGACACCCGCAATAATACATAATGCCGCCGACGCCAACAGATAGATGATGCAGCGAAGAAACTGCCCGTCCTGCATTACCAGCTCTTCACCCGACGGTCCCACAGCCACTGTGCTGTGCAGCTCCACAGGCCAGATGAAGATGCGCGCGATCTGCGCCGCTCCAACGATTAACAGGGTAAAGCCGTGTTTGATGTTGTAGCTTTTAACACCCTCGGAACAGAGGAAAGATATAAGCATAAATACCAGGTTGTACAGAACCGATATCCCGACCATCCAGACATAATAGTTGCTTCCTATATATTGCCTTTTGATGTCGGAACTATATAAACAGATAAAATAAAGCGTGTTAAACACTATCGCAAGATAGGTAAGGTTAGCGGAAAGTTTGTTCTTGGTGTAGCGCAAACGATCCTTTTTTATGAGAGTATCATTATTTAAGGTCATGCTCTTACATCCTTTCTGCTTCCGATCAGACGCTTCTCACTATTCATCACGATTATTTTCAAAATCAAGTTGACAACAAGCAGCACGGTAAACAGCATAAGAATACCAAAAACAACATAGCTGGCGTCAAACCAGAACGTTGAATCAGTACATACGCCGCCTCTGGACTCGATCATTTCCTTCAGCCTTGAATTGCTCCACTCGCCTGTCGCGGGATCATACTTAGGCCAGTCGATCTTAGTCAGATAATCGTGCCTGTATTGCAAAAGTGCCTGCATTGCCCAAACCGATGCTCCCACGTTGCAAATCGTCGAGAGAGCGACCGTGACATAATTGCCGATATAGTATTTTCTTCGGCTGCTGGTGCCCATTATAAAGTTTAAGAGACTTACAAGGATCAATCCGATCGAAACCACCGTCAAGCTTTTGTTGAACGGCTGCATTTCCAGATAGATCTCCGTACCCTTAAACGCGTCTCCGTCTCTGGGACCGTTTCTGTAGGTTTTGTAAATGCCGTTATGCATATCGGTCATCAGACCGAGCGAATAGACAAACACTATGGCACACGCTATAAGCAGAGCCATACAAACTATTCGTTGAAATGTCATTTGTTTCTTGTACATAAAGACCTTCCTTTATGTTTCAAGGGGGAGGGAGACCCCTCCCCCTCATAACATACATAACATTGGATTACGCAATACCGCGCAAAATCATTATGGTTTTACGCGGCACTGCAGTTGGAAAGTTTGCCTGAATTGATAAGCCTTAATAGTTGAGGATATCGTCCCAACCGTCCTGCTTGATCTGGAGATATGCCTCGCCCTTCCATGTGGTCTTAACAGCATTCGCGACCTCTTCAGCGGTCTTGCCGGGGCAATTCTCGGCATCATAACCGTTAACGATTATGCCGACCAGCATGCTGTTACCGCCGGACGCGGTGTTGAAGTTACCTGCGGAACCAAGCTCAGTGAACGATGCAAGCTGAGCAGTCTCTTCCGTAGTTACAGGCAGCGTCGTAGGAACAGAAATATACCAAGGATTGGAGATGCTGGTGCTGAGTACGGGGTGTTGGATAATGCCAAGACCGATAGCGTTGGAAATCAGCTGAGCGCCTTCTCTCCCGACGTCGGTCGTGCACTGTACCTCAAACGCCTGGCTCTTTACAAAGTGCAGAGTAGAACCGAGATAACGACGCGCAAAGTTGGTGTAGTTGCCGCTTGCCAGATTCCAAAGATCCTCACGGCAGCCTTCGGAAATCATCGGCATTTGAACGCCGTTGAAGTTGAACGTGTTGTACTTTTCTTCGATCGTCGTTCCGCTGCTGTTCTTAACGTCGATAAACGCGTCGGGACCGTAGGACATAAGAATCTGACCGTCAGCGCTGAACGCGTAATCAAACAGGTGCAGACAAGCGTTCAGAACATCTGTGTTGGACTCGGTAGCCTTCGGGATAGCCCAGCCGGAGTCCTTAACGGAACGCCAAGACTCGGTAAATCTCATGTACTTGACTTCGTCTGTGCCATCATCACACCACTGAGCAACAGGGATAATAACAGCTCTGTATTCCTCGCCCTCATCCATATAAGGATTGCCGTCCGCATCCTTCTGCTCGTTAAAGATCGTCTGCGTCTGGTTATAGTCGTAGCTCATAAAGCCAAGGTCATCCTTGACCATATTCTCAGACTTAACTTCCTGAGTCTTGAGATAGCTCTCAGAGATCAGACCTTCCTTCGCCATCTGATTCATCTTCTCGAGCGCCTCGTAGGTAGCAGCCTCCTGACGAGCGTCATGAAGCTTATTGTCGTTGCCTACATACAGCCAATCTTGTCTGGACTCCATGCCGCGTGCGCCGAACAGAATACCCGCGAGCTTGTAAGTATCAACTCTGCGTTGGTTGTTATTATCCTCACGAGAGAACAGACCCTGAACAGAATCAGTACCGTTAAGCGTCTGGGGGTTAGCCACTACGCAGCGCAGAAGAGCAACCAGCTCGTCAGCGTCCCACGCGGCGTTCTGACCGATAAACAAATCAGCGCGGTTCTCGCCGTAATAGCCGTCATAGGTCTCATCAATGTACTTACGCAGCATATTGACAGCCTCTTCGCCGGACATAGAACCCTTTTCATTCATCTTTTCGATGATATTGCCGTACTTGGTGTAGTCCTTGGTAATAGTTTTCGTGGTATTCTCGTCGACTGCGACATCGATCGACACAGTACCGTCCGTAGGCATATAAGGAGTATACGCGATAGTCTCGGAAGTGTTGTTGCATTCATCAGCAGTGAAATCACCCGAACCGTTGAGAAGTTTCCTTACCCAGTCGGTTCTCATCAGCGGCATACGCTCGATATCGTTTACACCGTCGAAGTACGGAGCAAAATAGATAGCGCCAAGTTTTCCGTCCGCATCATAGCCCGTAATAGACATACGAACGATGGGGTTATCGTCAAGATACTTCTTGAAGTTGGGCATATCATCAAGGTAGTCAGCCAGGTTAACAAGGCTTCCGTTTAC
>CAYMTG010000072.1:0-9695 GCA_964393305.1 uncultured Ruminococcus sp.
TTTTATGAGGCGACCATAATTTGGAGGATAAAAAAATGGCTAAACTCAGAATCGGCATTCTTACAAGCGGCGGCGACTGCCCCGGGCTTAACGCTACGATCCGCGGCGTGGCAAAGTCTACCTACGAGACCTTCGGCGATGACAATGTTGAGATCGTCGGGATCCACGACGGCTACCATGGTCTAATTCATGGCGATTACAAGGAGATGACACGCTCCGACTTCTCGGGTATTCTCACACAGGGAGGTACCATTCTCGGCACTAAGCGTACTCCGTACAAGATGATGCAGATCATCGAGGACGATAATGTGGACAAGGTCAAGGAGATGAAGTCTACCTATAAGCAGCTCAAACTGGACTGCTTGTTCACTCTCGGCGGCAACGGTACTCATAAAACCGCCAATATGCTCTCCGAGGAGGGTCTTAATATTATTGGACTTCCCAAAACGATAGACAACGACATCTTCGGCACGGACGTAACCTTCGGCTTTCATTCGGCAGTCGACATTGGAACGGAAGTGATTGACAGAATTCACACCACAGCAAACTCCCACAGCCGTATTATGTTTATCGAAATAATGGGTAATAAGGCGGGTTGGCTGACACTTTACAGCGGACTCGCCGGTGGCGCGGACATCATTCTTATTCCGGAGATACCGTTTGACCCGGATATGGTAGCAAAGGCTTGCCGGAAGCGCGCCGACGCAGGCAAGGACTTCTCCATTGTTGCTATCGCAGAGGGTGCATTTGATATTGAAGAAGCAAAGCTTAAAAAGAAGGAACGCGCAAAGCTCCGTGCGGAGCGAGGCGAAACGACCGCGACAGCGCGTATATGCAAGTACGTCGGCGAGAAGACAGGACTTGAAACCAGAACGGTCGTTCCCGGACATATTCTGCGCGGCGGCTCTCCGTCCGCTTACGACAGAATTCTCGCAACACAGTTCGGCGCCCACGCGGCAAATCTTCTCAAGCTTGAAAAATTTGGTAAAACCGTCGCTATGGTAGATGGCAAGATCACCGAAAATGACTTAAAGGATGTTGCGATGAAGACCAAGCTCGTTGAGGAGAACAACCAGCTCGTCAAGACCGCACGTGATATAGGCATTTCCTTCGGAGACAGATAAGAAAAAGACAAACGGGGACGCGCTACGTCCCCTTTTACTTTTGAAAGTTGCGTTTCCAGAGCAGCACCATCTGCTGCAAGGTTCTCAACAAGATCCGCAATCGGATCAGCCTTCGCCTGAAGATAAGCAGCCGTAAACGGCACTCCCGCAGCGCTTGCGGGATAGACCGCATTACCATGATCTACATAGTAATCGGCAGCGCCGTACTTGTCGAAGCTCTTCGCGCCTTCGCAATCGGTAAGCTGCCCGACAATGCTTCCAACAATTTCCAGATGGGCAAGCTCTTCCGTGCCAATATCTGTAAGAAGCGCCTTTCCCCTGTTATCCGGCATGGTGAAGCGTTGGGACAGGTAACGCAGCGAAGCCGAAAGCTCGCCGTCCGGTCCTCCGTATTGGCTGATAATTATGCCGGCAAGGTGAGGATTCTTGTTCTTGATGCACACAGGGATCTGCGTTCTTTTCTCGAAAATAAACATACCGTCACCTCCTTAACTAAGCGGCGGGAAGTTCCCGTCAAGCCAGTCCCAGCAGCCATTCTGCCCGGCGCTGCACGCAGTAAGCGGATAGAAGTTATCCTCGAATGCCGCCTTGCACGCTTTACTCTGTCGGCAAGCCTCGCGGAACATCTCAATAGCTCTTGTGTCATTGGGATGAGTATCAAGATAAAGCTTTAGGTCCTGAGCATAGAAATCCGCCTCCATGATCGCCCGCATCAGCTCCTCGCAGGAGGTGTTCGGGACATTGGGGCAATTCGGTGCCTGAACTCCCGGCATTTGATTGCCCGGCATAGAATTTCTGCCGACGTTCTGGCGGTAGTTGGGATTATTTCCCATTGAAAAGCCCCCTTTCATACTCATCAATCGTGATGTTAAGCTCCGGGAAAATTGTTCCCACACGCATAGCCTTATTTGGCGGGTAGACCTTATCCATTATCTGAACAGGGACATATGAATAGCCTACACGCTTGGGATATTTTACCATATCCATATGATCAATTCCTTTCGTAATGTAATGTGGTGTCGTCAATTTAGTTTATGCCATATTTGGAAAATTGGTGATAATGAAAACCTCTCTCTCATATACTTGTACAAGCATAACAACGAGAGGTGGAAAAAATGACAAAGAAGCATTCAGTAAGGGGCTTTGCCCCGTCATTTAACGTGGCAAAGGGCGGCGTTAACCGCCTGAGGGATCAGTGGGGGATACAATCCCCCACTGAGTCCGAAAATGAAACCCGCCGCCTTAGAGCCGGAGCGTCCGGTGCGAGCGGGGGACATCTTTGCATAAGTTATATCAAGAATACAGTGATCCTTTTTATTTCAATGATAATCACAAAGATAGTGGGGGCGCTGTTCAAAATACCGCTTGCCAATCTCCTCGGCGGTACCGGAATGGGGTACTTCTCTTCGGCGTATGGACTATACTCTCCCATATTTGCCCTGACTGCGGCAGGTATACCCACTGTTCTTATGAGAACGACAGCGCGGAATGCCGCGACAGGTAATCTGCAATACGCGGCAGTTGTCAAGAAATACGCTCTTATTGTGTTTTCGTCAATAGGCTTACTTGGAACGGCTGCTGTGGCAATATTCGCGAAGCCATTTGCGGAGCATATCGCCTGTTCTCCCCAAAGTACGGCAGCCGTGGTGTGTATTGCGCCCGCAGTCGCTCTGTGCTGCACGGCATCGGTACTGCGCGGCTATAGAGAAGGACTGTCGGACATTATGCCAAGTGCCGCCGCGTCGGTAGCTGAGGCTGTGTCAAGAGCAGTGTTCGGACTGGCTCTCTCCTTTTCGGTCATTTTCTATGGGAGATATTGTTTTGAAAACGGAAGAGCTGTATTCGGAAGGATCGTGTCAACAGAGCCGGAGGCATACGAGGCGTCGCTTCCCTACGCCGCTGCGGGAGCTATTCTTGCTGTAAGCATCAGCGAACTGTGTGGACTGATCTCACTGATTATAAGCGAAAAGCATATCAAAAAGCACGGTCATGACACGAAGCTCCCCGCAAGAAGTTCCTACTGTGCCGGAAAAATTTGTGTGCAGCTGATCAAAGATACCGCCCCTATTGCAGCTTCCGCGCTGGTAATGAACTTTGTCTCTTTTATCGATTTGCTTACTGTTACAAGGGCAATCTCACATTCTATTGAGCGTCATAGTACATACTATATGGAAAAATTTGGTGAAATTTTGGGGTCCTGCGGCGGTATGGAAGGACTTCCCAATTTCATGTATGGAAGCTACACAGGAATAGCTATGTCTATCTTCATGCTGATCCCATCTTTTGCGGGAATGACCGAGAAAACCGCAGCGCCCGATATTGCGTCAGCCTATGAGCGGCATGATAATAGTATGCTCTGCGACAAGATCAACCTGCTGTTCCGTTCCAGCGCTTTGATAGCCTGCCCTGCTTGCTTCGGCGCGGCAGCGCTTGCCCGTCCTATTCTGGAAATGCTGTACAAATCCAGGACTGCCGAGGTATCGGTGTGCCTGAACGCCTTTATAATTCTGTGTCTGGGCGGTATTTTTATGGTGATTTCCTCAGCGATGTTTGGAGTGTTTCAATCTATTGGAAAGGCTCACTATCCGCTGATCCTGATGGGCGGTTCGGTGGTAATTAAGCTGCTGCTTAACCCCATTCTTATATCGATACCGGTACTCAATATTTCGGGAGCACCTTTATCCGGTATCATCGGATATGTATTTATGGCTGTGTGCGGCAGTATCCTACTGAACAAAAATCTTCCTCAAAAGGTCAGTATCGTGAAGGCAGTCATCAAGCCGATGATATTCGGCGGGCTGTGTGGGGCAGGAGCGCTCGGAAGTTATTTAGCGCTCAAAAGCGTCATAACACCTACACTAAATACCATTTTTTCAACATTTGCAGGGGGAATAATTTATGTAATATTACTAATTTTGGATAGTCTTTTTTATACAAGTGGCATAATATCTCAAAAAAATAAAAAAAAATCAAAAAAACCTCTTGAAAAAAGCCAAAAAATAGGGTAATATAGTATCGTAGCATTCATTTTTGAAAGGTGCGTGGAAGTGTTGGCAGGGGGTAACCTGAACAAAAATAATTCGGTTAGCTCCGAGAAAAAGGAATTCGTGTCCGAGGAATTCGGATTTGAGTTCAAAAGCCGATACAGCATTGACGACCTGCTGATAATTATGAAGATACTTCGCTCGGAGAATGGGTGTCCTTGGGATAAGGTTCAAACGCATGAGTCTATACGTACGGATCTGATCGAGGAAGCCTATGAGGTCTGCGAGGGGATCGATTGCGGCAGTCCCGAAATGCTTCGCGAGGAGCTTGGGGACTTGCTGATGCAAATCGTGTTCCACTCAGAGATCGAAACCGAAGCAGGCACTTTTGATTTTAACGATGTGTGCAATGATGTCTGCCGGAAACTGGTTTACAGGCATCCGCATGTCTTTGGCGACGTGAAAGCAGAAACTGAAGACGAGGTGTTAAAAAACTGGGACGCTTTGAAAAAGGCGGGCAAAAATCAGGATACTTTTACAGAAACTCTGGAATGCGTGCCCAAGACCTTCCCTGCCTTGCTTAGAGGCGAAAAGGTTTGCCGGCGTGCAGAAAGAGCCGGACTTCCGATTAACGATGCAAACGACTGTATAGACAGAATAAAGAACGGTCTGGATAAGTTAAACGGAAGCCATGATGATGTTGCGCATAATCAACAAATACTCGGGCAGCTGCTACTCAATTTTTGTAATTTGAACAGAATTTATAAAAACGACGGTGAGAAGTCTCTGACGTATTCAACCAATCGGTTTATAAAGAATTTCGGAGAGTTTGAAGACGAGGCTTTGCGTGACTTGGGCTCGTTGGACAAGCTCTCAGAGGAAGAATTACAGAAGGCAGCTGAAAAACTATTTGCGGTCGCCGGAAATAAATAATAAGGCGAACGCTGATTTCTTTGATTTTAACGGTGATCGGGCCGTTAGGATATATTTTATTGGAGGTTTTAATAACTATGACAAAAGCAGAATTAATAGCAGCAGTTGCGGAGAAGTCTGAACTGAATAAGAAGCAGTCCGAAGCTGCGGTAAAGGCAGTTATCGAAACAATTACCGATACACTTGCTAGCGGTGAGTCCATCCAGTTGGTAGGTTTCGGTACATTTGAGGTTCGTGACCGTGCAGCAAGAACCGGCATTAACCCCCGCACCAAGAAGAAGATCCAGATTAAGGCTACCAAGGTTCCTGCATTTAAGGCAGGCAGAGCCCTTAAGGATGCTGTAAGCAAGTAATTCTTCCGGAATTGCCATTATTGTGACTATGATTAGCGACGGGGTTACTCGTCGCTTTTCTATTGAAGTAAAGGAGTATATATGAGACTGGATAAATTCTTAAAGGTGTCGCGGCTGATCAAACGCAGAACGGTTGCTAATGAAGCGTGTGACGCTGATAAGGTCATGGTGAACGGAAAACCCGCACGTGCTTCCTATGAGGTCAAGATGGGCGATATTATAGAAATTACGATAGGCAAGCCGTTGAAGGTCCGCGTTCTTGATATTAAGGAAACCGTAAAAAAGGACGATGCGTCAGCACTTTACGAGGTTGTATAATCCAAGACATAATCCCCTGCCCCGATGAATATACTCTAGGGACAGGGGGTATCTATATGCAAAAAGCTGCTACATCATATTGCCATAATATCATTATGGAGGACAGGAAAAGCCTCAGGATTTCCGGAGTGAACGAAATAGACAATTTTACGGAGAGCAGGATCATTCTCAGCACAGCTTTGGGTGAACTGGTGATCAAGGGAGACGATCTACACGTCATATCCTTAGATGCTGAGAGCGGCGACTTTATTATGACCGGAAATATAAACTCGCTTGTCTATAGCAGGAATAGCGTTCTTGACGGACCGGTAAAAAAACTATTCAGATAGTGAGGAGACAAAATGAATGTTTCTATTCCCGATTGCTTTATGATTTCAATGTTTGTTGGGGTTGTTTTCGGATTGGTCTATGAGGCACTCAGGATCATTCGACTTCTCCTACCATTCAGGTTAGTCGTTTTTACGTGTGATGTTGTATTCTTTGCTCTGGCATCAATTGTGGTTATGGGGTTATCAAAGCTGCTTGGAAGCTATGTGCGGATTTACACTGTACTTGGGTTTGGCGCGGGTGTATTTACATATATTGTAACAATCGGAAGACTATTGAATGTCATCGAAAATGCGGCTTCAAACGCATGGAGAAAAGCAATATTCAGCTTCTTTAAAATGATATTCAATGCAATTAACAAATTATTTAGTAGTTTTTTACACAAATGCAAATCTGTTTTTGTGAAAAGTGCCGAATATCGCAAAAGGTCTTCAAAAAATGCTTCACAAGACTTGAAATCCGAGTCCGATTTGATGTATAATAAAAAGAGATTAGACAAAATTGGGGGAAGTACAAATGTCATTAAAGCGAGTATCCGAAAAAGCACGTAAAAACAAAAAACATCACGGTCTTGTGAGTATTCTTGCGGGATTAGCTGTGTGTGTCGTTTTTGTCTTTGTGGCTTATTCTGTTATAAATGATAGTATTGATATACGAGAGAGTCGAAAAAAATACGAGGAGCTGAAAAAACAGACCGAAGCCGTTGAAGAGGATAACGAGAAAATCCGGACTTATCTTGATGATGACGAGTATCTTGATAAATACATTGAGGATATAGCTCGGGACAAGTTTGATTTTGCAAATGCAGACGAACGGATTTACTATGTTATCCCGGCATCTGCGGAATAACTTAGGCAAGATGTCCCCCGCTCGCACCGGACGCACCGGTCGCACCGGACGCTCCGGCTCTAAGGCGGCGGGTTCCATTTTCGGAATCGGTGAGGATTCAATCCCCTACCGGTTCCTCAGGCAGTTAACACTGCCCTTTTCCACGTTAAATGACGGGGCAAAGCCCCTTATTGAATGTGACAGCCTCTTTCTGAGGCTGTTTTTATTATAGGAGATTGTTTATGAAGTTTATTATTAAACTCCTTAAGGGAATTTTTAACAGAACAACTATCTGTATAATTGGTATTCTGATACAGGTCACGTATCTGGTTTTCATATTCTGGACGTTGGGTACTGTGTTTACCTACTCTTATGTTTTATTCGCAGTTATTGGCGCTATTATTTCTCTTCGTATCGTGAATTCCGATATGAATCCGAGTTATAAGATAGCATGGATATTACCCATTCTGGTATTCCCCATCTTTGGAGTGATGTTTTACCTTTTTTTGGGAAACTCACGTTCAGTCAATCGTTTGCGTAAACGTATGGAAAATTATAACCATGACGAACGACTGCTGCTCCAACAAAACAACTCGCTTATGGATGAGTTGAAAAACAAAGAAATTGACGCGGAACGACAATGCAACTACCTCTATTCTTATGGCGGCTACCCTGTTTACACCAACACACAGACCACTTATTTTGAAAGCGGAGAGGCGAATTTTCCTGTAATGTTGGAAGAGCTGGAAAAGGCGGAACGCTTTATATTTCTCGAATACTTCATTATTCAGGAAGGAAAGATGTGGAACTCCATTCTGGAAATTCTCGAAAGAAAAGCAAAGCAAGGCGTTGATGTCAGAGTGATATACGATGATATCGGCTGCTTGCTTACTCTCCCCTACAAATACAATCTGGAGTTGGAAAAAAAAGGCATCAAGTCCCGAGTTTTCAATAAGTTTAAGCCGAAGTGGAGTGCGGAGATGAACAATCGCGACCACCGCAAAATCCTTGTGATCGATGGACACACAGCATTTAACGGTGGAATAAATCTCGCCGACGAGTATATTAACGAGTATGAAAAGCACGGACACTGGAAGGACACCGCTGTTATGCTCAAAGGAGAGGGCGTGTGGAGCTTCACTGTAATGTTCCTCACTATGTGGAACTATCTGATCGATGCAAAAGAGGAGTCTTACGACTGCTTCAAGCCTCGCCCGGAGGAAATTGCGGCTTATAAGGGAAACGGCTACGTTATCCCATTTACTGACTGTCCGCTTGACAACGAACCTATTGGCGAGAACGTTTATATGAACATCATCAACGAGGCTAAGGACTACGTCTATATCACAACCCCCTACCTTATCATAGATAATGAAATGTCCACAGTGCTGACCCTTGCCGCAAAAAGCGGGATTGACGTGCGTATAATCACTCCGCACATTGCCGATAAAGTGATTGTGCACGCAGTCACTCGTGCGCATTACAAAAAGCTTGTATCATCCGGCGTAAAAATCTACGAGTATACTCCGGGCTTTATTCATGCCAAGAGCTTTGTATCCGACGATAAAACTGCGGTCGTGGGCACGATTAATCTCGATTTCCGCAGCCTTTACCTCCACTTTGAATGTGCTGCTTGGATGTACAAAACCGACTGCATAACCGATGTGAAAAGCGATTTTCTAAGCACGCTGGAAAGGTGCGAGGAGATCACTCTCGAAAAATGCAATAACGTAAACATCTTCGTTCGTCTCGCAAGAGCTTTGTTAAGGCTGTTTGCACCTATGATGTGATAATCACAATTCCTTTGCAGAAACAAGCATATTACCTCCCTAAAATCCATACAATAGATTGAAAATAAACCTTTGGAGGTACAAAATGACTGACTATATGCCTGAGGGCTTTTTATTCGGTACAGCGGAAAACGATACCTGTCTGAGTTCGTTTGAAGCGCTGGCGGAGTGCAAGCAAACGGGACGAATTCTTGAAGCGCCCTGTGTTGTATGCGACAGCGAGCATAATCTTATCGTGGAATTCCCGGATAACCCCGGGATAAGGGGTGTTATTCCCCGAACAGAAGGGGCGTTGGGTATCGCCGAGGGTTCCACGAAGGATATCGCGCTTATCTCCCGAGTAAATAAGCCCGTTTGCTTTGTTGTGAAGGAACTGTCACAAACAGGCGGGACTACGATTGCCATACTCTCGCGCAGAGAAGCACAATTACGTGCCAGACAGAACTACATCTCAAAATTAACGGCGGGGGATGTTATTCCCGCAAGAGTAACGCATCTTGAACAGTTCGGATGCTTTGTGGATATAGGCTGCGGTATTCCATCGCTTATCCCGATCGACTTGATTTCTGTATCCAGAATTTCCCATCCCTCAGACCGATTTTCGGTCGGTCAAGAGATCCGCGCTGTCGTAAAATGCGTTGAGAACGACCGGGTTTTTCTCTCTCACAAAGAACTGCTTGGTACCTGGGAAGAAAACGCTGCGCTCTTCCATCAAGGCGAAACGGTAACAGGCATCGTCCGCTCCATTGAGGATTACGGAATATTCATAGAGCTTGCGCCAAATCTTGCGGGACTTGCCGAGCCTCGAGCCGATATATGTGTAAACGACCATGCGTCCGTCTACATAAAGGCGATTATCCCGGAAAAGATGAAAATAAAGCTCATCATTGTGAACACGTCCGACAGAGCTTATCACAACCATGAGCTGAATTACTTTATTTCGTCGGGTCATATTGACCGCTGGGAATACTCCACGCAGACCTCAAGCAAGCATATCGAGACTATCTTTGATGGGGTTCAATAAGCGGCTTTGCCCCG
>CAYMTG010000073.1:0-9676 GCA_964393305.1 uncultured Ruminococcus sp.
TTCCCTTATTGTTTTTCTGCCGAAAAAGTAAAATTTTAGCAGTAAAATTTACAGCGGAATAAAAAAACCGGTTGACAAAACGACGAAAATAGGGTACAATATATAGTGATGTTGTGTTGCTTGTTTCCATTTTTTCTCATTCTGTGTATTAAAATGGGGCAAACGGTCACATATCGTGTTTTATCGTGGGAAAATTTTCCCCTGCCTTTCTATTATACATTATTTTAAAAATAAAATCAAGGAGTTTTTTGATGAGCGGAATACGGATTTTGGGAACAGGCGGCTATGCCCCCGATTTTATCGCCGATAATGACAAGTTTTCGGAAATTCTTGATACCTCGGACGAGTGGATATTTCCGCGCACGGGAATCAAGCAGCGCCATCTGGCGGTAAGCGAGCCTAACTACCATATGGGAACACAGGCGGCGCTTGGTGCGCTTGAGAACGCCGGTCTCACGGCGGAGGACATCGATCTTATCATCGTGTCTACCTGTACGCCGGAGTTCTTCTACCCGGCAATGTCCTGCCTCATCCAGAAGAGGATAGGCGCGAAGAACGCAGCTTGCTTCGATGTGAACAGTGCCTGCACCGGGTTTATTTCCTCGCTGGACATAGCACAGAAGTACCTTGAAACGGGGAAGTATGAAAAGATACTGATAGTTTCGAGTGAGAAGCTTTCCAACCAGCAGGACTACACCGACAGAGCGTCATGTATTCTTTTCGGGGATGCGGCGGGAGCGGTGGTAGTCGCCAAAAGCGACAAGCCCTTCTATTCGTTTGTCGGCGCTGAGGGCGACGAGTTTGAGGCTTTGTACTGCAAGGTGCATTACGAGAGCAACTGCCCGTTCTATGAGGATCAGGAGGCTTTCTACAACGGAAGATTTGACACCTTCGCAAAGCAGAACTTCCTTATGCAGGACGGAAAGGCGGTCTACAAGTTTGCCGTGAACGCGATGGCGGATGCGGTAACGAACGTTGCGAAGCAGGGTGGTTATGACGTATCCGAGCTGGATCTGGTTATCCCGCATCAGGCAAATCTCCGTATTATCGCAAAGGCAACGGAGCTTCTGGGAATTCCCTCCGACAGAGTATACACCAATATCGAGTATATGGGAAACGTTTCCAGCGCGTGCATTCCCTACGGCTTGGACGAGCTGAACAGGGCAGGGAAGATAAAACCCGGCATGAAAATATGCTTTGTAGGCTTTGGCGCGGGTCTGACTTTTGGAGCTATTATATTTGAAACTTAAAGAAAGTGACGGTATTTTTATATGGCTAAGACAGCGATTATCACAGGTGCGGGACGCGGAATAGGCGCGGCAATTGCGAGGCGGCTCGCAAAGGACGGCTTTAACATAGCGATAAACGAGCTTACAGCCGGTTCGGGAGACGCGGTGGCGGAGGAATGCCGTGCGTTTGGCGTGAGAGCCGAGTGTTACACGGCTGACGTTTCCGACCACGCTCAGTGCGAGGAGATGGTGAAGAAGGTCAAGGCGGACTTCGGTACGATCGACGTTCTCGTAAACAACGCGGGTATCACAAGAGACGGACTTCTTCTCAAGATGGCTGAGGAGAATTATGACGACGTTATCCGCATAAACCAGAAGTCGGTATTCAATATGACTAAGTTCGTTGGCGCGGTTATGCTTCGCCAGAAGAGCGGCAAGATTGTAAATCTCGCGTCCGTAGCGGGTCTGTACGGGAACCCCGGACAGATGAACTATTCCGCTTCCAAGGGCGCGGTCATCGCTATGACCAAGACTGCCGCAAAGGAACTGGGTTCGCGTGGGATCAATGTAAACGCGGTAGCGCCCGGCTTTATCAGCACCCCGATGACCGACAAGCTCACCGACGAGCAGAAGAACGCTATACTCGGTCAGATCGCGATGAAGCGTTACGGTACCGCCGAAGAGGTAGCGAATACCGTTGCGTTCCTTTGCAGCGACGACGCTTCCTATATCACGGGACAGATCATAGAGATCAGCGGCGGACTTTCCATGTGATTTATTTGTGAAAGGATACTTTAAATGAGTGAGAGAAGAGTTGTAATTACAGGACTTGGCTGCGTTACGCCCTGCGGAAATTCCCCCGAGGAGCTTTGGGGCAATCTCATTGCCGGAAAGCATGGGTTTACGCTTGAGCCTTGGTTTCCCGAGGAGGATCCCGATACTCTCAATGTCGTTTCGAGAGTAAAGAATTTTGATGCGTCGGGTCTTTTCGACAAAAAGGAGCTTCGCAGAAACGATGTTATCACCCAGTACGCGGTATACTGTGCCGATCAGGCGCTCAAGGACGCGGGTACGGATCTCAAGGATCTTGACCCGTTCCGTGTAGGATGCATTATCGGCAGCGGCATCGGCGGTCTTTGCACCACCGAGGAGGAGCTTATCAACTATCGCGACAAGGGCAGCAAGCGCGTTTCCGTATTCACCATCACCAAGATGATAGGCAATATGGCGGCGGGGATTACCGCGATAAGATTTGGCTTTAAGGGAAGCAATTTTTGCGTTACTACCGCCTGCGCTTCGGGCACTCAGGCGATAGGCGAGGCGTTCCGCTCCATCAAGAACGGTTATCTTGACGCGGCGGTAGCGGGCGGCACGGAGCACTCGGATATCGGCTTCTGCTATGCTGCGTTCAACAATATGAAGGCTATTACGCGCTCCACCGATGTGAACAGAGCGTCCATACCCTTTGACGCGGAGAGAAGCGGCTTCGTTCTCGGAGACGGCTGCGGTATCCTCGTTCTAGAGGAGTACGAGCACGCAAAGAAGCGCGGCGCGAAGATCTACGCGGAGCTTGCGGGTTACGGCTCTACCTGCGACGCTTATCACGAGACCAGCCCCGACCCGGATGGACGCGGCGGCGCAAAGGCGATGGAGTTCGCTGTTCAGGAAGCGGGAATTCCGTTCGAGCAGGTGAACTACATCAACGCTCACGGTACATCCACTCACATGAACGACGCTACCGAGACCAAGGCTGTTAAGCTCGCTTTCGGCGACCACTCAAAGAATATCGCGATAAACTCCACTAAGTCAATGACAGGACATCTGCTCGGGGCGGCAGGCGGCGTTGAGGCAGTGGTGACCGCGCTTTCTATTAAGAATAACAAGATTCATCAGACGCTGGGTTACAGCGTTCCCGATCCCGAGTGCGACTTGGATTACGTAACCGAGGGCGCACGTGATATTAAGATCACCGCAGCTCTGTCTAACTCGCTCGGCTTCGGCGGTCATAACGGATGTCTTTGCATGAAGCCTGTTGAATGAAAGGAACATAATGATGAACGTTAAGAATAAAGAAACCCCTATCGACGATACCATTGAGTGCATTGAAGCGCTTGCGAAAATCGTCAGGGAAAACGACCTCGGCAAGATCAAGATAAGTACCGAGGAGATAGATATTGTAATTGAGGGCAAGCGCTGCGCTCCCGCGGCGAATTTTCCCCCGCCGCCACCGCCTCCTATGGGAGCTGCCGTTCCGTCGGCTTCGGAGGACGCGGCTGTTGAAAAAGCGATCGTTTCGGGAAATATCATAACCTCTCCCATTATAGGAACATTCTATTCCGCGCCGTCACCCGACAAGCCGCCATTCGTGAAGGTCGGAGATACCGTGAATAAGGGCGATGTTGTCTGCATTATCGAGAGCATGAAGCTGATGAACGAGCTTAACAGCGAATTTTCCGGCAGAGTTGCCGAGATTTACGTCAATAACGGCGATACTGTTGAGTACGGTCAGAAGATTATGAGAATTGAATAAGAGGTTATTGATATGATATTAAATCAAGAACAAATCAAGGAAATTATTCCCCACCGCGACCCGTTCCTTCTCATTGACGAGGTGACGGAGCTTGAACCCGGTGTGAGAGTTACCGCGAAGAAGTACCTCAAGCCGGACGAGTACTGGTTCAAGGGGCATTTCCCCGGACAACCCGTAACTCCCGGCGTGCTGATGATAGAGATGCTGGCTCAGGCGGGCGCAGTGTGCGCGCTGTCTTTGCCGGAGAATAAGGGAAAAATCGCGTTCTTTGCGGGAATTGACAAGGCGCGTTTCAGAGGTCAGGTGCTTCCCGGAGACACCCTCGAGCTTAACGTTGAAATGACCGAGAAAAAAGGACCTATCGGCTTTGGCAAGGCGGTTGCAAAGGTAAACGGAAAAAAAGTGGTCACCGCAGAGATCTCCTTTGCTGTTGCCGACCCTAAATCCGAATAATAACTTAGGCAAAGATGTGTCCCCGTCTTAAGGCGGCGGGTTCCATTTTGGGCGGCTGACGCTGCCGTTTGCCACGTTAAATAACGGGGCAAAGCCCTTTATTGAAAGGCATACCGTTATTGCCGATAATTCTTTATATTATGGAGTATAAGATGTTTAACAAGATACTCATAGCAAATCGCGGAGAGATTGCGATCCGCATTATGAGAGCCTGCCGCGAGCTTGGAATAAAGACGGTCGCGGTTTATTCCGAGGCGGATAAGTCCGCGCTTCACGCTCAGATCGCGGATGAAGCGATCTGTATCGGACCCGCGCCCTCAAAGGACAGCTATCTTAATACCAAGGCGATTATTGCGGCGTGCGAGGTCACCCACGCGGAGGCTGTACACCCCGGCTTTGGATTTTTGTCGGAAAACGCGGATTTTGCGCGGCTGTGCGAAACCTGCGGTCTGACGTTTATAGGTCCAACGCCGCAGGTTATGGATCTGATGGGCGATAAGGCGAACGCGAGAAAGACCGTTACGGGAGCTGGAGTTCCCGTAATTCCCGGCTCGGACGGAATCGTCCCTGATTTAGATACGGCGAAGGAGATCTGCCGCGAGTTCGGCTATCCCGTTATGGTGAAAGCTACGGCGGGCGGCGGCGGACGCGGGATACGCCTTGTTAACAGCGAGGAAGAGCTTGAGAGCAATTTTCTCTCCGCGCAGCAGGAAGCGCTTTCCTGCTTTGGAAACGGCGATCTGTACATTGAGAAGTTTATCGAAAATCCGCGCCATATCGAGATACAGCTTCTCGCGGATAACTACGGCAACGTAGTTCATCTGGGAGAGCGCGACTGCTCGCTCCAACGCCGCAATCAGAAGGTGCTGGAGGAAAGTCCCAGTCCCATTATGACCGAGGACCTTCGTCGAAGGATGGGCGAGGCTGCGGTAAACGCGGCAAAGGCGAGCGGCTATCGTAACGCTGGAACGATTGAGTTTCTCGTGGATAAAAACAAGAGTTTCTATTTTATGGAAATGAACACCCGCATACAGGTTGAACACCCTGTGACCGAGTTTGTTACGGGAATTGACCTCGTGAAGGCGCAGATACGTATTGCGGCGGGTGAGAAGCTGTGGTTTTCTCAGGACGACGTAAAGCTTACCGGTCACGCGATAGAGTGCAGGATCAACGCGGAGGATCCGCGCCACAGCTTCAGACCAAGTCCCGGGAAAATCCGCTCTATTCACGTGCCGGGCGGGTTTAATGTTCGTATCGACAGCGCTGTTTATGCCGGATACACTATTCCCCCGTATTATGACAGCATGATAGCCAAGCTGCTTGTAAAGGGCGCTGACAGGGAAGAAGCGATTATGAAGATGAAGGTCGCCCTCTCGGAGTTCATAATCGACGGCGTCGAGACTAATATTGATTTTCAGCTTAAGCTGCTGAAGAACGAATGCTTCGAGCGCGGCGAGTTTGACAATGGGTTTCTTAACCGTACCAATATAATGGAGGAGTGAGATAATGGCTTCTATTGAAGATTTGTTTAAGGTCGTTAAGTCGCGCTTTATGGATGACAATCACTCCGATAATTCAGCGGATAGAACTGTTGAAATTCCCGAGGATCTGCTTTTTAAATGTCCCAGATGCGGAAGCGTGGTTTACAATGAGGAGTTCGTAAGAGCGATGAAGGTTTGCCCCAAGTGCAATTACCATGCGCGTCTTACTTGGCAGGAGCGTTTGGAAATGACTGTCGATAATGGGAGCTTTGCGGAAATGGACGAAAATCTCACCTCAAAGAATCCTATCGATTTTCCCAAATATGATGAGAAGGTGGCACAGTGCAGGAAGCAATGCGACACAAAAGAGGCGATTGTTACCGGTGAGTGTACAATTCGCGGGTATCGCTGCGTTATCGGCATTATGGACAGCCACTTTATGATGTCCAGCATGGGAAGCGTAGTCGGCGAGAAGATCACCAGAGCGTTTGAGTACGCGACCGAGAAGAAGCTCCCTGTGGTTATGTTCACTTGCTCGGGCGGTGCGCGTATGCAGGAGGGGATAATCTCCCTTATGCAGATGGCAAAGACGAGCGGCGCGGTCAAGCGCCACAGCGATGCGGGAGGATTGTATATCACGGTGATGACCGATCCCACGACGGGCGGCGTTACGGCTTCTTTCGCCAGTCTCGGAGACATTATAATCGCGGAGCCGAAGGTACTTATCGGATTTGCGGGGCGGCGCGTTATCGAGGACACGATCCGCCAGAGACTGCCGAATGATTTTCAGTCGGCGGAGTTTCAGGAGGAATGCGGGTTCGTGGATATGATTGTGGAGCGCGGAATGATGAGAAAGCGTCTTTCCAATATTCTGAAGCTGCACGGCTGCGTGAAGGAGGGTACTGCGCGATGAATAATCTTTCGGCTTGGGAAAGAATGGAAATTGTACATCAGAAGGACAGACCCACCGTCAACGACTACATCCCCGCACTGTTTACGAGATTTATGGAGTTCCACGGCGACAGGCTTTACGGCGACGACGCCGCGATCATTGGCGGTATCGGTTATTTAAGTGAAATGCCTGTAACCGTGCTTGCACAGGTAAAGGGGCGCACTCTTGAAGAAAACAAGAGGACAAATTTCTCTATGGCTCACCCGGAGGGTTACCGAAAATCGCTTCGGCTTGCAAAGCAAGCGGAGAAATTCCACCGTCCTATTATCTGTCTGGTTGACACTCCCGGCGCTTATTGCGGTATCGAAGCGGAAGAGCGCGGTCAGGGAGAAGCGATTGCGCGTAATCTTTACGAGTTTATGACGCTTAAAACTCCTGTGATCTCGATCATTCTCGGGGAAGGCGGGAGCGGCGGAGCGTTGGCGCTCGCGGTCTGCGACGAGCTTGCGATGCTTGAAAATGCTGTTTACAGCTGCATTTCTCCGAGGGGCGCGGCATCAATTCTCTGGAAGGATGCGTCTAAGGAAAAGGACGCGGCAAACATTCTTAGAATAACTGCGGAGGATCTGACTGAATTCGGTATCTGCGATAAAATAATCGCTGAACCCGACGGAGGCGCGCACAACGCACCCGAGCAGATGGCGGACAGCATTTATGAGTATCTGGTTGACGCGGTTTCTCGAATGAAAAAGGTGCCGACCGATACACTTTTAGAGAACAGATACCATAAATTTAGAAAAATTGGCGTGTTTGACGAATAAGTTTGTGCAAAATTACCCGCAAAAATTGGAAAATTACTCTTGATTATTTTGCAAGTATGCTTTATAATAATATGTGACAACGCTGTGGGCGTTAGAAGCCACATAGCAGAATATTTGGAGGTTAGTATGGATATTTTTGAGAAGGTAAAAAATTTGATTGCTGAACAGTTGGATGTATCCGACAAGGACAGCATCACTGAGCGTTCATCTATCACCGATGATCTTGGCGCGGACTCTCTCGATGTTGTTGACTTGGTAATGGCGATCGAGGATGAGTTTTCTGTAGAGATTCCCGAAGATGAGGTAGAGAATATCAAGACTGTTGGCGATATTGTTAAGTATATCGAGGAAAAGCAGTAATTCCGGAATGTTTAAATTAAAAATTACTCGGTGGTTTTGCATTGTGTAAATCACCGAGTTTTTTTGTTAAAATTTAGGTAAAAAATAAACAAATTTTTTTAATAAACTCTTGAAATTTTGTAAAAAATGTGATATAATGAGAACAGATATATAAAATAATTGGGTTTGGCAAATATACCGACATAATTAATGGAACCTCTAAAAACCGGTTTGAAAGGAGAAAATCGGCAAAGTGCGCCGTGTGCAAAGGACGCATTATCCGCCTGCGGCGGAAAATGCTACCGACGAAGCAAGGCTTGTATGCCCGCGTTATGCCTTCGGCAAAACGCTGCGAGGAGGTTTGACGCAGCAGACGGTGCTATATGTTGATTTCCTCTCAAACAAGGTTTTAGAGGTGACCTTAGGGGAAATGTTGCTGAAAGGAGCCTGTTGATGAAATACTGGATCGTGGTTCTGAGCATAGCGGCTGTTCTTCTCTTTGCTGACCTAATTGCCGCTATCATCATAATACGTATGCTGAAGAAAAAGGCGGCGGAGAGCGTCAATCTTGACGAGATGACCGGCATATTCAACAGAGATGGGTTTATGCGCAGGGGCGCTGAGCTTTTATCGAGGGTAAATACCCCTGATGAATATGTTATGATCGTGTTTGACGTGGAAAGCTTGGGTATGATAAATACGCTGTACGGCAACGATTTTGGCGATGATGTGATTCGTGCGTTTGCTGTGGCTGCGGAAGATGTGGCGAATGGCGGCGTCGTAGGGCGCGTGCATACGGATGATTTTGCTGTTCTTACCTCGCTTAATAATCGGACGGTGCAGTCGATCATTGAAAAATTCAGTGAAAAGTTGGAGCATATGGTGCCAATGCCGCAGATCGATGACAAGGTGAAGTTTTGCGTGGGATATTGCGTGTATGACGGTGCGGACGATATCTATACTTTGTTCAATAAGGCGAACCTCGGATTGCTTATGCGCCGCGAAAATACCTGTGTTTCTGAGTTTACGCCGGACATGGAAAACAGAATGGTCGAAAACGAGCTTATGCGCTCCGAAATGCTGGAAGCGTTGGAAAACGGCGAGTTTGAGCAGTACTACCAACCGAAGGTTTCATTTAAGAGCGGTGTAATTCTCGGGGTAGAGGCTCTGATCCGCTGGCATCATCCAACAAAGGGATTTATTCCGCCTTGTGACTTTATCCCCTTGGCTGAACAGTTCGGCATAATTACGAAGATAGACGAATGGGGTTTGTTCACTGCTTGCAGACAGGCAAAGAAGTGGCAGGATATGGGTTTTACTCCCATCAAAATATCCGTGAATATGTCGCAGGCGCAGTTTACGAGAACGGATGTGTATGGCACGATTTCCCGAGCGCTTGCCGAAACGGGACTTGACCCGAAGTGGCTCGAGATAGAGGTCACAGAAACGATGGCGATGACTGACGTTGATAGGACGGTAAGTGTTCTTGAGAAAATACACGAGCTTGGAGTAAGCATCTCAATGGATGACTTCGGAACAGGGTATTCGTCGCTAGCGTCGCTCAAGACTATTCCGTTCGACGTGCTGAAGATCGACAGAAGTCTGGTGTGCGACGTCAACGAGAACGATACCTCGCGCCGCATCACAGGCGCTATTGTCGCTATGGGCAAGGCACTCAAATTGGTTGTTCTCGCAGAGGGTGTGGAGAACGCCGAGCAGACCAAGCTTCTCACAGATATAGGGTGCGATTTGGCACAGGGGTACTATTACAGCAAACCGTGTCCCGCGTCTGAGATCGAGAGTATGCTCTTGGTTCCGGTGCCGTCGGAAAAGGCGGTCTGATACCATTTTACAATCAAACAGTAGACAAAGTCTGCTGTTTGATACCGCCGTGCAAAGCACGGCGGTGGCGGCGAAGCCGCCGAAAAAGC
>CAYMTG010000074.1:0-9340 GCA_964393305.1 uncultured Ruminococcus sp.
TATTGTTTAAACTGCCGCATACATCCGCTCCGTGCGTATCGGCAAATAGCAAATGATCAACGTTTCGTTATTACCGTTCGGACATAATTCCGAGAAATTCCTCCCTTGAATACATCACGTTGAGTATCTCAAGAAGCAGATTTGCGGACAGCCGCTCGGGAAGTCCCAGCCTTTTCTGAAGCGCGGCGCGTGCGGCTGTCGAGTTCTCCCCGCCCGACAATCCCAGCTCCACGAGATCCGCCTTGGTGATCGGTTCCCTTGGAACTGCGGACTTTTCCGCGAAAACCCCCGCCTTCTCAAAGGCTTTGAGAAGAGTTTCGTCGTCGATACCCTCTACGCCCAACAGTCCCTGCTTTGATGGAGTACGTTTTCTGCGCTCCTTGCCGTAAACGTCGGGTATGTAGACGTTGATGACCTCGCCCTCGCGGACGATATTACGAAGCGCGCCGCGTATCTGCAAGCCGGCGCTGTCGCTGTCGGTGAGGATGATTATACCCGTTTTCTTCGCGAGCGTCTTAATCAGCTCAGCGGTCTCCTTGTCCTTATATACAGCAAAGCCGTTAGTGGGGATGATCAGCGCGTCCGTGAGATTGGAGAGCCTGATCTTATCATACTTTCCCTCCACTATTATAGCCTGTTTTATCTTAATCATAAGGTCACCTATCTCTGAACAGCAGAAATTTCCGTCAGGCAGCGCTCGATCATTATACGCTTATCCACAGCCGAGGAATTAAGCGACTTGTTTGTTCGGTAGAGAATGGCGATACACTCGCCCAGATACCTCGCCGAAAGATAACGTGCGTCATTAAACGCGTATTTCATCGCAAACGAGCGATTGGGCGGATACCCGAACGCCCTGCTTGCCTGATCGTATGACACTCCCGCGTCCATGGCAAGCCTTGCGCGGTACAAGTCGGTGAAATGCCCCGACAGCGCCGCCATTATGTTGATGGGTTCGGTTCGCTGAACGAACAGCGCGTCTAAAATCCGCAAAGCGCCGCCCATTCTCCCCGCCATCAGCTCCTTCGCAAGATTATAGACATTTGTGACAACGCGCTTGGGTACCAGCTTCTCGATATCCTCACGAGTGACCTCTCCGCTGCCCTTGTAGCTTGCGAGCTTTTCGATCTCCGTCTGAAGAACGCATAGACCGGAGCCGCATTCCTCCGCAAGATATGCGGCGTTCTCCGGCGAGATAGAACACTTCAATCCGCTGAACTTACGCATAGCCATATTCACGAGCCTTGAAGTCGAAAGATACTTGAACTCGCAGGATACGCCCGCCTTCTCGCACGCCTCAAGGGTCTTTGCCGTCTTCGCCTTCAGCTTTTTTAGGTCGGCGGGATAGGTTCTCTGCTCGAAAATAACGATACTCGTATCCGGGATATTCTGCAAAACGGGAAGGAACGCTTTATGCGCTGCCGCATCAATTGCGTCAATGTCAATATCGTTAAAAAGAACGCACTTATACTCCGAGAAGAACGGAAAGCTCTCCAGAAAGTCCGACACCTCGTCCAAATCCTCGGGGAAATTCCTGTATACCAGAAGGTTCATATCCCGCGCATCCTCCGGCACCGCTGCGTCTATAATGCGGTCGGAATAGGTTCCGGTGAGAAAATCCTCCTCGCCGTAAAGGAAGTATACGCGCTCGAATTTTCCCGATTTTAACTCGGATTTCAAGCCGGACTCCGTGATTTTTCCCATAAAGCCGCCCCCCTTTTCGCATTTTTTCTTTTGAAAAAGAAAATAAGCGATTTTTTTCGCTTATTTTCCGTATAGCTGTCCAAAGGCATTTTCTTCCAAAAAAAGAGGAAGAAAGTGATTTATTACGCCATATTTACGTTTAGCTTCTTGCCGCCGAGTATGTGGAAATGGAGATGCGGCACGGTCTGTCCGCCATCCTCCCCGACGTTGGACACAACGCGGTATCCGTTCGTGAGACCCTCCTGCTTTGCGATCTCGGCTATCTTGACAAAAATCTTCGCTACAACAGCGGCATTCTCCGCAGTTATCTCGTGAACGCCGGCAATATGCCGCTTCGGGATAACCAGAATATGCGTCGGCGCCTGCGGATTGATGTCGCGGAACGCGAGAACATCATCGTCCTCGAACACCTTGGTTGAGGGAATTTCCCCCGCTATGATTTTACAGAAAATACAGTCCATAATTTACTCCTTTACGATTGGCTTGTGCCGGCTGACAAATCGCCCTCTGCACTTGAAATCGGCTCACTCACCGTAAGCTTCGTTATCTGCACGTCGTTTATCCCGGAGAACAGCTCCGCCGCCTCGTTCCTCCCGACCGCAATCGCGGGAAGCGCTTCGGGGCAGTTCTCCTCCGCGCAGCTTTGAAATTCATCCGACATTTTGAGATTATTGTCCCTCATAACGCCGTAATACGCAAGATACAGCGCAACGTCGGAGATCTGACGTTCCTCAAGCTCGCCGCTCTCCCAATCCTCGAAAATCTCCTTCAGGAAGTCCTCCATATCGGGGTAATACTTGTTGTCGTCGCCAAGCTTGCTGCCTATCAGATCGATATACGGCAGGCATTGGCTTCCGATCATCGCCATGCAATAACGCTCGGTGAGATACTTGTACGCTTCCTCCAGCAGTTGTGCCGTAATCTCCGATGTAGGCTCCGGGAACTCGTCACCCGTACCCCAGAACTCCTCTAGGATAGCCAGCTTCTTCATGCTGAAGAACTCGTTCTGCTCGGTAATTTTATCGGTCTCGCACAGAACGTTCAAGATCTCGTCTGTCATCTTTATTCTCTCGTCAAGGCTCGGCTCGGCGATGAATTTTTCAACCAACGCCTTCATTTTGTCGTCTTCCTCGACCGCCGTTTCAAGAGAACGGATTATCAGGTTATTGGGAACGTTTGGCAGACCATTCTCGGGGGAACTGCTCGCAATAAAATACTTCTTGTAGTTGTCACGCACCAACGTCACATACTCCCACTCGGGAACAGACGCCAGACTGTTTTCGGAGCTGCTCTCAGCACCGGACGAGCCGCTTGTTTCCCCCGAGTCGACGGACGTATCCGCGAAATCGGACGAATTGTCCGGCTTATCGCACCCGGTCAGCGACAGCACCATAACCGCCGTCAAAAAAATTGCCAAAATCTTTTTCATTACATTCACCAAAAATCAGATGATCTGTTCACTTAACGTACTTTGCCAGAATTCCTTCCGCAGCAGCCAGCGCCTCGGGGAGCTTCGCCGCGTCGGGAACTCCCGCCATCGCCTGGTCGGGTTTTCCGCCGCCCTTGCCGCCCGCGACCGCCGCGATCTCGCGAACGAGAGTACCCGCGTTCGCGCCCTTTGCAACAGCGCTCTTGGAGCATTTGCACAGAATGTTGCTCTTGCCCTCGTTAGTTCCCGCGAGAACAGCCGCAAAGCACTCAAATCTGTCCGCAAGACTGTCGCCGAGCTTGCGCAAGCCGTCCGCGCCCATGCCCGACAAATTCGCGGTAATAAGCTTCACGCCGTTCACCTCGGGTACGCTGCCGAGAATGTCGCTAAGCTGCGCGTTTGCCGCAGACTGCTCCATACTCTCGATCTTCCTGTCCTTCTCGCGAAGCTCCGCCACAAGGCTCTCCGCACGGTGAACAAGCTCGTCCGGATTAGGTACTTTAAGCGCGGCGCAGGTCTTGTCGACGGTCTCCTTGTAGTCGTAAAGCATTGACATTACCGCCATACCCGTGACTGCCTGAATACGTCTCACGCCGCTCGCGACGGACGCCTCAAATACGATCTTGAATAGTCCTGCCTGTGAGGAATTCTTAAGATGCGTACCGCCGCAGAACTCGGTAGAGTAATCGCCAACCGACACCACGCGCACTATGTCGCCGTACTTCTCGCCGAACAGCGCCATCGCACCCTTCTTCTTCGCCTCCTCGATAGGAAGCTCCTCCGTAACGACGGGAACACCCGCCATAATCACCTTGTTTACATAATTCTCGACTTGCTGAAGCTCCTCGGGAGTAACCGCGCTGAAGTGGCTGAAGTCGAAGCGGCACTGATACGGATCAACATACGAGCCGCACTGATGAACGTGGTCGCCGAGTACCTTGCGCAAAGCCGCCTGAAGTATATGACAGCAGGTGTGGTTTCTCTGAGTAGCCATTCTGAGCGTCTCGTCGACCTTTGCGGTGACGTTCTCGCCGACCTCAAAGCCGCCCTTCTTTACGACGCACTTGCAGACGAACTGCCCGCCGCCGAGCTTCTTGGTGTCGAGAACCTCCATCTCGTCGTTTCCGTGGAAGATAACGCCCTTGTCGCCTACCTGACCGCCCATCTCCGCGTAGAACGGGGTCTTGTCGATCACTATTCCAACGGTCTCGCCCTCGCCGCAAAGCTCCGCAGACTCGCCATCCTTGGTGATAGCGAGGATCTTCGCGCCGCTCTCAAGCGTAGTATACCCGACAAACTCGGTTTTCAGCGCGTCGAGGTCGGAATTTTTCGCGTTATCCCAGCCGCCGCCGAGCTTCTTGTTCGCACGGGCAGTCTCCTTCTGAACCTTCATACACTCCGCGAAGCCTTCCTCGTCGGCGGAAAGTCCCTTTTCCGCGAGGATCTCCTTGGTGAGGTCGAGCGGGAAGCCGTAAGTATCGTGCAGCTTGAACACGTCCGCTCCGGGAAGCGTGGTCTTGCCGTCCCTGATAAGCCCCTCTATCATCTCGTCGAGGATCGCCGAGCCGTTGTCGATGGTTTTGGCAAAGCTCTCCTCCTCGGTCTGAATGACCTTCTTGATGTAAGCGCGTTTCTCGCCTAGCTCGGGATAAGCGGAAAGATTTTCGTCGATCACGGTATCGCAGACCTCGTAAAGGAAAGGCTTGTGATAACCGAGCAGCCGCCCGTGACGAGCCGCACGCCGCAGCAGTCTGCGGAGAACGTAGCCGCGTCCCTCGTTTGACGGCAAAATCCCGTCGCCCACCATAAACGTCGTGGAACGGATATGGTCGGTGATAACGCGGATAGAAACGTCCTTCTTGTCGTCCTCGTGATACTTAACGCCGATAATATCACAGATCTTGCCCATGATATTCTTCACGGTATCTACCTCGAACAGGTTGTCCACGCCCTGCATAACGCACGCCAGACGCTCAAGTCCCATTCCGGTATCTATATTCTTAGTGGCGAGCTGGGTGTAGTTGCCCTTGCCGTCGTTGTCGAACTGAGTGAATACGTTATTCCAGATCTCGATGATACGGTCGCAGTCCTCCGCCTGCTCGAAGCTCTCAAGCGGACCGTATTTCTCGCCTCTGTCGAAGTGGATCTCGGAGCAAGGACCGCACGGACCGCTGCCATGCTCCCAGAAGTTGTCCGCCTTGCCGAGCTTGATGATCCTGTCGCGGGGAACGCCGATCTCGTTTGCCCATATTTCGCCCGCCTCGTCGTCCTGCTCATATATCGTCACCCAGAGCCTGTCCGTGGGGATCTCCAGCACCTTTGTGAGGTACTCCCACGCCCACGCGATAGCCTCGTGCTTGAAGTAATCGCCAAACGAAAAGTTTCCGAGCATCTCAAAATACGTGCCGTGACGTGCGGTCTTGCCGACGTTCTCAATATCGGGCGTGCGTATGCACTTCTGGCAGGTCGTCACGCGATGGCGAGGCGGTTCCTCGATCCCTTGGAAATACTTCTTCAAGGGGGTCATACCCGCATTTATAAGGAGAATAGAGTTGTCGTCCGCAGGGGGTACCAGCGGAAAGCTGGGCAGTCTCAAATGCCCCTTGCTCTCGAAAAATGAAAGATAGCTCTCGCGAAGCTCATTAAGTCCCATCCACTTCATATAGTTGTCCTCTCAATCAAAAAGAAATCAGGGAACCTCTAAAAACCGGTTTTCTCTCAAACAATGTTTTTCCGAGGTAACCATCAGTATTACAAGCATACACCTTCATTATACCTTCTTTTCCGTTAAAAGTCAAGGGGGAAATGCAAAAAACGCAGAAAAAAGACCGCACTCGAAGGCACGGTCTTTGCTATGTAGCTATTAAAAACAATTATTTGAGAATTTTGATTTTGCCGAGAAGGGGAACTTCATTCTCCTGTCCCTGAACCGCGCCAACGAAACCGATAATCCAGCAAACGAACACAAAAATATCCCAAGCCCAGCCAACAAACGGAATGATGGCGCCAATTAAGCTGAAAATCACCAGAACGAGAGACTGGTTGATGTGGAACTTTGCGCCCTCCTTATCGCCTGCCAAAAACGCGATGAGAAGTCCGATCCAAGTCAAGTACGCAACAATACCGGTTGTTTTAGTATCCATAGTTTATTCCTCCAAATAATAATACAAGCTTAGCGCTCCCTGCGCGCTTACAGAGTATAGTATACCAAAATCCGTCTTTTTTGTCAAGGAGTATATCTTTATTTTTGACAAAAAAAACCGAGTTTTGTGATTATCCACAAATTCCAAAAAATTAGAACGCTCTAATTCTGGCAATTATACAAATAAGGATTGAAACGTTTCTCCTCGGCAAGAGTCGATGTGTCGCCGTGTCCGCAGCATAGCGTGTAATCGCCGTCAATGACGCGGATCTTCGCCAGACTCTCCATCATCTGACGCTCGCTTCCCGAAAATCCGTCCGTTCTCCCTATGCCGCCGCAAAATATAACGTCTCCGGTAAAGATCGCGTTCAGTTCCTCGCAGAACAGCAGGCAGCTCCCCGCCGTATGCCCCGGCGCCGCCATCACGCGGAACGTTATCCCGCAAACGGCGAGCTTCTCCCCGTCCGAAAACAGGCGATCCGCCGTCACCGGCTCGAAATCCGTCCCCGCCATAAATCTCGCCCAGCTCTTATCGGCGCTTTGAAGCATTTCCGCATCAAGGTCGGGCGCGTAAACGGTAGCGCCCGTCTGCGCCTTCAGCCTCGCCGCTCCCGCAAAATGGTCGTAATGCCCATGCGTTATAATTATGCCGCCAATCGTCAGGTTATTCCCCTCCAGCAGCATAAGCACCTCTGCGGAGGACGCGGGGTCGATCACAACAGCCTTATTCCCCTCCGCAGGAATTACATAGCAGTTTGCCGCCAACATTCCAAGCGGAAGCATTTCAATATTATTCAAAAAAATCACCTTACACTTTTCCCGTTCTGTCCGCGGATACCACACCGGGAATCTTCTTGATCTTCAGTATCAGGTTGGAGAGCTGCTCCACTCCCGCGACCTCGATAGTTATAAGCAGATTGGTATTGCCGTTTTTCAGGCGGTGCATATTCATCTCGTGCATAGGTATGCGGTTCTGGGCGATCGCGGTCGTGATCTCCGCGATAACCGAGGACTTCTGCTCGGCGATAATATCAATAGTCGCACGATAGGTGGAATCGTCCACGCCTGCCCACGACGCCTTTATCCAGCGGTCGCGGTTTTCCTCGCTTTCCATATTGTTGATGACGTTTATACAGTCCTGCTTATGGATAGAAACGCCAAATCCACGAGTGACAAAGCCGATGATCGGATCTCCGGGAAGCGGATTGCAGCACTGCGCGAACTTCACCGAAACATTGTCTATGCCTTCGATAATAACGCCCTTTTGACGAGAGCGTTTGTTGGACTGCTGTATATTCTCCTCACCTGTGGGAAGAACGGCGTTCTGTTCCTTGAGGGTACGCAGCTGCAGATCCTTGATCCGCTGAATGACCTTTGAAAGCGCCACGCCGCCGTATCCGATCGCCGCATACAAATCGTCGACCGAGTTTACACGGGCGCGTGTTGCCGCGTCCTCGAGGATCTCCTTCTCAAGCGGAATGCCGTTGCGCCTGAACTCTCGCTCCAGCTCTTCTCTGCCTACCTCGATATTCTCCTCGCGGCGCTCCTTTTTAAACCACGAACGGATCTTGCCCTTTGCCTCGGTGGTTTTCGCGATCTCAAGCCAGTTTCGGTTGGGTCCGTAGTTCGGCGAGCCGCTCGTGAAGATCTCCACGATATCGCCCGTCTTGACCTGATAGTCGAACGGCACCATACGTCCGCCCACCTTAGCGCCCGTCATCTTGTTTCCCACCTGACTGTGGATAGCGTAAGCAAAGTCGATGACGTTCGCCCCAAGCGGGAGCGCAAACACGTCGCCCTTCGGCGAGAATACGAACACCTCGTCCTGCGAGAGGTCGTTCTTGATAGCGTCCGTGATCTGCTCGACGTCGTCAGCCTCCTGCTGCCGCTCCAGAAGCTGTCTTATCCAGTCGAAGCGCTTTTCTCCCGCAACAGAGCCTTTAAGTCCCGCCTTATATTTCCAGTGAGCCGCGATACCGTACTGAGCGGTGTTGTGCATTTCTACGGTACGGATCTGCACCTCAAACGGAATTCCCTCTTTTCCGATAACAGTCGTATGAAGCGACTGGTAGCGGTTGGGCTTGGGCGTTGCGATATAGTCCTTGAATCGGTAAGGCATAGGATTGAACAGATCATGGATCACGCCCAGCACATTGTAGCACTCGATCACCGACTGCACTATAATTCTCACCGCGTAGATGTCGTAGATCTCATCATACGGCTTATTTTTCAGATACATCTTTTTGTAGATGCTGTAGATGGACTTCACGCGCCCTTCAATGATAGGCTCCGGCTTTATATCGGTGATACGCTCGCGGATACGCGAAATGATCTTATCTACAAAGCTGTCGCGCTCTTCCTTGTGCAGATCCAGAAGCCGCTCGATTTCCCGACAGCCGTACGGGTCAAGGTAATGGATAGCGATACTCTCCATCTCCTCCTTGACGTCGCTCATACCGAGTCGGTGAGCGATAGGCGCGTAGAAATTCATCGTCTCAAGCGACGTCTTGCGCTGCTTCTCCGGAGGACGCGCATACAGCGTCCGCATATTGTGAAGTCTGTCCGCGAGCTTGATGATGATGACCCGTATATCCCTGCTCATCGCCATAAGAATTTTCCGGATATTCTCCGCCTGCTGCTCCTCCTTGGTGTTAAGCGGGACCTTACCGATTTTGGTAACGCCGTCAACCATCACGGCAACGTCGTCGCCGAACTTCTTACGAATTTCGTCGAGAGTGATCTCAGTGTCCTCCACAACGTCATGCATAAGCGCCGCACAGATCGTATCGGTATCCATGCAGTAGTCCAGAAGAATAGACGCCACAGCCAGCGGGTGCGTGATATACTTCTCGCCCGAGGAGCGCATTTGCCCCTCGTGAGCCGCCTCCGCAAGCTCGTAAGCGCGCATAATTTTAGCAGTGTCATACTGCTTGTCGGTCTCCCTTATCCTCTCCATAAGACTTTCTATGGAAACAGGCTCGGAAATATGCTCCGTACCGTATGTTTTTGTGTGCTCGGTACTCACAATCATCGCCCCCTATCAGTGAAAACTGTCATAATTTTAA
>CAYMTG010000075.1:0-7660 GCA_964393305.1 uncultured Ruminococcus sp.
CTTAAAAGGAAAAGCAGATAAAAGCTTATGAAAAAACGGGGGCTTTTGCCCCCGTTTGCCATTATGTAAGTCTTTCTTTCTGTTCGGTGCGTCGCTTTATCAGGAACAACGATATGACCTTTGACAGGAACACCAGCGAATCTATCTGCTCCTGCGTCCAGAAGCGATTGTTCCGACATTCGTCAAAGCCTAGGAAACCCTTGAACTTGCCCGCGTCAAGTATCGAACAGTGAAGCACGGACTTTACCCCCTGCTCCTCAAGAAACTCGCCCACCTCACGCGGAAGCTCGGCGATGTCCTGACAGTAGATGATCCCGTCGTCGTTGAAGCAGCCACGGTACTTGCCGCCGAGATCCTTCTCGTAATCCACGTGCTGGAGAGTATCGATAACCGGCTCCATGCCCTCGCCGCACCACTCGAACGTGTTGGAGCAGTACCGCCCGTCCTCGCTGTCCTCGAAAATATATACGCGGCTTACGTCAAACGTTCTGCCCACAAGCTCCAGCATCTGCGATATGCCCGCGTCGACATCAGCGCTCGAATACAACGCGCTGAACACACGCATCATCAGCGACGACGCGCCGCTCGGATTGGAGCTTAACGCAATCTCGCCCTCGGGAGCTTTTCCGGCATTGTCGCCGTTATTCGTGCGGTATGCGCCATCGCTCATAAGCGCTTCATCATACATCTCGACCCTGTTTTTGCCATTGTTCTTTGCCCGGTAGAGCGCGGTATCCGCCTGCTTGAGAAGCTCGCTGTACGAACGGTTAGCGGGGTTTACCACAGCCGCTCCGATACTGCTTCCGATACCGCCAAGCTCCGGCACCTCGATCTCACGAACGCGCTCCAGAATATGCCATCCCTTTTTCTTGGAGAGAGACGCCGTTGCTCTCGGCAGGAACGCGATAAACTCGTCGCCGCCGAAGCGTCCCACGATATCCGTCGCACGGAACTCGCTCTTGATCGTAGTCGCGAACCTCTTCAGGAACTCGTCTCCGAAAAGATGACCCAGAGAGTCGTTTATCGACTTGAAGTCATCAACATCCAACATCATCAGAACGCCGCCCGTGCCGCGCTCCAGCTCCGCCTTGATAAGCTCCTCGGTGGTCGACTTGTTGTATACGTCCACGCACAGCGGGTCGAACATCGCCTTTTCCTGTATCTTTTCAATTCGGGAAAGTTCGTCCTCCGCGTCCTCCATTTTCCCGATAACAGCGAAGATCTTGCCGTCGTCGTCCCGCACGCTCTTCATAAACACCTTGTGGCGGCGGGGATAACCGTCCGTGTCGACGCGCACGGTAAATTCCTCATGATCCCTGCCGCCGCTCAGCAGCTCCAGACACCTTGCGAATTTGCCCATATCGTCGTCGTCCAAAAACGGAAGCCGTTCCGGCTTGCCGAGAAAGTCGTTTACCTCCGTTACGGAGTCAGGCTTTCCGTCCTCGTAAGCGGAATAAGTGAGCCTATCCCGCGCCGTATCGTAATTGAAAATGATCATCCCGGTCTCGCAGAGCAGCATACTGTACATCTCGTTTTCGGCCGTGCTGTGTCTGCGATTCTCAAGCCGCTCGGTGACGTCGGAGAAGACAGCGTAAATAAGCGTCTCCCCGTCCTCCTCGGCTATGTTGTAGTTAATGCCCAGATCGAAGCTCTTGCCGTCCGCCTTCATCGACTCCACGGAAAAGCTGCCGCCAATGCCCGCGTCAAGTCCGCTCTTACGTGCGAGCGTGTCGAGCGGGAGGAACGGAACGTCCATATTACGGCTCTTTATGCCGAAGATCTCGTAGATCTTATCGCTTATATATACGGGCGACGCCTTGCCGTCCTCCAGACGGAAAATGCCAAGTCCCACGGGGATATTCGCCGCTGTCCTGCTCAACAGCACCGCGCCCCTGTCGCTGCGGTTCTGCTCGGCGCTATCGCGGTCAAGCTCCTTTATAACGCACAGCGAACGCAATATGCCGCCGTTGGATCCGTGCGTCAATACGACGGACAGCTCGCACCACTTGTAGCTCTCGTCCGCCATCTTCAGACGGAGCGTGAGACTCTGCGGCGCGCCGCCCTCTTGCAGACGCTCCAGATATTCGGCGAAAGCCTTCTTGTCGTCCTCGTGAATTGCCAGACCCTTGCGGAAGTCCTCGTAAAACTCCTCCACCGACAGCTTTGACGCCCAGAATTTCTCAATGGACGGGGAGCATATCCTGCGGTTGGTGACGTGATCCACCTCGATAATGGTAATCTTCGCCCGTTCCGCCACTATGCGGTACAGACGGCTGAGATCCGCCACCTTTGAGTTTGCCACCATACTGTCCACACGCGATTTATCGCGGCAAAACAGCATACAAGCGTCCGCCTTGGCGCGTACTATCGTTACGCCGTACAGGACGTACTTGCCGTCCGTCTCCGGGTCAAGGAAGCGCACCTCGCGGTATGCGTCGGTAAAATCGGAGTTTGAAAACGGCATATTGAACAGTTCGGTAAATCTCTCCGCGTCCTCCCGATAAACGTAATCCCGCTTGAGCTTTTTCAGAGCGTTCTCAAGCGGCACAGGTCTGCCCAAAGCCGGGATAACGATCTCCTTGCGCGAGGAAACGGCTCTTATCGTCTTCATTCTGAGGTTAAGCTCGAACACCATATCGTACAATCCCGCAGAGGCGTTCTCCATACGCTCGTTTATTCTTTCCCTCATCTCGGAACGTCTGCGGGTAACATCGCTTACGCGAAGTACCACCGCGTTTTTGCCTGCGGGGAACACTCTCGCGTGTATCACGCGGCTGTCGCGGTTCTTGCGGATACGCAGATCGCGATCCGCAGCGCCGGAGCCGATGATCTCGTTTAAGATCATGGAGAGCCGCGTGCCGTCGTCCCTTGAGAGCGAAAGCAGCGAATAGAAGTTATCGTTGGCATACTCCGCCCTCGCGCCGTTCTCCGTATTTATGAATGCGATACCGTCGCTGTAGCTGTCCAAGACGGAGTTGAGGCGGTTATGCAGCTTGTATTTCTCCGTAACGTCGGCAAAAAAGCAGACATACACGCTCTCGCCCGTGTCGGGACTGACGGAGGTCGCGTAACGCATATCTACCCGCGCCGCTGTGCCGTCCTCACGGGTAACGTCAAACACCACAGGCTCTTTGCCGCCGTTTTCAAGGTGCGCCTTTATCCTGCCGCGATCATCGGGAGATATTGCGGACAGCGCGGTCTTAATAAGGTCGCAGTCAGGGGGCAGCTCTTTTCCGAAAATGCTCCTTAAGCTGTCGTTGCTGTAAGTGAGACGGTATTCGCCCTGCTCCGAAAGACGAACCACCGCAACGCCGACGTCAAACCCCGCCATCGCTTCCATCACTCTGCTCTTCATGCGCTCAAATTCCCGCCACCCGGACTTTTCCGCGTCAACCAGCGTAACGATCGCAATAAGGCGGGTGAGATTTCCGTCGCCGTCGAAGGTACGGACATGGGTGAACCGCCACCACCGGTATTCGCCGCTGCTGCTCTTTACGCGGATCTCATCGGAATACCGCTTATCGGAACGGTGGCTGTGAAAATTATCCAGCTTTGCCGCGTCGTCGGGATGAACGTTCTCGCGGCACAGCTTCTTGACTTTGTCATAGTCGGCGCTTGTGCAGACGTCTATGCCGAACGGCATACACGAGCCGGTATGGTATACGGTATCGTTCTCATAATCTATATCCAGGATAAGAGAGCCGGTCGCGCTCATAAGCTCCTCGGCGCGGCTGTTGCTCCGCTCGATGACCTTGCCGCTGCTGACGCTGTCGGTGATGTCGGAGAAAGCGATACAGAAGATCGGGTTCTCCTCCGTGCCGCCCAGCTTACGGTGAATGCCCTCAAGGGTGAGCAGCTTGCCGTTCGGGGTATAGCGGCGAACGGTCGCACGAACCGCCTTGTCGGTTCTCGCGGCTTCAAGACAGGCATTACGGGAGATCTCCACATCGTCCGCGTGTATGTAATCCCAGATATTTATGCCCTCCACGCCGGAATTCTGAGAGGAATAACCCATGATCTGCATATACCCCTCGTTTTCGCGGATAAGCTCCAGTCTGCCGTCTACCATCTCGTAAATTCCCAAGCCGCCGCAGACGCTGTCAATGATCTTTGACACCAGCGGATTGCTGCCGAGAAGCTCGTTTACATCATAGCCGATAGTAATATCCTTCTCCGACTGTTTCTCGCTTACGCCTACAACCTCCTCCTGCTCGATAAGCATAGTAAACTCCGACTCGGGTACGGGACGGGAGAAGTAGAAGCCCTGAATATACGAGCAGCCGATACTTGCGAGGAACTCGTACTGCTCGCGGGTCTCAACGCCCTCCGCCAGCATCGGGATATTGAGCCACTTGGACATTCTCGCGATAGAGGTAACGATAGTGCCTACCTTGCCGTTCTTCTCAAAGCCCTGCATAAACTGCATATCAAGCTTGAGAATATCGATCGGGATGTCCTTAAGGGTATTGAGCGAGGAATAGCCGCTGCCGAAATCGTCCATCAGGACAGGGAAACAGTTCCCGCGCAGTCTGCCGACCGTTTCAAGCAATTGAGCGGGGTTATCGTTATAAGCGCTCTCCGTGATCTCAATGCGGAAGTTCTTGGGGTCTACGCGGTAACGCGCAGTGAGGTCGTTGATTATATCGTAAAGCTTGGGATTATACATACTCATACGGGAGATGTTCACCGAGATGGGGAACGGCTCTAACCCGCTGTCCATACGCTTTTTCTGGTAAACGCACACCTGCTCAAGAATGTACAGGTCAAGCTCGGCGATAAAGCCGTTTTTCTCGAACACGGGGATAAACTTTCCCGGAGGTATCATGCCTTTTTTCGGGTGATTCCAGCGCACAAGAGCCTCGGCGCTTACAAATCTGTGCGCCTGTATGCCGTATACCGGCTGATAGCAGACATAGAACTCGCCGTTGTCAAGGGCGCGGCGGCTCTCGTCGCAGATCTCCTGCTCCTCAAGCATACGAAGACGCATTTTCTCGTCGTAATACGCGATATGCTCGCGGTAGCTGCCGTTGATCGAACGGCAGGCTATTGACGCACGGTCAGCCATATTATCGATCGAGAGCGACTTGTCGGTCATCTTATACACGCCGATGTAGAACTGGATCTCGTGGGTGACCTCCGGAATCTCCTTCATCGCCTTTTTCAAGGCGTCGAGTATCATCTGCGGGTGAACCGAACGCTCGGAATACGGCACCAGCACGCAGAAATTATCCGCGAAGAAACGCGCATATATGCCGCTTTCGCCCATAATTTCACGCAGAACGTTCGCCACCATGCACAGAACCCTATCGCCCAGCTCGCGTCCCATAAGGTCGTTGACGGTCTTAAAGGAGCCGATATTGAGCCTCATCATCGAGTACTCCATCATCGGGTTCTCATCCAGCTTCTCGCGTGCGTTTTTGATGAACGCGGAGCGGTTATACAGTCCGGTAAGCGGGTCGAAGTACGCCACGGTGCGCAGCTCGTCCTCGATCATCTTCTCCTTGGTGGTATTCGTGATGAATATGTACAGGCACAGAACGCCGTCCGTGTTGAGCATAGGCTTCGCTCTCAGCATAAGCCAGATGGTATTGCCGTTCTTGGTAGTGACGTTGAAGGTGTGCTTGAGGTGACCGCCGTTCGCCAGGGTTTCTTCAAGCTTCTTTCGGATAACGCTGACATCGTAAGCGGTAAGTCCTACGGCAGCGTCCGAGCTTAACTCGGCGATACAGCTCTCGTAGGTGGGGTACTCCAGCATCTCGGCAAGTCCCCGATTGACAAACAGCACGTTCATTTTACCGTAGCTGTCGCGCTCCGCGTACACTATTCCGCCGGGGGAATTGTCGAGAAGCGCCTCAAGCATATCCTCGTTTTCGCGAAGCTTCTCGCCCGCCTCCTTGGCAAGCATCTCGTGGCGCTTTTCATCCGTTCCGTCGAGGAACACGCAGTATATATCGGCGGTGCCGTCGGTCTCGCCCAGCTTTCCCGCGATAAGCCTTATCCACTGGCACGCGTCGGGATTGGAGGAATCCGCCACGGAAAACGTAAACGAAAAATGGGACGAATAACCCTCTTCACGAATGAAGGTCTTTATCCACTCGGGGCGATATGTATCGGTGAACTGCGCCTTAAACTCCTCGGGGGTCATTCCGAAAAGCACCAGCAGCTCTTTGTTGAAATATGAACACTCCGCGTCAGTGCCGTTTGTGCGGATAACCGCCACGCCGCCCGGGATATTATCCATAAAGGCGGTGAAGCGGTGCTCGTTGTCCGCTGCCTTCTTCATCTGCTCGTTCTCGACGGTCATTCTGGCGTTTTCGTCGATCAGTCTTTCGAGCAGGGTCAGGCGGAGAACGTTATTGATACGGTGCTTTATCACGGTAACATCCGCGCCGCGCTGCACAAAGTCCTTCGCGCCCAGATCGAACGCACGGAGCTTGGTATACGGATCGTCGTCTGTGGTGACGATTATAACCGGAATTTCGGAGATCTCCGGCTCGGACTTCATCTGCTCGAGGAACTCGCAGCCGTTCATCCTGGGCATAATCATATCCAGCAGGATCACGTCGACGGCTTTCGGGTCGCTGCGGATAATATCCAGCGCTTCAAAGCCGCTGTTTGCCGTGCGTATTTCAAAGCTGTCGCACAGCAGATCGCCCATAAGCTCGATATTGAACTTAAGGTCGTCAACTATCAGGACTGTTGCTCTTTTCTTATCGTTGTTCATAATATATCTTATCCCCCATAGGCGTTAAAAAACCAATATCCATATTAATTTTAACACAAAAATCCATCCTTGTCAATAAGAATTTTGTGAATTTGTAATAAAAACCTATGATTTTAAAGACAGAAAGAGCAGGCGCCGCGCAATTACCATTTTCTGGAATAAGTGGGCGCTTCCAGCTCGGGGTTTGAGGTCGTCGGCTTTTTACGCCTGCGGACCGCTATCGCCTTGGTAATGTCGAAAGGACGGCGCTCGGGGATTTTCTTAAATTCCTCCCAATAATAGAGCACCGCGTGCTCTATGCGCTTTGTATTGCCTAGGTGCTCCCTTATCGTGAGGGAGCTTTTTATCTTAAAGTAATTCGTATTCAATATCAGAGTGTCGAATATCAGCTCTCCGTTTTCCGCGATGTGATAGCCAAGACGGTTGGTTTCGTGAAAATACTCCCGCACCTCGCCCTTTATCGTCAGCTCGCGGGGAGAAGTCTTCGGGCTGCGCGAGACACTCTCCAGACCCTTGAACGGTATGTAATACAGCTTCCGCAGGATCACCCGCTTGCCGTATCTTGTAAATTCCCCCGCGTACTCGCTGTATACCAAGCCGCTCGGCAGTATATCGAAAAACGTGTATCGGCTGTGGCGGCGCTTATATTTATCCGTCATATAAACAGCGATAAACGTGAAGATCATACCCGCGAGTACGCCGAACGCTATCACCCGCAGCAGCAGTCTCGGAAGATCCGAGCCGAGATTGAGAAATATAATTACCGCGCAAAAAACGCACATTGTGAGTATAGGCGCGATAACAACGATAATTGCCTGTCGAAGCTTTCGGGAGCAGTCCCCCACCTCGGCGTGAAAATAATAGCGTTCCATGGTCTTCCTTTTCAAGTCGTGTCCTTTTTCACTACCCTTACATAAGGGAATAACAAACGTCCTT
>CAYMTG010000075.1:7760-9199 GCA_964393305.1 uncultured Ruminococcus sp.
AAACGTCCTTGTTTATTATACCACCAACCCGCCGATTAGTCAAGATTATCCTCCTTCAAAGCCCTTGACAAATAACGGGAATTGTGATATACTGGTACTAATCTCTTATTAAAAAATTGTTTTAACGAAGATTAAGGCAGCACCGCACGAAGCGCGGTCTTTGCGCGGTGTTGCCTTATATAATTCGCCGGGGGTACTCCGCTTCGGGGTTGAGATAGTCCCTTTGAACCTGTCGGTCAATACCGTCGCAGGGAAGCGCGGTCGGAATTTTCCGCATTCCCCTATCCCGGAGGGTGCGGTTTTCATTTTTCAGAAAAATGGAGGATCAACTATGAGCGAAATCAAAAAGGTACTCACCATCGCCGGGTCGGACTGCTCGGGCGGCACGGGTATTCAAGCGGATCTCAAGACGTTCAGTGCGTTCGGGTGCTACGGCGCGTCTGTTATTACCTCGGTAGTCGCGGAAAACACGCAGCGCGTCATCTCGGTGCTTAACGTCCCGACGGACGAGGTGGCAAATCAGCTTGACGCTGTTTTCGAGGATATTGAGTTCTCGGCAGTGAAGCTTGGTATGCTCCCCACTCCCGAAATTGCTGCGGCAGTCGCCGAGAAACTGGCGCAATACAACCCGCCGCATATCGTGTGCGACCCCGTACTTGCGGCGACAAGCGGCGACACGCTCTCCAAAAGCGAGGTTATTCCCGTATACGTGGAGAAGATTTTCCCGCTTGCCGAGATCATCACGCCGAATATCCCCGAGGCGGAGGCTTTCACGGGTATCAGGATAAACGAATGGGACGACATCGAGAATGCGGCGGCGGAGCTGCACAGAATGGGCGCGAGAAACGTTATTGTAAAGGGCGGACACTCAGACGGCGAGCAGGCGATCGACTTTTTGCTCGACAACGGCATACCCCGCGTTATCCGCTCCGAGCGCGTCAACTCGCCGAACACGCACGGAACCGGCTGCGCTCTCTCAAGCGCGATCGCGGCGGGACTCGCGGACGGCTGCCGACTCTTTGAGGCGGTGAACGACGCTAAGCGATATGTATACCTCGCCATCAAAAATTCCTATACGGTGGGCAAGGGGCATAGTCCCGTAAATCACTTCTTTCAAATATGGTAATACCGATCTCCCATTAAAAAGCGGAAAAAGACCCTCTTGTGTCCCACTGCACGGGGCATAGGCAGACATCGAAACGATTTTTTGGAATTTTCTTACATAAATTTGGAATTTTCTTACATAAATCAGGAGGATTACTATTATGGCCGGACGAGACGACAACCGTGAGCGCGCAGCCGCTCACGTCAAAGAAATGGAAAATCTTTTCGGTGGGCGGATAAAAAGCTCCGCCGAGAACTCCGTGATATACGGCGGCAGCGCAAAAACTCCGCAAAAAGGCAAGCCGTCCTGCAAAGCGGAAACGCTCGTGCTGAAC
>CAYMTG010000076.1:0-9184 GCA_964393305.1 uncultured Ruminococcus sp.
AGTTCAAGCAGCAGGCAAACAAGGGACAGTATGCCGCCACATACAGATAACATAACAATGCCCGATTCGAAAAAATATTTCTCTTTTCCCGAAAAAGCCCTTTACAAAATCTTTTTTTTGTGATATAATACTTGTTGTGTGGTTTAGCACACGGAGAATAATTCCTATTCACGGATCTGAGGATCTCTAACTCCTGTCCCGCCTCTGTGAATTCGGAGAATACAAGCAAAGGAGCTTTTACTATGCTTAGAAAAGAAGAAAAGAATGCGGTAATCGAGGCAAACCGCGTTCACCCTAACGACACCGGTTCCCCCGAGGTTCAGATCGCTATTCTCACCAAGAGGATCAACGACCTTACCGAACACATCAAGGTCCACAAGAAGGATTACCACTCCACTCGCGGACTGCTCAAGATGGTAGGACGCAGAAGAAATCTGCTTAACTACCTGCAGAAGAAGGACATTGAGAGATACCGTGCGATCGTCGCAAAATTGGGTCTTAGAAAGTAAGTCCGCCGCGCTCTTGTCGGGGCGCCTGGGCTGAAATCGGAAAAAGACGCCGATAGTTACCGTGCGATCATCGCTAAGCTCGGTCTCAGGTTAATCATTGAATGGCGATTGGCGGCCGTCTGCGTGCAGCGCGGCTGTCAGTCGCTGTTTAATAGGTGCGATGTTTGCAATAAACTGAGCCGGCGGACTGCCGCCTGTTGAGTTTTTTGTAAACGTCCGCCTATTCATCATTGAACATCATCACGGAAAGGAAAAGAAAAGAATGTTTGAAAATTACAAGGTATTTAAAACAACGTTCGCGGGCAGAGAGCTTACCGTTGAGACCGGCAAGGTCTGCGGTCTGGCTAACGGCTCGTGCTGGGTAAGATACGGCGAAACCGTTGTTATGGTAAACGTTACCGCTTCCCCGAAACCCCGCGACGGCGTGGACTTCTTCCCGCTCGCTGTTGATTACGAGGAGAAGCTCTACTCCGTGGGCAAGATCCCCGGCGGATTTCTCAAGCGCGAGGGTCGCCCCTCGGAAAAGGCTATCCTCACCTCGCGTGTCGTAGATCGCCCCATGCGCCCCCTCTTCCCGAAGGATATGCGCAACGACGTGGCTATCACAATGACCGTTTTGGCAGTAGATCCCGACTGCTCGCCCGAGATCATGGGAATGATCGGCGCGTCTATCGCCGTTTCCATCTCCGATATTCCGTGGAACGGTCCTATCGGCGGTATCTCCGTCGGTCTTGTTGACGGCGAGATCGTGCTTATGCCGAACGCGGAGCAGCGTCAGAAGTCCGATCTCAACCTTACCGTCGCTTCTTCCGAGAAGAAGGTCGTGATGATCGAAGCGGGCGCGAACGAGGTTTCCGACGAAAAGATGTTCGAGGCTATCATGGCGGGTCACGATGAGATCGTGAAGTCGCTCATTCCGTTTATCAAGGACATTCAGGCTCAGATCGGCAAGAAAAAGTTCGCGTTCGAGAGCCAGGAAGTCGACCACGATATGTACGAGGCTGTTTCCGAGTTCGCGATAGAAAAGGTACGCTACGCGATGGACACCGACGACAAGAATATCCGCGAGGAGCGTCTTCAGCCCATTTACGCGGAGGTTCACGAGAAGTTTGACGAGGTATATCCCGAGAAGACCGCTATGCTCGACGAGTGTATGTATAAGCTCCAGAAGTTTGTGGTGCGCCGCTGGCTGCTCGACGACGGAAAGCGCGTTGACGGACGCGCTCTCGACCAGATGCGCCCGCTCGCCGCTGAAGTAGCCGTACTTCCGAGAGTTCACGGCTCGGGTATCTTCACCAGAGGTCAGACTCAGGTTATGACGATATGCACGCTCGGTCCGGTAAGCGACTCCCAGAAGCTGGAGGGTCTCGACGAGGAAGAGGGCAAGCGCTATATGCACCACTACAACTTCCCCGCGTACTCCGTTGGCGAAACCAAAGCGTCCAGAGGTCCCGGCCGCCGCGAGATAGGTCACGGCGCGCTTGCTGAAAGAGCGCTGCTGCCCGTGATCCCCTCCGTTGAGGAGTTCCCGTACGCTATTCGTCTGGTGTCGGAGGTTCTGTCCTCGAACGGCTCGACTTCGCAAGGCTCGGTATGCGGCTCGACGCTTGCGCTTATGGACGCGGGCGTTCCGATAAAGAAGCCCGTTGCGGGTATCTCCTGCGGACTTATCACCGAGGGCGACCGCTGGATGACGATGGTGGATATACAGGGTGTTGAGGATTTCTTCGGCGATATGGACTTCAAGGTAGCGGGTACCCACGAGGGAATTACCGCTATCCAGATGGATCTTAAGATCGACGGTCTTACCCCCGAGATCATCAAGAGCGCCTTTGAAAAGACCCACAAGGCAAGAGACTATATTCTCGACGAGGTAATGCTCAAAGCAATAGATAAGCCGCGTCCTACCGTCGGCAAGTACGCGCCCAAGATGCTCACCACAAAGGTTCCCGTTGATAAGATAAGCGACGTTATCGGCAAGGGCGGCAAGGTTATCCAGAAGCTTTGCGCGGACTTTGAGGTCAAGATCGACGTTGACGAGGACGGCAACGTGTTCATTTGCGGCTCGGATCTCGAAAAGGCGAACGCTTGCGTTCAGGTAATCCACACCATCGTAAATCCGCCCGAGATAGGAGCAATTTACAAGGGCAAGGTCGTCCGCATTATGAACTTCGGCGCGTTTGTTGAGATAGCGCCCGGCAAGGACGGTATGGTGCATATTTCCAAGCTGGAAAATCACCGCGTTGAAAAGGTGGAGGACGTTGTTTCCGTCGGCGATGAGATCATCGTGAAGGTAATGGAGATCGACAGTCAGGGACGTATCAACCTTTCGAGAAAGGACGCTCTCGCTGATATTGAAGCGAAGAAGAGAGCAAAGCAGGGCTGATCTTAAAATTTTGAGCATGGTTTACTCCGTGCGTATCGGCAAATAGGTGACGGCAGAACGTTTTGTCGATAACTCAGGGGACGCAAGGCGGCTTTGGAACAGACATCCCTTTCGTTTAGCTGTTTGATGATAGAGGTACGGTATGAAAAAAGTATTTTGCTTGATAATGACGCTTGCCGCTTCGCTTATGCTTTGCGCGAGCGCGTTTGCTGCGGAGAACGGCGCTCTCGTGGTGCTGGGCGACTCCATCGCTACGGGATATGGACTTTCCGGATATAAATCGGGTGACAACACCAGCGCTAAGGACAGCTTCGGCAGCCGTCTGGGCGCGTTGTATGAGGACTACGCGAATTTCGCGGTGGACGGACGCACCACCGCCGAGCTGCTTGCGTCTCTGGACAGCGCGGATGTTACCGAGAAAATAAAAGCCGCAGACGACATAGTGATCTCCATCGGCGGAAACGACTACCTTGTCCCGCTTGCCACAGCGCTTGTTGATGCCGTAACTAAGGACGAGGAGCTTTTGGAGCTGTTTACGGGCGACAATGCCGAGCCGTCGGAAGCCGATCTGAAGCTCCTTCAGGAAAAGCTGGAGCCGGTACTGCAAAGCGTTCTGGACTCCGTTGATATTAACAAGACCTTCGACAATCTGGACGGAATTTTCAGCAAGATAAAGTCGCTCAATCCCGACTGTGAGGTCGTTGTTCTCACGGTGTACAATCCGTTTGAGGGAAATGAGGATATGGCGTTTTTCGACGAGAACGCAAAGACCCTGCTCGACAAGCTCAACACAAAGATTTACGCCGCCGCAGGTATCAACGGCGTGAAGGTCGCGGATATTTTCACGGCATTTAAGGGAAACGCCGCTAAGTACACCAATATAGAGTCATTGGACGTTCACCCGAATAAAGACGGTCATTCGCTGATTTACAGCAAGCTCACGCAGACGCTCGGACTTGATACAAGCTCCGCCGAAAATCCCGATGTATCGGGCAACCCCGCGACGGGCGATTTTGGAATGACGACGGCGGCTTGCGTTTCGATCCTCTGCTCGGCGGTGGCGATTACCGCAAAAAAGAAGCGTTAATACAAATTTTGGGAGGAATTTTAAATTCCTCCCAAAATATTATTAGTGAAACGAGATCCCGCTGCTTTACAGCGGGATTTTTGTTATTCCAGTATCGTGATCACATCTTGAAGTACATAGTGGAATGTCGGCGCGGAGGAGTTCCGGCACTCGACATAGCCGTCGTTCAGGTCAATGGTGGAACCCTGATCGAACGGGTCAACCCCGATGTAGTCCCCCTTGAATACGGTCAGCCTGCCCTTTTTAAACTCCTTGATGAGTTCATCGACACGCTCGGCAGTGCCGGGAGCGGTAACGCTCTCGTTAAGATACAGCATACTTATCCAGCCACGGTCAAAACCCGCGCTCACATCATTCCCATAAACGCTGCCGCTGACGCAGCTCTCGATTTTCTTTCCCTCAAACACCGCGCTTACGGCGGCGGAAATATACGGCTCCCAATCTATTCTGCACCCCGTAAGATAGCTGGTAGGCGCTATATCCGCCGTGGCGGAGTTATAGCTGACGCAATACGTGGGAATGTTTTCACACGCGAAAGCAACAGCCTCGGTATCGGTGTGGTGCGAGAGGATAACGCAGCCCTCGGATATAAGCCGCTCGGCGCTTTTCTTCTCCAGCGCGAAGTTGCTCCACGAATTGGTGTAGATCACCGTCATAACAGCGTCCGGCACTACCGAGCGCACGCCCAGCAAAAACGCCGTGTAGCCGGAGATTACCTCGGCAAGCGGGAAAGCAGCCACATATCCGACCTTTGCCTGTTCGGGAGTGATCGTACCGTCGCTGATGAGCTGCTCCAGCTTCATTCCCGCGACAACCCCGGAGATATACCGCGCCTCGTGTATCTCGCCCATTGCGTTATGATAATTGGAAAGGACCGGGTCAACGTTGGCGTTGGAACAGCATACCTGACAGAACTCGATCTGGGGGTTCTTCGCGGCGAGCTGCTTCACCGTCTCTCCGTAGCCGTAGCTCGTTGAAAAGATGATGTCGCAGCCGTCGTCAATCAGCTCTTGAAACGCGGGGCTTTCGTCGCCCTCGGGAATATTGAACTTGGAGATCACCTCCACGTTATCCCCGTAATCGGACTTAACAGCGTTTATGGCATTTATAAAATTAGCCGTATAAGCCGTCGCGGCGTCCCCTATGTAGACTATGCCTATCTTGACGAAATCCTTGCCCTTTGGCTTTGCTATGGCGCTTATGCCAAAGGATGCGGCAATCACCACCATCGCGCCGATAATCACCGCAATAATCGAACGCTTCATTGTCATTGTGTCTCTCTCCTTTTTGGCGAGGCTTTGCTGTCAGCGTACAGCTTCTCAATATCGATAGTGCCGTCATCGATAAGCGTTAAAAGAATATCGGTGAGCGTCGGGTCAAACTGCGTTCCGCGGCAGCGGCGCAGCTCCCCAATAACGAAATCAATATCCAGCTGCTTGCGGTACACACGGTTTGCGGTCATAGCGTCGAATGCGTCCGCGATGCCGATAATTCGCGCATTGAGCGGTATTTCCTCTCCTTTAAGACCTTCCATATACCCGTGTCCGTCGTAACGCTCGTGGTGGTACTTCGCGCCCTCGACTATGTTCTTCACGAAGGTAAAGTTTTCCAGAATTTCCGCGCCCTTGACAACGTGAGTCTTCATGATCGCGTATTCCTCGTCGGTGAGCTTCCCCGGCTTGTTAAGAACGCTGTCGGGAATACCGATTTTTCCTATATCGTGGAGAAGCGCTGTCTGGCGCAGTTCCTCGCATTGCTGCTCGTCAAAGCCGATCTTCTTCGCGATCATCACGGAATACTGCGACACGCGGAAAGAGTGCTCGCTCGTGTTTATATCCTTCGCGTCGACGGTACGAGCAATTGTCATAATCGCCTGGTTGCCCATCTCGATCTGCTTGTGCGCGAGTTCGATCTCGCGCTTCTGGAGATTGAGCGTACGCTGGTTGTTCAGTCTGAAGACCAGCCACGCGATATATACGATAATAGCGACGAATACTATCCAGAAGTACGCCATGAACCACCATTTGTCGTAGATCTCCTCTTCCTTGACGATGGTGAAGATGTTCTCCATCGATACCTCGCCCTTTTCGTTGAGAAGCTCCAGATGAAAGCGGTAGGTGCCGGTCGGGAGGTTGGTATAAACCTTGTGCGTCATTGTGCTGAGGGTAGTGACCGTCATCTCATTTTCAAAGCCTTCCAGATACATCCTTACATAGGGATCCGTAAGCGAGTAGTTAGGGATGTCGGGATCAACCACCACCCGTAACGCTCCACGCGGAATGGTAAAGGTCTCGCCGTCCTGCGAGTAGATGTTTTCTCCGTCCACCTCGATATGCGACAAATTTATTCTGTAGAAGCCCGGAGCAAGAGTATAATTATCGAGATTGAAGCTCACAACTCCCGTGTCCCCCGAGAGATACAGAGTACCGTCGTCATCGATGTAGTTCCATGAGTTTGCGGTGAGCGAGGTGCGAAGTCCCCGCGAGTAGTCCAGCAGAATACACTCGCTGCCGCCGTTTAAGAGTATGTCCTTGTCGATCGCGTAAATTCCCGCCGAGCTTAGTACAAAGAGCATACCGTCATTGTTGTCGACTACATCATAGTTGTTGAAGTAGGGGAAATTCGTGAGAGTTCGGATATTGTAGTTTTTGTCCATATAGGACAAGCTGTTTCCGGTTACGATAAAGTAGCCGCTGCCGTCGCTGTCGGCTGTTATCCTCATAATGGTGTTGGAGCTTAGTCCGTCGCTCTTATTGATGGTATCGACGATCTCCTCGTTCCTGATGATCGAGATACCGCTGCCGTCCGTCCCCGCGAGAATATCCCCGTTTGACGCCTCCAGCAGGCAGATGATCTTCGGAGTGCTGAACCCGTCCTCCTCTCCGAGCGAATAAGCCGCCTCGCCGTCGCGTATACAGGTTATGCCCGTATCGGTAGCCACCAGAATATCGCCGTTCGAGGTCTCAATAGTGCATATGGTCTTATTGCTGATAAGACCGTCCTCTTTGGTGTACAGCCTGAAATTCATATCCTCGTCTACCCGGAAAACGCCGCTTCTCGAGGTGCATATCCAGAGGTTTCCTTCACTGTCGGGCATAAGGCAGCGAACTCGGTAATTCTCCACAGTTTCGGTTATCGTGTTGTTTACGACGTTTTCAAGAGCAAGATCCGCCGCGTCAATTCCATCATCGGTGCCAAAGTAGAGCGCGCCGTTCCATTCGCAAACAGCGTTCACGACATTGGACTCCATATTGAGAACCGTATAAATCTCGTTAAACGGGGAGGTGCACATTTTCATCAGTCCAAGCCGCGACGACGTAAACCACAGATTTTCCTGATAGTCGATGATAACGTGGTTGACGCAGCTTGAGAACTGCCCCATATTGATATCGAAGTACTCGCCCGATTCGGTGAAATAACCCACGCCGTTATCGGAGCAGATGATGAACTCGGTGGTTAATCCGTAGTTTATGGAGTTTATGGTGTCCAGCTCGCCGCAGTCCCTTTCCTCGATTTTTATAAGCGAGCCTGCGGAAACGTCAAATATGTCGATAACTCCGTCGCTCCTGCCGACATACAAGATGTCTCCCTCGTCAAAAAAGCAGCAGCTGTATATTGATTCTTCCGGCGATTGTTCGATAATTTTCGCTCCGTCCAGCAGATAGAGTATACCGCTGTCCGATACGACAGCCGTGTAATTCTCGCCGACCGAAATGCTTTTTGCGTAGGTGATCTCATTTACTATTTCGGTAATGCTCAGTCCGTTAAAAATATTGACGATCGCCAGAGCATCGGAGGTCCCGACGTAGTACAGTCCGTCCTTGCCCTGAGCGATAGCGCGCACGGAGTCTGACGGAAGTCCGCTGCCGGCGTTGAGTACGGTGGAGATCTCGTCGTTTACACATATAGAAACACCGCTGTCGTTGGTGCCTATCCAGAGCCTTCCTTCCTCGTCAACGAGGAAGCAGTTGACTGCCTTGACCGTCTCAAATTCGTTCATAAGGCGGAAGGTGCTGCCGTTGTAGCGGTAAAGTCCGCCGTATGTGCCTATCCAAAGAACGCCGTCCTTTGTCTGGGCGATGTCGTTTACCATACCGCCCGGCAAGCCGTTCTCGGAGTCGTAGATAGTCCTGAGTCTGGTGCCGATATTCTTATCAAAAGTAACTCCCGCGCTCAACCCTATCTGAACAGACTGATCATCGGTATCGTCCGAATCATCCGTGCTGTCCGAATCCGTCGGTTCATTCGAGCCATCGGAGCCGTCCGTGCTGTCAGAGTCATCCGCGGCATTGGAGTACAATGCGGTATGAACCACCGACTCCGCCGAAGCAATACCGCGCAGAGGCATCACGGAAACACACAGGACGAGCGCCATCGAGATGGAAAGCAGCTCCTTAACTGCCTTTCGTACGCGATCGGAGGCGTATCTGCGGTAGATCCTGATAGCCGCGACCAGAACGGCAATGGTACACAGCTTGTCCACGAAATCGAGATAAAACTCACCCGCGAAGTACGCGAAATATTCGTTAAAATTGCGCGTCTTAAAAAGCTCAACGACGCCGTTGGCCCACTTGTTGTTTACCTCGCCGTCAAAGAAGATGATATTCAGCGGCGTAGAGATCAAAGCTGAAACGACGGTCACCACCATAGTGGTTGTGAGAACGCCGAATTTACTCTCCAAGTACCTTTTCTTAGCGAAAAGACCGACTATGACGCCGGCGGCAGCGTTTACGAGACCGTAAATCGAATAAATCGGCGCGGCGGCGTTGTACGCGATATTAGTGGCAAGACCCACCACAGCGCCGTGAACGGGCCCGTATATGTAAGCGCAAAGCATAGTGCCTATCGTATCGAACATCATCGGAAAATCGAGCGCAGAGGTCAAAGCCTTTGCCGCGATGTTCATGAGAACACACAGCAGCGACATTGCGATAGCAGTCATAAATTTTTTCTTATTCATGTTATCCACCACTTTGACCTTTGTTTTTTTGGGGGCATAATATGCAGGCGAAAAATGCGGTAATTCTGCATCAGAACGTATTATGCCGTATACTCCTACTACAATTATACCATTTTCCCCATAAAATTGCAACCAATATAAAGACGAAATCCGCATGACATATTTAACAAAGTTTCAGCTAAACAAAGCGGGATATTTGGTAAATTAACCATCGCAAGGAGGTTTAAAAGAAAAAAGCGGCA
>CAYMTG010000077.1:0-8984 GCA_964393305.1 uncultured Ruminococcus sp.
CTCCACTCATTTTCTCTTTTCAAACCGGTTTCTAGAGGTTCCCTTAATAGAAGCGGCGCGCAGCCGCGTCCATTAAAGCGGGGTGAAGAGTATGACTAAATTTATGGGAAAAGGCGTATATGGAGCAATCGCTTTTGGAAAAATCTCGGTTTTCAACCGTCGGGAGATCGCGGTGAAAAGAATTCACATCACCGATATAGACGGTGAGAAGGCAAGGGTTGCCGCTGCCAAGGAAACGGCGGCGGCCCAGCTCCAAGAAATTTACGAAAAGGCGGTCAAAGAGGTCGGCGAGACCAACGCGCAGATTTTTGAGATCCACATGATGATGCTTGACGACGAGGACTACAACGACTCTATCACTAATATTATCGAGACCCAGCAGGTGAACGCGGAGTATGCGGTAGCTGCTACTTCGGATAATTTCGCGGCTATGTTCAGCGCGATGGATGATGCGTATATGAACGCTCGAGCGACCGACGTCCGCGATATTTCAAACCGCATTATCAGAAATCTCAATTCCGATAAGACCGAAACCGTTCTTACCGATGAAAAGGTGATCATCTGCGCGGACGACCTCGCGCCAAGCGAGACGGTGCTTCTCGATAAAGAGAAGGTGTTCGCGTTCGTGACCGCGCACGGCTCGTCTAACTCGCACACCGCTATTTTGGCGCGGAATATGAATATTCCCGCTGTTATTGGTGTGGGCGGCGAGTTTCTCGCAGCGGTGAGGGACGGTGACAGCGCGATTGTGGACGGCTACACGGGCGAGGTTTTCCTCGATCCGGACGATGAGACCCGTGAGCGGCTTCTCAAAAAGCAGCAAGCTGATGAGGAGAAGAAAAGACTTCTTCAAGATCTCAAGGGCAAGGAGAATGTCACGCTTGACGGCACTAAAATCAACGTCTACGCGAATATCGGCAGCGTTGACAATATAGGTGCTGTGCTGTTGAATGACGCGGGTGGGATAGGACTTTTCCGCAGCGAGTTTCTTTACCTTGAAAACACCGATTACCCTACTGAGGAGCAGCAATTCAACGCATATAAAAAAGTTCTCGAGAGCATGGCGGGGAAGAAGGTCATTATCCGAACGCTGGATATAGGCGCGGATAAGAAGGTGGACTACTTCAACCTTGATAGAGAGGATAACCCTGCGCTCGGCTACCGTGCGATAAGGATATGCCTTACCCGTCCCGAAATTTTCAGGACGCAGCTCAAGGCACTGTACAGAGCGTCGGTGTTCGGCAATCTGGGTATAATGTTCCCGATGATCACGAGCGTTTCGGAGGTGGAGAGAGCATTGGCGATCTGCGACGATGTTAAATCGGAGCTTCGTGCCGACGGTATCGGCTTTGCGGAGAACGTCGAAATAGGAGTTATGATCGAAACGCCGGCGGCGGCTATTATCAGTGACAAGCTCGCGCCTATGGTTGACTTTTTCAGCGTGGGTACCAACGATCTTACCCAATACACTCTTGCCTGTGACCGTCAGAACCCGAATATTGAAGAGTTCTGCGATACCCATCACGAGGCAATACTCCGCCTTATCGAGTTCTCCGCCGAGAACGCGCACAAGAACGGCGTATGGATCGGTATCTGCGGAGAGCTTGCCGCAGACACCACCCTTACCGAGATTTTTCTGCGGATGGGAGTGGACGAGCTTTCCGTCTCCCCGACATACGTTCTGAAGGTAAGGGATGCCATCAGACAGATAGATTTGAGCAAGTGAGATATACAAAAAGAGAGGCTGAACAAACACAGCCGGCGAATTGAGGAAATCCGTCAGCCGTATTATTTTAGAGGTGACCTTTAGAGGTTCCCTTTATATTGATTATGCAAAATATATGTTTGAGGGAAATCTTATTACAAAGAGCATTATTGGATTATTCCTGCGATTTTTCGTTCATATCCTTTTTTGACATCGAATTTCTTTGTGCAAGCTTAACAAAATTGCCCGTATTATGTGACTGCAAAATTCCTCCCCAAAAATAAAGTCTTATGCATAATGGAGAATTTTCGTCGACAGTGGTTGACTTTTTCCGCAAATGAGTTATAATAATTAATGGGTGCAATAATGCAAAACGAGTTGGCGAAAGGGGTAAGGTATGTTTAAGATTTTTCAGAAAGAATTTGGCGAGCAGGTACAGAAGGGAAGGATGAGGTATGGATTGACGCAGCAGATGACGGCTGAGCTTTTGGAGGTCGGATGTTCCAATCTGCGAAAAATTGAATGTGGAGAGGGCAGTTCAAATTGGGAGACTTGGATGAAGCTGAGCGAATTGTTTGATATTGATCTGGATATGTTACTGAAGAAGCATATTGCGCGTCACTTTAAGAACTGCTTGTGATAAGTTCCGGCGGAGGTCGGGAGCTTGTAATGATTTCTCCTATTCCGCAAAATCTCCCACAGCATTGCGCTGTGGGAGACATTTTGTTTATTTTTTATTGAAGTTTGAAACCGTCAAGCAAATCACGAAGGGAGCTTGCCTGGGTGTTAAGTTCATCACTTGAGGAAGCGCTCTCCTTTGCGGTCGTGGAGTTGCGTTCCGCTGCCGCGGAGATGATTTCGATTTTTTCGTTTATGTCGTTCACGCTGTTTTGCTGTTCATTGCACGCCTTTGAGATGCGTGCAACCAGCTCGTCCACCTCCTTGGATTTCCTAGTGACCGCTTCAAGCGAGGATGCGGTTGCGTTCGCGATTGTCGAACCCTTTTCGATAGCGTTCGTTGTATTGGTGATAAGCTCGGTTGTTCCTCCTACAGCCTCTGCCGATTTTGAAGCAAGGTTGCGTACCTCGTCCGCAACAACCGCAAAGCCCTTACCCGCCGTGCCCGCTCTTGCTGCTTCAATAGAAGCGTTGAGCGCGAGAATATTGGTTTGGAAGGCTATGTCGTCGATGGTTTTGATGATCTTTTCGATCTGTACGGACATTTGAGTTATCTGCGACATCGAATCAAGCAGATCCTTCATGCTCACGTTGCTTGCGGCGATCGCTTCGCCTGTCTCACGCGAGTAGAGCAGTGCTTTTTCCGCGCTGCTGCTGTTTTCTTCAGTGAGCGCTTTGATGGCATCCGCGATCCGGCTTATTTGGTCTACAGTTTCGGTCTGTTCGTTTGCGCTGGCGGATAGCGCGGCGGCAGTCTCCGAAACGCGCTCTGCTCCGAGACTGACTTCTTCGGAAGAGTTGCTGATTCCTTCAATAACCGAGCCTATCGACTTTGAGATCTGTTCAATAGAATCCTTGATGGGTGCGAAATCACCCACATATTCCGCGCCAAAGGAAACGTTGAAATTACCGTCCTTCATTCTTGAAAGATTTGCGGAAATATCATCTACATAGCTTTTCAATGCTCTGTTTGTGTCCGCGAGGTTCTTGCTAAGCCTTCCTACGCTGTCGTTTCCTTGATATGATAATTCGTAGCTAAGATTTCCCTTTGACATATTCTCCGCTGCGGCGGACAGTCCGTCGACAGGTTTCAGGCATTTCCTGACAACCAGCGCGCACAATACGGATACCAGCAAAACCGCGATCACCATGATCACGATCTGTGAAATCATAAGCGAAAGCATACCCTTTATATATGTTCCATAGTCGATAGCGTAGCCCAAGCTCCAGCCGTTGGAAAGCTCAACCGTGCCGATTGCGCGCTTAACCCCGTCGTAATCTTTCTTTATGGTGATTTTACCGACTTCAACTTTGCTGCTGTAAGCGGGGATATCCGCTGCGTTTGTGAAAATCGTGGTGTCTCCATCGACCCTGGGAAGATATTCCTCGTTTTCGTGAACCAATATATTGCCAACATTGTCAATCAGGAAAGGATAAGCATTTTCAGAAATATAGATTGATTTGCATGAGCTGATAAGCTCGTCGATATAAACGTCGCCGCCCGCAATCGCGAACAGTGAGCCGTCATCAAGGTATCCCGCAGTCGCAACAGTGATAATCATGCTGCCGGTGACGTAGTCTATGTAAGGCGAGGTGCATATCGAATTTCCGTGAGCCGCCTCCGCGTCAATGTACCAGCCGCGCTCCATAGCAATGAAGTCGGGTCCAAGCTCAATATCTGTGTTGAATATCGTTACGTTGGTAGGGTAGGAAATATACGATGTGTACATTGTGTCGTTTGATGTTTCACAGGCGGCGATCAGGATTTTCTGAATTTCGTCCTTGTTCGGATTGAATGAAGCCGAGAAGTTTGCGACGTCAGTCACGATAGCCTGCTGCTTTTCAATCCAGCCGTCGAGTCCCGACGCTTGATGCTCCAGCTCATTGATAATCTTTGCCCGGCTTTCATCAGATACCATTTTGTAAGTCATAATATAGCTGACTGTTGACGATACAATCAGCATAAGCGCGGTGACGATACTTACAAAAATGATGATCATCTTATCGAGACCAAGTCTTTTTTTCATAGAAAATTCCTCCTGAGAATACTCCTCAAATAAAGTGCAACAGTTTGCTCATAGTTCGAGCTAAGCCGCCTATGGGAGTTCCCAATTCAATTATACATCTATTTCCTTAAAATGTCAATAGCATATTGGGACTGCCGTAAATTTTTACACATTTAACACAGAAGGGACGGTTTTTGAATTTACGCTTGTTTTATCTCAACGCCTGTTCGGCGGGCAATTTTCCGGATTTCGGTTAATGCGAACAAACACTAATAGGCTAAAACTAAAGGTCACCTCTAAAGGTCACCTCTAAAATGGAATAGCCGTATTCCCGACCACATTTACAGTCGGGATTTATGCTGCAGAGCGGTATAATATTTGCGGCGAGAAGAATTCGGCTTTGGCAGATTTTACTTCGATTGTCAGAGCTTACCGGGGAAAAGTCAAGCGGAAGATTTGATATTCAAGACCTGCCCATGATCAAGAACATTGTCGAAAAAATGAATAATTGTCCCCTTTTGGCAGACAATAACGGTTGACAGCGGCTGAGAAATCCGTTTTAAACTAGTCTGATGGAGGAATAAAATATATGAAAGCAACAGGTATTGTCCGCAGGATCGATGACCTCGGACGTATTGTAATCCCCAAGGAGATCCGCAGAACTATGCGCATTCGTGAGGGCGACCCGTTGGAAATTTATACCAATCCCGACGGAGAGGTGATTTTCAAGAAATACTCGCCGGTTGGGGAAATAAGCAGCGCGGCTTCACAGTATGCCGACGTACTCTCAAAGGTTGGCGGGTGTCCCGCAGTCATTTGCGACCGCGACCATGTTATTGCGGTTTCCGGTATGAGCAAGAAGGAGATCATTGAGCGGCGTGTTTCGGGTTCTCTTGAGGATCTTATTGAGCAGCGAAAAACCTATGTTCTTAAAAACAGCGATGACAAGCGCTTAAATCCTATTGAGGGCGTTGACAGATATGCCATCGCCTGCTCGCCGATTATGGCGGCGGGAGATGTCAACGGCGCGGTTATTATGCTGAGCGGCGATAATGGCAACGATACAGCAACTGCCGAGCAATCCGCGCTTGTTCAAGCAGCGGCTATGTATTTCGGTAAGCAGATGGAAGAATAAAGCACCGGCCTCGGAGATCACCTTCGAGGCCGTTTGATTATAGATCGGGAGCGCAATATCCAAGTACTATTCCCAGCAACGCGGATATGCTGATCAGGAGAATGGGGGAGAGGGACTTCCTGCGGATCTTAACGGATATCCCGATTGCTGCCAGCAGCACCGCGAAAATAATCAACATTCCGAGGTCTATGGAGAACGATTCCCCGAAAGTAAACAATGCGCTTACCGCCATATGAATTCCGGTTGCAAGGATTATTCCGGCAAGGCAGGGTTTAATTCCCGATAACACGGAGGATACCGATCTGCAGCTCATAAATTTCTTGAGAAATGCCGAGATCAGGATTATTACGATAAACGACGGCATTACTACGCCAAGCGTTGCGCATACGGCGCCGAGTATCCCCGCTTGGTCGTTTCCGACAAAAGTCGCGGAATTTACCATAATAGGACCCGGTGTCGACTCACTTATAGCCAGCATATCCGAGAAAAGCTCTTCGGTCATCCAGCCGTTAGAGGTCACACACTCCCGGATAAGGGGAATTGCTCCGTACGCGCCGCCGAATGTGAAAAGTCCGACCTTAAAGAATTCCCGGAACAATTGGAGGAAGATCATTTGTTGTCCTCCTTTTTGCGGAATAGACCGATGACAAGTCCAGCTATCCCCGACACAAGTATAAGGTATATAGTCGAGAAATTCACGTTCAGAAAATTCAGCGCCAATACAACTGAGAAGAAAACCGCGATAAATGCTATATTTACGGCGCGGTTTTCCTTTTTCTTCACCATCTTGGAGATCATACGTATTCCTGCCTGCGCGATAAGTATAGCAACCGCGGCGCGTATGCCCTTGAACGCATATGCTACAGCCTTTATTTCAAGGAAATTCTTCAAAAACAGGGAAATAAGCGTTATTATCGCGAATGACGGCAGCACCACTCCCAGTGTGGCAAGAGCCGCACCTAGAACACCCGCCTTCTTATACCCCACGTAAGTCGCGCAGTTTATGGCGACGGGACCTGGAGTGCTTTCGGCAATGACTGTCATATCCATAAATTCATCATGCGTCATCCATTCTTTGTGGGAACACTCGTTCTCAATCAGTGAAAGCATCGCATAACCGCCGCCAAATGTGAATGCTCCTATTTTGGCAAATGTCAGGAACAAATCAGCTTTAATATTCATATCGATCACCCGGTACTATTCTACCATATTTTACACTTGTTGTCAACCGACGCTTTCTTCGGAAAATCTAATCTCCGCTAAAACAGTGGATAATATTTGCGGAGATTAGTATAAGATCACCTCTAAAAACGCAAATTTTGAGAGGAAATCGGTTTCTAGAGGTTCCCATAAATTACCGGCAAAGGTTGAAAATGGGACTGCTGTTGGCAGAATTATTCTGATTACCCATCGGGATGTTTCCGCTGCGCACAAATATGTCATTTATTTCTCAAAAAATGTATTGACTTGATATGAAATATGTGGTATAATAAACGAAAACGTTTATTATACCCTTATGTCCACGCACATACGCTCGCCTTCGGCTCACTCCGTGCGGTTATGGACAACGCAAGCGTTTATTATGATCTAAATGCCCTCGTGCATACGTTCACTGTGTTCGCTCCGCACGTATCGGGCAATTATACCATAACCCGCGGTTATTGTATAATTTATTTAACTGTAAATATATAGATATATCAAACTAAAAAACGGGGAAAATAATATGAAAACCAGATTTATAGCTGCGGTTTTGGCAGTGATGCTTCTGTTGAACGGCTGTGCTATGTCCGAGACTTCCGATAACAATAACTCGATGAATATAGTGGATGTCGGCTTGCAGAGTACACAATACGGTGGTGAAAGCAGTACCTCGGAGTGGAGCGGAATAACCCAGCTGCCTGTTTCGCCAAGCGCGGGAGTGCAGTCGTCAAGCGCAAGCTCTTCAAGCAGAGATTCCGCAAGCTCTTCCGCTTTTTTAAGCACTTCAAGTTCTTCATCTTTGGAGGAACCAAATGTGGTAAATCCATCCTCGGATAATCCTACGGAAAGCTCATTTACGACAGATGCTTCATCTAAGACAAGCTCCTCAACCGACTCCATAGCTTCATCCGCATCATCAAGCAGAATACCGGCTTCTTCCCAAACATCTTCAACATCCTCAAATTCTTTAACCGAGTCTTCTTCAAGCTCCAAAACATCATCCTCAAGCAGCAGTACGCCTGTGGAAAATCCTTTAGGCTCAAATACCTACACCACCCTCAACTATAAAGAGGTGAAGGGCGTGTGGATATCGTATCTGGAGCTTATGAATATGCCAAGCGCATCTGCGAGCGCTTTCAGAACAGCGATAGGCGAGGTGTACGACAACTGCGTTTCGCTTGGACTTAACACCGTCTACGTACACGTCCGCTCACATGGGGACGCATATTATAACTCCGCGCTTTTCCCTTATACCAAGTATCTTTCGGGCGGATTTGACGCTCTTGAGATAATGGTGGACGAGGCGCACAAGCGTGATTTGTCGTTCCAAGCGTGGATCAATCCGCTTCGCGGCTGTTCGGTAAATGATGTGTCCCGCGAAAATGGCTATAAGCTGGGCGAATGGATAAACGATGGAGAACGTGCGGTAAACGTGGACGGCACATATTACTTAAATCCCGCCTATGACGAGGTTATTGAGCTGATTGCGGACGGAGCAAAGGAAATTGTTGGAAATTATGATGTTGACGGTCTGCACATTGACGATTATTTCTACCCGACGACAGACGCATCGTTTGACAGCGCGGCGTTTAAGGCGAGCGGCTTCAGCACGCTTTCAGATTTTCGCTTCGCGAACTGTGACAAAATGATAAAATCACTTTATAGTGCGGTTAAACAATCAAATCCCAACGCGATTTTCGGCATAAGCTGTCAGGGAAATCTCCAGAATAACTATTCATATATGTATGCGGACGTAAAAAAATGGTGCGCGGACAGCGGATACACCGATTACATAATGCCGCAGATCTATTTCGGGTTTAAAAATGCCGCGCAGCCCTTTGAAGAGTGCGTCAAAACTTGGAACGAGCTTGCGGCAAGCGGAAAGATACCGCTGATAGTAGGCGTAGCGGTTTCCAAAATCGGAACCACGGACAACTGGGCAGGAACGGGCGAGAATGAATGGATTGAGGATAAAGATATTCTCAGGCGGCAGTTCTTAGAGTCCGCTGAACAAACGGAGTACGGCGGTATTGTGCTCTTCAGCTACCGCAGTATATTTGAGCCGAGCGCTGATGTTAAGGCGCAGGTGGACGACGAGATTTCTTCACTTAAAGCGGTTCTGAATCAATGACAATTCGTACTAAGAAATGCTGTTTTTAATTACTAAAAAAGAGAACAAGATTTAATCAATGGGAACCTCTAAAAAACCTTTTTCAGTTTGCTTGTGCCACGCGCAGCGGAGAGCAGGCAGATATCTAAG
>CAYMTG010000078.1:0-3791 GCA_964393305.1 uncultured Ruminococcus sp.
GTATAATAAACGCTCTGCGTTTATTATACCATATTTTCAGGTATATTTCAACAGACATTCCTTGTGAAAAAGCTATAAAAATTCTAATAAATTTTGTTAATTATTCCAAATCGAAAAGTTGTCCGAATTTTTGAAAATTCTCCAAATATTATGAAATAGGCAGACAAGCCGCCAAAGGGAGATGACGTTATGGAAATCAAAATCGCGCTTGCGGGAAACCCCAACTCAGGCAAGACAACGCTGTTCAACGCGCTGACGGGCGCCCGTGAGTATGTCGGCAACCGTGCGGGAGTGACCGTTGACAAGAAGGAAGCTCCGCTCAAGGGACACAGCAGCGTGAAAATCATTGATCTTCCGGGAGTATACTCGCTTACGGTCTACTCCCCGGAGGAGCGTGCCGCCTTAAACTGCCTGATGTACGAGCGCCCGAACGTTATCATCAATGTAGCGGACGCTGCCAATCTAAGGCGCAATCTGTACCTTACCACACAGCTTGCGGAGCTGGGGATCCCCATGGTTATCGCGCTTAATATGATGGACGATGCCGAAAAAAACGGCGAAAAGCCGAATATAGCAAAATTGTCAAAGGGACTTGGATGTGAGGTTATCGGAGTATCCGCCTTAAACGGAATGGGAGTATCGGAGCTTGTTGAATCGGCGATAAGAGCCGCAAAATCCGTAAACACCACCCCTCCGCCGCGATTTTGCAAATGCGCTGAGACTGCCATCTCGCGGATCGAGCGGCTTATTTCGGGAGTACCGCGTGAGCGGCGGCGGATGTATGCTATTCGGCTGTTCGAGCGGGATAAAGAAATATCACGCTCGGTGAATATCTCCGACAAAGAGGCTCTCGAGAGATACATAAAAACTTGTGAGGACGAATTGAACGATCGTTCCGACAGCATTATTTCCGCCGAACGGTATCTTATTATCGACAGTCTTGTAAAACCTTCCGGCTATGCGAAAGACCCGCTCTCCGTGACGCGGAAACTAGACCGTATTTTCGCAAACGGTCTGCCCGCCGTCTTCCTCTTTGCGGCAATTATTTCGGCTGTGTATTTTCTCTCGATAACGCTTACCGGCAGCCTGTGCGAGGGACTGAACCGAATTTCGGAAACGATAGGGATATGGCTTGACAACGTGTTATCCTCAATAGGATGTTCGGATTGGCTAATATCGCTTATCTCGGACGGAATTGTGTCGGGAGTGGGGGCAGTGCTGAATTTCGTGCCGCAGCTGTTTGTGCTTTTCCTGCTGCTGGCATTTCTCGAGGAATGCGGCTATATGTCTCGCATCGCGTTTATTCTCGACAGGATTTTCAGGCGGTTCGGTATGTCGGGGAAAAGCGTAATTCCCCTGATAATCGGCTCGGGGTGCGGCGCGGTCGGCATCTCCGCCTCGCGCACTATCGAAAACGACAACTGCCGCCGTATGTCGGTGATCACAACAACGTTCATTCCGTGCAGCGCGAAGCTCCCGATGATCTCCCTTATTGCGGCAACAATGCTCGACGGCGCTTGGTGGACGGCTCCCGCAGCGTACTTTATCGGCATAGCGTCCGTGTTTTTATCGGGGATCATTCTCAAGAATACAAAATTGTTTGCGGGAGACTCCGCGCCCTTTATTATGGAGCTTCCGCCCTATCGTTTGCCCGAATTCGGGAGAATAATGCATATAGCGCAAGAACGCGTTTGGGGTTTTATCAAAAAGGCGGGGACGGTAATTCTCCTCTCATCAATCGCAATTCGAACCGGATGTATGCTGGGAATAGCCGATGGGAAAATCGTGTGGGACGCGGATCTTCCGCTCTCGAAAAGCGTTCTCGGCGGGCTCAGCGGGCTGCTCTGTCCCCTGTTCGCTCCGCTTGGCTTCGGAGACCCCGCCGCAGTCACCGCGACTATCATGGGATTAGCCGCAAAGGAAGAGATCGTGGCAGTACTCGGGATAACGAACTTCCCGGGGCTTACCCCGCCGGCAGCCTTCTCGTTTATGGTGTTCAATCTGCTGTGCGCGCCGTGCGTCGCCGCAATCGCGGCAATTCGCCGGGAATTGGGTTCGGCAAAGTGGACGGCGTTCGCGGTAGGCTATCAGTGCGCGTTTGCCTACGCGGCAGCGTTCGTTATCTACCAAATCGGGAGGCTTCTGCTCCTGTGAAGTCCGCTCACACACGCGCCCTGTCAGAAGGGCGCTGCCCTCCCAAAGGTATACGGGGCGCATAGCAAAAGCCGCTCATCTTTTCGGATAAGCGGCTTTGATTTATCAATTGATTACTGCGACCGCGATTGTAAGATAGCTTGCAAATGCCACCCACAAAACATACGGGATATTCAGATAAGCCGCAAGCGGACGTATCCTCTTGAACTTCACCATCATCACGACTATCAGTATAAGCAGTGCGAGAACTACCGCCACCGCAGCCCACAACGCTTCAAATCTGAAGAATACTATGCTCCACGAAAAGTTCACGGCAAGCTGTATCCAATAGAAAACAAGCGCGTTCTTGTTCTCCGCGGCGGTCTCCTTTGTCTTTGCCATATAAACAAGATACGCGGAGGTTCCCATCAGCGCGAACAAGATAGCCCATACCACCGGGAACAGCCATGCGGGCGGGAGCAGCGGCGGCTCCTTGTACTTCTCGAAGAAGTCGTTCATATTTCCCGAAAGCAGCGCGGACAACGCGCCAATAACCTCTGCGGACAGAACGAAAATCAGCCAATCGGCTATGCTGTGCTTTTTCATTGTAATACTCCTCTCAGCTTTTTGGGCGTCAGGCGGCTTGCCCCGAACAACCCTGTTACGTCTATAATATGTCATTTAGACGAGCTTTATGTCACACCGAGATAGTATTGGTAGTTTTTTCAATTTGTATACCGCGCGCTTTTTTGGAGAACCGCATACCGGGCTTCCGCGATCAGGTGTGGGTCTCGCTGTCCTTGTCCTTGAGGATCTTCTTGATAACGCCGCTCTTGAGGATCTTCTTGATAACGCCGCTCTTGAAAAGCGCCACCGCGCCGGCAGTCGTAAGTATGGTTTCGGGGAGCATATAGGCTGCGTTATAGCCTAAGCTGTACAGCCACGGATTGCTGATATCAATCACGTCCCACAGCTTGCCCACGCTGTGGAATACCACCGCGCCGCTAACAGTGTGCAGGGCCAGCCGAAGCATAAGCACCATAACCGTGCCGCCTATCCAGCCGCCCACGTCATGCTTGCGGAACAGTCCCGCCAAGCCGATAACGGTAAACGCGCCGATGTAATCCAGAAAAATACAAGCGGCAAGCATAACCGGAGTAAGCCCCCAGCCGAGCAGCCCATCGCTTAAAACGCCCTGCAAAAGCTGCGTAAGCGAGTAAACGAACGCGCACGCCACGCCGCTCGGTACCCCGTTTCGTATACTGAATACGACGATCGGCAGCATAGACAGCAGCGTAATGCTGCCGCCCCACGGGAGTTGAAAAATCTTCACACAGCTAAGACCGAACGCCAAAGCGACCATTACCGCGCCTTCCACCAGCACAAGGATCTGTTTTTTCTTCATTGTTGTTTCTCCTTTAATTTTGAATTGAAAAAGAAAAACGCCCGAGCAGACTCGGACGCAGTCGGTATATCAAATCTCCGCACAGTGCTAACGCGCTTATGCGTAAAGTCAGACACACTTCCTACGTCGGCATTATCCGAATCAGGTATGGGGTCGAAGTCGAACTTCCTCTCAGCCTTTCACAGCTCCCCCGTTATCTTTCCTATTTGATTATACCACTTTTTTTGAAAATGTCAAGTACTTTTTTGAAAAT
>CAYMTG010000078.1:3891-8813 GCA_964393305.1 uncultured Ruminococcus sp.
GTTTCGGAATGTAATCGGTATCTTACTCAAACACCTTCTTAAGCTCGTTGAAGCTAATTTCTCCGGATATATCCTGTATCTGAACTACACCGGAGATGATATTGAAGAAGAAATCGGATATATTTTCCACGGTCAGCTCCTCCGATTTTTCACCGTCAGATTTCGTCAGGGAATACACCTTTAATATCTGGCTGTTTAACGCGCCTGCTCCTATAAGAAAGTGATTTTCCAATTTCTCAAAATCGATCAGATCCGCTACAAGCAATCTTCCCGACACGGAATAGCTGTTTACGGTGGTTGTCGCGCCTTCATCGTCAACAAGCACCGTTCTTTGATGATCGTCCTCAAGATCCATCTTTATTTTGCCTGTGTTTTCAGCTTCCGGCTCGCCCTTGAACAATGCGCCCAGATGCGCCATAGAAATGTTATACAGCTCTGTCTGCGGCAGGAACGAAAGCGGTTCGATCGAAAACGCCGCCGGATACAGCATATAATTTACGCCGGACAGATCCACACTCGGCGCATTGAATGTGCCGAAGACGCAATTCGTGATTGTCAGGCTTTTTGTGGCAAACACGCCTCCCAGAACAACGCAGTTTTCCAGATAGACCTCTGCGCCGAAGATACTCCCTCCGATATAGCAGTTTTTAAGTCTTACGGACGGCGCGTTCACGTCAGAGCCGAAAAGCACTCTGCCCGATGTTACCAAAGCCGCAATACTTTCCGCGCTTGCCACAGCTTTATTAAACCTTATCCTGCCGGACATCGAGGTCGACACATGAAGCTCCTTGTTTGCGAAGACCGCTCCCTTGAATACGATATCGCCGTTGTCTATGCTGATAGTATTGCCAAAAACGCTCCCCTCAAAAATCGTATTGGATTCAATTTTAATATTTCGCTTCAAATCCTTTGAGCTTTTAGGGAGAACATTTGTTTTAACAATATTATCCTTAAGAAAAATATCATTCTCATCAAACTTGATTTCGTTTAAAGTTTCCATTTGCTCCTCCATTCAGATCTGTTTGATCTCCGAACTGCCGTCCTTCCACAATCTGTATATTTCGGTATAAACACGCTCCTGATATTCGTTATGATCCGACAAACTCGCATAGCTGTCCTGAACCATACATGAAAACGCCTGATCTATAAGCTTCATTTCATCGTCCGGAATGGTCTTGGCTTCAAGGTCTTTCCTTTCCCCGATATATGAATTCACGCAAGCAAGAACAGCGTTTCTGTTTGGATTATCCGACGTATAGCACTGATGGACCCTGTGCGCGTCTTCAATATTCTCAGAAACAAAATATGCGACCGGAATATAGGATTGCTGCTCCTTGTCGATGCTCTTATCCCATAATATATCCCGCATCATATGACGATACATAAGATTGTTCCGCAGGGAATTCGACAAATTCTGAAGCACTGCCGAAACCTTCCGACGCAGTCCCGCGACCGCGACGCTGCCACTGCTGCCTTCCGTGCCTAATTGATACGCTGTCGCAGCCGCTTCCGATAAATACGGCTTGACAACGACCTCCTCTCTGATGTTCCGGCTGAGTCTGAACGCGGGTTTATTGACTTCTGTAACGCGTCTCTCAAGCTCCTTGTCAAGGTCTTTGAAGATTTTGCCGAACTTTGCGCGCTCTCTTTCAACGTCCGACAACATCCGGTCATGCTTTTCCTGAACAGCTTTTGCGTGTCCAAGCAGCAGTGTGGACTTGACTTGGACAGCCGTATTGCTTTCCGCTTTTTTTGTTGAAATATCGTTCTGTATCAGATTATAGAATCCGCTGATAAGACTATCGGAGATCCGATCCGAACACTGTGCGATAGCCGCACAATTTGCCGTATTCATCGCCGTCACCGACGCTGTCAATCCGTCAACGTGAGCGCCGGCGGAGTCGATACTGCTATCAAACGGCTCTGTAGCGACAGTAACATCAATATTCACCGGAACAGTCTGCTCATAAGACACGTACTTTGTTCCGCCAAGCTCGCTGGCGGGATAGCTGACGTTAAGAGAACCGCTCACTGTGATCGAGGAAGAATAACTTCTGGTATAACTCATCAGCAACCTCCTGACTGAAACAGCCGTATCATCTGCTCCGCTACTCTCTGATCCAGCGAGGACGACGCTACAAGAGCTTGGAATTCCTCCGAAACGGTTTTCTTCTCAAAATCATCCTTACGGTCATCCGCGATATTGTCACTATTCAGGATACTCAGATCGATGGTGTTCTTGATCTGCTCGGGAAGATAATCGGGATAATGCAGACTGAACACGTATGTATCGGTCACGAGCGTGCTTTGCTTAGAGGCGTAAATTACCGGAATGTATTCCTCAACTCTTTTCTCGGAGCTTGCCTTATCCAGCATTGAGTCCATAAGCAGCTTGTACATCCGGTTTTCCCTGACCTTGTCAGCAAGAAAATCCAACGAATGATTTGTTTTATCCTTGATCCTTGATACAGCGATCTTCTGATCCGACGAATCAACCTCGGCGGAGGTTACGACCGCTTCGGGGACATGACGTTCAAACATACCCAGAACGACCTTTTTTCTGGTTTCGGAAATACCCACCGGCGCCTTATCCAATTGTGCGATGCGGTTTGACAGCGCCTTGTCAAGTCCCTTGAAGATATGCAGGTACTGTCCCTTTACACGATTAAAATCGCCTTCCATACGCTCCTGAGTTTTGGATAAGGTCTTTGCGTATTCCATAAGCAGAGCCAGCTTCGCCTGCATTTCCGTATAGCATACGGAAAGCTTCATTGAGATCTGTGAACGTATAAGATTGTAAAACCCCTTATCGACGTTAGCGCATATTTTATCCGCCGATTTCTTCTCCGAGGCAATAACGGCAGTCTGCATCGCAACCACTGCGGCGGTAGTCGCGGTAAGGTGATTTGACACCTGATTTACCGAATCCGCCATCGGGTTGGTATCAACTACAATATTAAAGTCAACCATATTTGTCACTCCCCGTTTTTAACAGTGTCCGCTTCGGTTTTTCCCAAATTCACTGCGCCGGACTGACCGATAGTGTCGTTGACCTTCTGCATCAGATCCGTCCGTATGCTGTCAAATACCTCTTGATTGACCATAGGTTCGGGAAGGAGAACGGCATTATCCGCAACATAAGGGCTTACTCCGACAAGGCTTCTGCGGCGGTTGTCAAGATCGCGCAGATCGGAGAAGGCTACGGCTGTTTCATGTGCCATGGTATCTCTCAGCGAGCCTTCATAATATTCAATATACTCGAATTGCTTTGTGCTTTCATCTATGCTGTCGTTAATTCGATCCATAAATTCCGCAAACGCTTCTTGCTGCTGATTGCACTGCGAAGCCTGAACCTCAAAGCCCGCGAGCATCTCCTCCTGAGCCTCGGTCTCCTGAACCTCGCTGTTGTCGGCACTGCCGCTCTGCTTCATAGCGGAGCTGGTTTTTACAAGAGACTGATACATATTATAGGCGTTCATATAGTCGGCATAGGTTTCACGCATATGGGTTATAAGCTCGTCCGCAGTCTTGCGGTTGTCTCTGAAATAATTGCCGATTTCCGTCTTCCATCTGTCAACGTACATTCTTTTCTGATCGTCAATGTCATTATAGATCCTCATCCTCTCGAGCTTGTTCTCTTCCATAAGCGCAGTGATGACGGGCATAAATATCTCTTCGTCTATTTGGTGCATACCGAACGGCATTGACGATCTCGATCCGTCCTCCGCAATCCAACTGTTTGAAAACAGCTCATATCTGACAACGGAGCTTGCTTTAAGCGCAAACGGTGAATAATCGTTTACTGCCGTATGGTAATCGAATATATTTTCGGAACGCACTCTTTCGATCTCTTCCGCCTCCAGCGCGGGTGAGTACTGGGTATATCCTGCCTTCAGTACCAGATTAAATATGGAAGACGTGTAATTTATAAGCTTGCTCTGAGAGGAGAGCTTGGTCTTGGTGAGAAGCTGTACAGAATCGGCAAGACGGCGCATAAGGCGCTTTATGTACTCGTTGCTGTCCGAATCACCGGTTGCCTTGATCTGGTCTTTCAGCGCGTTTAACGAAGCGAACTTAGCCAGACGATCGTCAAAGGAAACGTCAAACACCTTTACGACATTATGATCTCCGGGCGTTGTGGTGGAATATTCTCTGAGATAATCCGCGTCGACGCCGTTAGGATCCATGACCGGTATTCTTACGGAAGCGTTATTGCTGTCTCCCAGTAGGTAGCTGATATTTCTTACCTGCCGGTCTATATTTCCCATATAATCATACAGAGTGATATTCTGTATGGACGTGGAATAATCGGAGGTGTTTACCGTTTCCGTCATTGTGTTATCCTCTACAACGGGCAGCTTATCCAGCGTATCGGAAAGCTGCTGAACCGAGTTCTGAAATTCATCGGGCTGATTGAGTATTGTGAGGTTGAAATCGGTCTCGGGTATACACCCCGTATGATCAAGGACGATACTCCTATCCTCAAACGGAACTCTCGTTGCCACAGGAACATACACAACGCCTATCTTATCGACCTTATACTCTCTGCGTATGTTCCGATATCTTTCATCGCACTCGGCTATAAGTCCCTCAAGCCTTTCCGCCTCGCTTACGCACTTTTTGGATTTCATAAGATACACGATACCGATTATAATTGTAGCAATCAGGAAAAACAGTGCGAATAACACAGTGGAGATGGTTTTGTTCTTGTGGGCTGCCGCTGTCATCTCGTCGCGCTGCCTGATGAGGTCGGCTTTGTTCTGCTCCTCCTTCATTTCCGCTGAAACTATGGCTTCGGCGGCTGCCTTATAGTAATCAAACAAAATTTTTGCCTGATCCTGATAAATGTTGGATGAACTCTCAAAAATCTTGCCTGTCATATCTGTCATATCATTTATCCTCTTTTCTAACGCATTTTTATC
>CAYMTG010000079.1:0-8468 GCA_964393305.1 uncultured Ruminococcus sp.
GTAAATTTTTTCCCGAAAACCTCTACGGATTTTCCTGCGGGAACTTTTGCGAGTTTAATCTTCTTAGCCATAATATTCCTCCAAATCTCTCAAATTTCTCTCCGCAAGTCCATCCTCTCCCAGCGTCAATTCAACGAACTCCAAAGCGTATCGGAGCTTTTCGATCGGAGACTTAGCCTTGTAAATCAGAGACACGAGCGTTTCCGTTCGGATAATAGCCTGCTGATACTTCCTGTAAACCTCCGCACGGCTGTTTCGCTCGGCAGCGTCGTCTTGATAATCTCTGCGAGCGTCGCCGCACTCCCGCTTGGCGAAGTCCATAGGCAGCCCTTCATGCCGGACGCGATAGCCGATATTCTGAAGCCTGTCAAAGTATCGGTACTCTGCTGCGGGAAAATCGTTAAAATCGAGCTGTCCGTTGTAAGCGGACTTTTCGAGTTTGCGGAATTCTTCCGTGGATAATATTTCAAAATTTATTCTCATGGCACTTTTATGACGGGTATGACGGGTTTGGAGCAATTTCCAATACTTTTTATATATTTTCTTAAAATTTCTTTACAAAAGGTTAGAAATACCCGTAAACCCGTCATACCCGTCATACACCTCCTGCCATCTGTATAGTTTCAGCCCAAAGAAATACTTACCGTCCATCTTTGCAATTTTGCTAAATCGTTTTGACACTTCGGTGCTGAATCTTGTGTTGCTCATCTTATATTCGTTGTTGGCGTCGCACCACGCCGAATAAGCTTCGTACAGCTCCGAAGATTTTACATAATACCCCTCTTTAACCTCACACCTATCCTCAATAAAAGCGGATACCACGTCCATTTCGCGGCGGTATTCACGAACCTGTTTTAGAACAGCCTTCGGCATATACAGCCCCTCCTGCTGCCAGAGCAGACAGCCCTCCACTGCCCAACGGAGAATAGCCGAATATTCTCGCTCCAATTTGTATTTAAGCTTCCTGTCGACATTGGCCTCGGGGATCTGCACGGTGAACGGTATCATGTGTATTCTGCGCCAGATGCCTGTATCGGTGCCGCGAATAATCGGCTTGTGATTGGTCGCCATCCACAGCTTGAATTCCGGCTTGAACTCAAACTCGTCACCGTACAGCTTCCGAGCGGTAACTACATCATCGCCGGTGATCTGCTTCAGCAAGCCCTCGTTGATCCTCATGCCCTCGTTCGGCTCGACAGATGTAACGAACCTCGCGCCCTTTAACCGGGCAATATCGCTGTTTATCGCGTTTCCTTGGGAGTGCTTCACCATAATGGTTTCAGGCTGGATATTCGCCGCATAATCCCCCATGATATCCCGGATCACGTCAAGGAAGGTCGACTTACCGTTGCGCCCGGTGCCGTACAGGAAAAAAACGCACTGCTCCCCGGTCTGCCCGGTCATGCTGTAACCGACAGCCTTCTGTATGTATCGAATCAGTTCCTTATCTCCGTTAAAAATTTCGTCCAGGAATTTGTGCCACTGCGGACAGTCGGCATTATCGGAATATTCGACAAAGCTGACCTTTGTAATAAGCCACTTCGGGTCGTGCGGAATAATCTCTCCGGTTTTCAGCGATATAATACCGTTAGGCACGTTGAAAGCCATTTTGTGCTTGTCCAACTGGTGCGGCATGATCGGCAGACGGTGCTCCGCCTCCTTCTTGAGCTGCTCCTTGCCCTTGTGTGAGCGGGAATATTTGACGTGCTTCTGAAATGCCTTAGCCACATCATTGTCCCCCTGCTGTTCGTAATTTTTCATCTCCGCGCTCATGCTCTCGACAGCCTTGTCGATAGTGCTGAAAATCACATTACCAAAGTCGCTGTGCCAGCGGCGCTCGTCCCAGTACAGCCAGCGTTTGTCGGTGTAGTTATAACGCATATCCTCACCGAACAGGTCAACAAAACGATCCGAGTTTCCGGTATCATCAAATGAATAGCTTTTCCCTGCGGCGCGCACAACGGATTTTCCCTTGATAACCACCGAATAGCCGGACTTTTCAGCGGGATCGTATTCGGCAGTGCATTGTTCAATCGCTTTGGCGATCGTCAGAGCGCCGTAGGTGCTGCCGGACTGTTTTCTGTCCCACTTCTCGCGCATCAAGCCGCTTTGCCGGAAGATAACGTCCATCATTTCGGGGTTTCTCCGCGTCCAGAATGCGAGCATATTGCATAGTGCCATATCTGCCTCGGACTGCGAGGGATAGCCGTCATAATTCCCGCTGTAAAGCTTTGAGAATTTCTCGCCGTTCTTGGACTTTTGCGCCATTTCGAGAATTTCAGAAGTGCTCAACGATAACGGCGCGCTATGCCTTAACCTGGCAGCCGGCTCGGACGCGCTGCCGCCGATATACTTTTCATGCAGCGGCTTGATCTGCTCGGTGTTTTCCCGAATTTCGGTGTAATTCCCAAAACGGTTCCCGGTAACAGTGAAAAACCTGCCGCTCTCGTACATTTCCACGTCGCCGTTACGCCTGCCCCTCGGCGGAAGCGAACCACGGCAAATAATATGTATTCCGGCGCCGCTTGGGGAGAGCTCGGTGTAGCTCTGAAGCGTATCAACAAACTCTCCGACAATATTCATATCGCCGTCAACATAATCGTGCAGTTCCTTCCCAATATTGTCCAGATCTACCCCAAAAAACGGAGAATTCCCGAACATAAAGCCAATTCCGTCATATTTCCCCGCGACACTCAGAGCGGCGTCGAAGTCGCTCCAAGTGTCGGGGTTGTTTGAGGCTGCCCTCTCGCCTGTTTTGGGATTTATCGGAACCTTCTTCGGCTTCGGTCGGCTCGGATCCGGCTCGAAGCGAAAACATACCCAATTAGGATATTCCCGAAGTTGAGCAGGAATGTTTTCATACATAATTGACCTCCTTAAAACGGATAGTTATCATCGCTTTCAGCCGCCGCAGGCATTGAATTAGCCGCCACAGCTGGCGCTGATGCCGCAGACTTATTCTTGGACTTGTGCTTGACCTCAGGAAAATTCGTGCGAAAATGCCTATCAATATTTTCGTAGGTTTTGCCTTCGTAGAGCTTGTGAAACAAATGCACCTTTATAGGCTTTCCTACGAGCGCGTTAAGAAAATCGTCAAAGCTCTCGTAATCCGCGTTTGCGGGCAGTCCCGCCGCGTCCGCGATCGCCATAAGCTGGTTATAGTTGTAACCCTCCGCAGTCATATCATCGGGCGTCGGCTCTTTTTTCTTCCAAACGTCATGGAAAATAAGCCCGTTCTTATAGCCCTGTTCAACGTCGTTCCGTATGACATAAGTAAACCCTATCGACATAGCGCCACTCTGAGTGGTTCGGCGCTTCCAGCTGTCGATTATTACCTCATAGTCGCCTTCCGGCTTTGTCGCGCTGCTATCCTGCTTCTTGCTTGTGTCAGTTCTGAATGCCATAGTATTATTCCTCCTGCAAAATAATTTTCCTTGCATCTTCGACACTTCTCGCAACACCCGCGAGTGCGCCGTAGACCTGCATTTTCTGAATAAATGTGATTTGTTCCGGGCGAAGCCTGCCCGACTCGGATTTCACCTCGATAAACACGGCTCGCCCGTCAGATCTCCGAAATCCAAAGAGATCCGAAAAGCCTTTCGGAAGTCCCGTATTAAAAAATCTCCCGTCATAAGTTATACCGCTCCCAACGTTCGCGCGAAACAGAACGGCAATATCCGCCATCTCGCTGCGAATGCTGCTCTGAATATCATGCTCCGTCAAAAATTATCCCCCTTTCCTTGGCTTGATAATACGCCCAGCCCGGCTTGTAGCCTTTGCGCTTGGCATACTCTAGAAGCTCCTTGTAAGTCTTGCAGTCATCGGGCGAATCATAGTTAATGCGAAACCCCTCGATTTTTGTAAGCTCTGCCGCCGATTGAATTTCCAACTCTTTCCGCTCCTGCTTCGGGAAAACATACCCGCAATGCGGGCAGACCGGGCTGCCGTCCTGCTTTTGAGCCATATCCGGGTTAAAGGTCAGAAAGCAGTCGGGACACATTCTCGCCTTGATCTCGTTCTGCTGATGCTGATTTTTCCGCTTTTTCTCAAGCGTCCACTCCCGCTCATCATCCGGTAAGCCAAACCTCGCATAATTTCCGACATGATCGATGATAACGGCGCGCTTTCCCTCGCGGTAACGCATAGCTCTCATTGATTGCTGTATGTACAGCGTGAGCGACTGCGTAGGGCGGAGCAGTATCGCACATTCGCAGTCGGGAACGTCAAAGCCTTCGCTGATAAGATCCACGTTGCATAAGATCCTTATCTCGCCCGAACGGAATTTCGCGATTATCTCCGCACGCTCAACTTTCGGGGTATCGCCGTCAATATGCGCCGCCGGGATCCCGTCGGCGGAGAACGTCTCCGCCATTGCCTTGCTGTGGGTAATGCTCGCGCAATAGCAGATAGCCTTTTTTCCGTCTGCAAGCTTGTGGTAATAGCTTATCACATCGCCGAAAACGGCTTTCTTGATCATCGCCTGTTCAATCTCGGCGGTGATATATTCGCCCATCTTGATATGCAGCCCCGTGAGGTCTGCAACACTCGGCGCATAATAATCATACGGCGCGAGGCAGTTGTTTTCTATCAGCCATTTTGCTGAAACGCCAACGAGCAGTTTATCATTGACGTCGCCCAGACCGTCGCCGTTCAGCCGCACAGGCGTTGCGGTAACGCCCACCCGAAGAACGTCCGGAAAAAAATCGTAAATTCTGCGATAGCTCGCGGCGGGACTATGATGATTTTCATCGGTCATAATCAGCGCGGGCTTTTTGAGATTTTTCAGCCGTCGTGAAGCTGTTTGAACCATCATAACGTCGCATAACCGCATGTCAACGCCCCACTTGCAAAAGGTGCTGACGATTTGCTCAACCAGCTCACGCCTATGCACGAGAAACAACACACGCTTGCCGTTCCAAGTCGTCCGCCGTGCCATTTCCGCGAGAATGCAGGACTTGCCGCCGCCGCACGGGAGAACTATGCACGGTGCTTTGCAGCCTTCGCGCCATGCCGCACGAAGCTGCTCAACGAGATCATTCTGATACGGTCGAAGACTGTTCACTTGCCGCCTTCTTCCCGCAGTCAATGCACAGCTTGCGCCCGAATTTAGCCGTGCTTCCCGCAACTATTTGCGCTGCCGTTCTGCCGCTTGCCGGCATTATTGCCTTGCCGCAGTCGGCGCAAAAATGCTCGGGGGCGAGGCGGTAATATGTGCGGATCGTTTCATCAACCATTTTCAGGTCGTTGGGGATATACATCGTGTCAAACAGCCCCATCGGACTTTTGCAAGTGTCGTTCCCGTCCGTTTGAGTAGCGAATAGGTAGTTGCCGTCCGCGACAACGGTTTTCAGCACGATCGTGAACATTCCCTCGACGTTGATTTTTTCATCGAGCATTTTGCCGATGGTTTTGGTTTTCTGCCGTCCGTCCTCACCGGTTTCGAGGTGGTGCAGGAAATACACTATAACGTCATTCGGCAGAGCCTCGACAGCCTTGACAAGGTTCCAGAAATTCTTGCCTATATCGGTGAATTTCTGGAAGCCGCTTTCCTTTGCCCGGCGCATAAATTCATTTGCCATAATATACTGGCTGTCGTCAATAACTATTGATTTCTCCGTCCGACTGCCGATAAAACGAATGATGTCCGCGCTGCTGTCCGAGTTAAGCACGGATTTGAACTGTGTCCTAAAAGGAAGATACTTCCCGTTCACGTTCGCCAGTGCCAGCTCGTCCTCGCCGAAATTTCTCATTGAAGCGGACTTACCGCTTCCCGAAAAGCCTAAGATCAAAACAGGCAATCCCATTTCCCTCACCTCATTTCACAATAAGCGACTGTGTTCTTGTCAGCCGTGCATTCGGAACTTCTTCACCCGCTTTAAGCAAAGCCTTGACCTCGGTTTTGCGTATTTCCGGCTGTAAGTATTTAATCAGATCTTCGTTGTGATCCTGCGCCCAGAGAATAAACGCGGCTTCATCATCGATCGTAACGCTCTCGGCATTGTCGCGGACGGATATAACCGCCTGCGGTGTGTCTATTTTGCGCTTTCCCGCCGTTTCCATTTCTTCGAGAAGATACTCGGTAACGCGGCGGAGCGCGTTCTCCTTGACGGTGCGGCGGCTCTTGAGCGCGGACTCCTCCCGCTTCAGCTGTTCGCAGTCGGATTTCAGATTTTTGATATACGCGGCGATATTCCCGGCTTTTTCGTCAAATTCGCCGCTAATGCCCTCCAGAGTGTCCCGCCACGCCGTAATCATTTCCGCACGGTATGCTTCGGCATTTTCAATGACGTTGCCGTCATCGTCGATCGGCTTGCCGTCCGCGTTGGCGTCCGGCTGCCACGAGAGCGCGGCTTCAAGGCTCTCTGCAACCTCGTTCATTTCGTTTGTAAGTTCGTAAAGTTTCATGCTGTAACCTCCATAGATTTTTTAATATTGTCAACTAACGCACTGACCTTCGGAATATACTCCGTGTGTTCCTGCGCGTATTGTACAAGCATATTCAGCGAGCTGTAAGCGTTTGAGAGATACGCCTTAAACACCTCGGCGGTGTCGGATGAGCTCGCGGCTTCGGCGTTTTTTGCTTCCTCAAGCCGCTTCTCCACATCGGCGAGGCGCTTCTCAAGCTCGGTCTTTTCGTCATTGGCGCGGCGCTTCTCGGCGAGGTTTTCCTCGTCAGCCTTGTCAAGCTGATCGGTATAGGTCTGAACCATCTTCTCGTATGCGTCCCGGGTGATGTAATCGGGAGGAATAACCTCACGTGTTTCCACCACCGTTTCAATGGGACGGTTTTCAAGTGCTTTGATCTCGCTCTGTAGCTTGCTAATACGCTCGTCAAGCTGCTGTTTAGTTTTTTCAAGCGCGGTTATGGTATCGTCCTTTGCGGCGGTCTGGGCTTCGGCGGCGGATCTTTCGGCGACAGCCTTGTCCTTTTCGGCGCGGAGCGTCTTGATCTGCTGCTCAAGCTGCTTGACGGTGACGCTTTCAAGGTCTGTGTTCTCGGTAATTTCTGCGCGCTCTTCGTCCGATAAATTCGAGAGAAGATAGAGTTTTTGCACTCCGATTTGTGCAGTTGACTGCACAAAATCTGTTGGTAATTTTTCTACAACAGCAATATAGCTGTACACCTGTCTGCGCTTTATGCCCGTTTCCTGCTCGCAGTAATCCCCGAAATCCGAATACCCCAGTTCCTTGTAGAGTTTGTTGTCGCGCATCTCCTTAAAACCCATGCACATCTCGTACAGGTTCTGCTGGGCGAGCTGCGCCGCCGTGATTATTTTGCGGTTCAGATTTACCGCCTTGATATATTCGTCTGTCACCGCACGGCTCACGTCCGCAGGCGGCATTCTGGTTCCCGGTTTGATCATGCTGTTTTCCTCACTTTCCCAAATATGTTTAATATGTGCCGCTGTGATCTGAGTTTCTCCAATTGTTGGAGGAACTGATTCGGCGGGTGCCTTTTTATCGCCTAATACACAATAATCATCTTTCGTTTCGGAATAATTGCAGCAGCCGTTTTTATATCTTCTTTCACCGATATTCATTGAACCACCTCACATTCCCACACAATCCCGGGGGTCACACAGTATATCCATGTAAGTGATTCCATCTGTTCCGGGGATAACATTATCAAGACTAAGCGGCTGATGTTTTTGTTTTGCAAGTTCATTTCCAACATTTGTTCGCATAGCAGCATAAGCAATTGTAGAAAATGAGTATATGTGAAGGTCTTGTCTTGCAAACCATTTCTTGACTGCTCGCAGGTATCCAAAAACAACCACATCATACCAATCCTCATAAGACAATTCCTTTTTTTTGAGAAACCCAAGCACTATATTGTGATGGATTTCTGCAAATTTCTGTTCTTCATTGGAAAGCGGTTTGTCATAGGAAATACCTTTGTATCTATGCTTATTAGCTTTAACAAAATCTTTATTAAAGCCGAGCGATACAAGTTTAGATGCCGCCTCAAGTGAAGGGATATTGTCCCCTCGCTCATACTGACCGATTGATTGTCTTGATACCCCTAATAAATCCGCAAGTTCTCTCTGCAACAACCCTTTTTCTTTGCGCCACTGCCTCAGCTGATATGGGAAATCTATTTTAGCCATCTTGACAGCTCCTTTCCTTGGTCTTTACTTTTTCGCCCTTCTCTCTGACTATTTCCCGAATGACCATTTCTTGAATAAACCCGGTAACCTGCTCACAGTGATTGTGCGCTTCTATTCCGGTTTTAGCCATCGCGGTTCGCACATCCGGGCGTTCAGATAAAACCATAGCTTGATACGCGGTTTCCTCCACAAGTTCAAGAGCTTTGCGCAGGAAAATCAGCGCGGTTCTCGGATTCTTGTTTTCAGCGGCGGCTGACGTTACTTTGGTGATCAGCCCGTCAAATTCGCTTATTGTCATACTCATACTTGACAAATCCTTTCTGTTGTGGTATAATACCACTAGATACATTTTGTTAGCCG
>CAYMTG010000080.1:0-8302 GCA_964393305.1 uncultured Ruminococcus sp.
GGAGGGTTAGATATGCTTTTCGGAAAAAAGGCAAACAAGGTCGCCGCTGTGATAAGCGCGGCGGCACTGGCATTGACGCTGACGCTTCCGGGCAGCGGTTTGTCGCTGCTCAAGACGGCGCAGGCGGCTGATACCGTGGTTACATACGACTTTCGTGACGGATCGATCATCCCCACCGACACGGACGGAAAGTCCGATGTAACGAATGGCGATCTCACCGTTAAGGTAGGCACGAAAAACGCCTACAAGTACAACGGCAATCAGCACGGTGTTGAGTTCAAAGAGGGCAACTCGATCGAGATCAAGGTTGACGGCCCCACAAAGGTCACCGTTGGCGACTGCCAGTACAGCAGCTCCACCGAGCTGACCTTGAAGAGCGCGGACGGCTCCTACTCGGAGACTAAGGCGGTGAAGGCGGGATGCTTCCACAACGACGGCAGCGCCGCAGTGTTCAAGTATGACGGCGAAAAGGCGACAACTCTTATTCTGGAGTTCGCGAACAAGACCTACGTTCCGGCAATTACCACGGAACCCCTTGTTCCCGACGTCCCCGACAATAACGGCGCGAATAAGGATTCTATCATGATATACGAGTCCAACGCTGTTGTAACGGAGGAGTACGGTGAGGCTAATCCCCTTAACGGAACTCTTACTTCCGAGGATGGTATGGTTTCCATTACAAGTAAGGGCGGACTGTACTTACACAATCTCCAGCACGGACTTAACATCTCCAACGGCGATGTTATCGAGGTCAAGGTCGCGGGAGACGCTACCGTAAAGTTCAACCTCTGCCAGTACTCCGTTGATATGACCGCCACGCTCAACGCGAGCAGCCCCAAGGGCGAGTTTGTGGGCGAGACCTCTCAGCCGCTGGCTAAGGGTTCGCAGATCGACGGATTGGATTCGATCTCGTTCCGCTATGAAGGCGTTGCGACAACGCTTAAGTTCACGGCTAAGACCGCCAATGAGGGATATGTTTACCTCCACTCCTTTGAGGTAGCGAACGACCCCGAGGATCTCAGCAAGACCGTGGGCAACGGCAAGATCGACGTGTGGGATTTCGGAGCGGCGGAGCTTGACACGTCCAAGTACAACAACATGGTGACCGTGGATCTGATGAACTCCATTCCCTATTACGGCGAGCTTAACGCCGAGGGAAAGGGCGTCACGGTCGGCACGTTTATGATCGGCGACGATATGTTCTTTAACGGCGGCGGCAAGACCAACAACCGCGTAAGGACAACGAACAAGAGCATCAACAGATACGACGAAAAGTCGCTCACCCTCGACGGCGAGGAATATACCGGATACCTCTACTCCAACACCGGTTCTGCGGCGATCTACACCGGTCACAAGCTCTATCCCGGCGATATTCTGACGGTCGTCACCAGCTCTAACGGCGGCGATTCCACGATCTACTGCGAATCCCCGAGCGGAGAGATCCAGCAGGGTCAGAGCAACTCAAGCGGCGTTAAACTCACGTTCTACGCTTCGGAATACGGCATCTACAAGATCTATTCCGCAAACGGCGAGAAGCTCACGCTTTTCAGAGCTTACAGAGAACACACCGCTTCCGTGCAGGTCAGCGGCAAGGTCGACACGTCCGCAGCGTCGGGCATTGACGGCACGAATTACGCCATCAAGTTCACCAACAAGTCTACGGGCGCGGAAGTGACCGCGACGCCCACGAACGGCGCTTACTCCGTTACCCTCAACGAGCAGTACTCTTACGATATTTCGCTTGTTGACGCGAACGGCTACATTATCACAGGCGCGACTACGCTCGATATCGCCAAGGGCAAGGGAAGCTTTACCCATGATATTACAATCGAGACGGTCGATCTTGTTACCGTTTCGGGCAAGATCACGGGTCTCTCGGCTGACGCGCTGAAGAAGCTCACGCTCTCCTTTGAGAATAAGGATCACATTTATGTTCCCGAGTTTACGGTTTCGGGCGACTCCATAACCGTACAGCTTGAGAAGGGCGTTACTTATGACATTATCGCGGAGAACGTAAACGACTATACCCTCCCCGCACCGACTATCAGCAAGACCGCGAACGGCACACAGGACATCGCGTTCAAGGCGAAGCCCGTCTACGATGTCAGCGTGACCTATAACGGACTCCCCGACAGCGCAAAGAGCGCCGCTGTCCTGACCTTCACCAATCTTAATGAGGATGGGTACGTTTACACCTTTAAGGCGGGCGAAACTCCCAAGCTCCGCGACGGCGTATACTCCGTTAAGGTGACCGGCACCGGCACTGCTCCTTACGCTCAGAAGCTCACCTCCAACGTAAAGGTAGACGGCGCGGCAGTCGACAAAACCATCTCGTTCGAGAAGCTTGAGGTTTGGGACTTCTCAAAGTACAACGCCGGCAATCCCGGTATCGAGACTATAGGCGGCAAACCCTACTATCTCGGACTGGAACTCAGCGGCAGTGTTGCCGAGAACAAGACCTATCTTCTCGTCAACAAGGACGGCGAGGTCAAGCTCAACGTCAAGAAGGGACAGCTTATCACGCTCGAGTATTGCTATCAGGCGGCGTTTGAAGTCGACGGCAAGCAAGTATTGAGCGCTTCCGGCAGCACCTCCAAGATGGAAACGCTTCAGTTCACGGCTTCCAAGGACGGTGCGCTCACCATCAAGGGTATCGAGGGCACGACTGAGGACGGCAAGTCCGCGAAGCAGACCTATTTCACCAAGATCTCCGCATACGATCCCGTTACATACAAGTCACAGGTAACGGTAGGCACGAACAAGGAGTACAAGACCATCAACGACGCTCTGGCGGCTGTTGAAAAGATGAACAGACCGAACAACGAGCGCGTAAAGATCGTCATCGATCCGGGCAACTACGAGGAAATGCTCACGATCAACACCCCGAATGTTTCACTCGTGAACGCGGCAGGCAAAAACTCAAGCCTCAACATCATCAACAAGGGCGTTGATATCGACAAGAACGTAGTCCGTATCACCAGCTATTACGGTCACGGCTATAACTATTACAGCATGAACGACGGCTGCAAGTGGGACGAGGAGGTTCTCGCCGCTAACAAGGAAAACGGCTCTATCTCCAAGGTAAATCCCGGCTCCGGCAAGACCGACGGCTCTTACTGGAATTCGACAGTTGTTGTTTTCGCTGACGGCTTCGAGGCGGACGGCATTGTATTTGAGAATTCCTTCAACCAGTACATTTCCAAGAAGGAGTCCGAGGATACCGTAGTTATGTGGGAAAACGGCTCCAAGGGCGAACGTCCCACCACCTACGGCGACACCTCAGTCCAGACCAGAAGCTTCGTTGAAAGAGCGGGCGCTATCGCTATTGTGGGCGACAAGTCCGTATTCAACAACTGCAAGTTCATCGGCAGACAGGATACCCTTTACGGCGACGCGGGAATAAAGGCAGTATTCAACAAGTGCGACATTCTCGGCGCGGTAGACTTTATCTACGGCGGTATGGACGCGGTATTCTATCAGTGCCAACTCAGAATGAACACAGACAGCAGCACAGAATCCGACCAGGCATATATTACAGCGGCGCAGCAAACGAGCGGCAGAGGCTATCTGATGTACGAGTGTACCGTGACCTCCGCCACTCCCGGCGTTGACACCGCTTCCGAATACCGCTCCAAGCCCGGCTATTTCGGCAGACCATGGTCACCTAACACCGCCGAGGTAGTATACTACAATACCACTATCGAAACGACTGACTATCCCGGCTCGGAGGGCAAGTCCCTGATAGTTCCGCAAGGCTGGAACAACACGCTCAGCGGCGAGTCCAAGAAGCTGTACGAGTATGGCACGATTGAACTCAGCGGCGAGGACAACACCGCAAGCAGAGCGGCATGGGCTACTCAGCTCGATAAGGCTGCCATCGACGACGGCAGCACGGAGATCACCATTGAAGCGTTCCTCGGGGACTGGGCGACTACCCTCTCCAACAGAGGCTTCTTCTCCGACGGCGATGTGGACACCACAAACCCTGCTACGGGCGTTCCCGGCGTAAGCATCGGCTTTGCCGCGGCAGCACTCGCGTGTGCGGCGATCGCAGTCTCCAAGAAAAAGAGAAAGTGACCGCAAACAGCATAATCTCTAAAACGACCGCCCCTCGGTTTCCCGAGGGGCGGTTTTCTATTTATGCCGCACGGAGTGAGCCGAAGGCGAACGTATGTGCGTGGACATAAGGGTATAATAAACACAGCTTCTATGTCCTGCCTTCATTCCGCAAGGCGGGGCGCAGGCAGAGTTAATTATTTTTGACAAACCTCTCGCTGCTCACGAAGAAAAATCTCTCGACCTCCCCGTTTATGTACTCCGCGATGGTGAAGGTGCGGGTTTCCTCGGTAAAGCAGAGCGAGTACTCCCGACGCAGATAGGGGTTGTTGGTAATTCGCTCGTAGTCGACGTTGTTCTTGTGGAGAAGCTTTACGGCAAGCTCGGGGGTGTCGGCGATTATCGTGCTGTCATACTTCAGGAGAATATTGCACAGCATCACCTTGATAAGCTCGGAGACCGTATCGTCCGAGGGGAGAACCTCCAGCGACTCGGGAGTCTGCTTTATGAGCAGAACGAAGGGATCCCGTGACTGCTTGTCGGCAATGGCGACGTGGTATTCCCCGACCCTGCCGATCAGCGTCAGCAGAGCAGAGCCGTTTTTTCCGTAGTTAAAGCGCCGTTCGGACATAATATTCGGGTGGAGAAACCGCACGCTGTCCGAGGAACGGTTAAGCGACATATAGCCGTACTTTTTCAGAAAGTATTTCAGCATCTCGGGAACGTGCAAGTCGCGTTCCCGCTCGTTTTTATCAAAATCTTCCTCGGGGAAACCGTCAGTCCTGCCGTTGTAGGCAAGTTTTAACGCCGAGAAAATTTCCATATTGTAAATTACCGGCAAATTATTCCCTCCCGTAGATCATTTTTCGCTGTTTTTACGACAGACGAGTTTTAAAGTCCTCGTAGGAGAACGATTTTTGCAGCGTTATCTTGCCATCCCGCAGACGGTAGATCGCGGGCAGCGGGATCCCGTTAAACGTGTTGTTCTTGCACATCGAGTAGATCGCCATATCCTCGAAAACGAGCCGCTCGCCGACTTGAAGCTCCGTATCAAACGAATAGTCGCCGATAATGTCCCCCGCAAGGCAGGTGTTCCCGCCGAACCGGTAGTTGAATGGCTTCTCGCCGGGCTTTCCCGCGCCTACTATATTCGGGCGGTAAGGCATTTCCAGAACGTCCGGCATATGGCAAGCCGCCGACGCATCCAAGATAGCGAGGTCAAAGCCGTTCTCGGGGGTTTTGATCACGTCCATTACCGAGGTCACAAGGTATCCCGCATTTAATGCGACCGCTTCCCCCGGCTCAAGATATACCTCTAAGCCATATTTCGACTTAAAATTACAAATTGTTGAAATCAGCAGCTCCAAATCGTAATCATTACGGGTGATATGATGTCCGCCGCCAAAATTTATCCACTTGATCTTGTCGAACATAAAGCCGAACTTTTCCTCAACCACCGTGAGAGTCCGCGCCAGTACGTCCGCGCCTTGCTCGCACATGGTGTGAAAGTGCAGACCGTCAATCGCGTAATCGCCCGTGACAAGTGCGAGATCCTCCTTGAAGCGGGAGAGCGTGGTCCCAAGCCGTGACCCCGCAAAGCACGGGTTGTAGATGTCCGTCTCTATCTCGCTGTATTCGGGGTTTATGCGGACAGCGGCCTCTATATCGCGCCCGTTATCGCGGATCATATCGCGGAACTTCGCCCATTGCTTCGGCGAGTTGAACACGATGTGGTTGCAGAGCTTCACAAGCTCGCGCATATCCGCTTCGGAATATGCGGGAGAGAACACGTGATTTTCCTTGCCGAACTCCTCGTACCCCAGCCGCGCCTCGTATACCCCGCTTGCGGTGCAGCCGTCCAGATACTTCGCGATCAGCGGGTAGGTAGAAAACGCGGAATAAGCCTTCTGCGCCAGAAGTATCTTACAGCCTGTTCTTTGCTTTACGGACTGTAATATTTCGAGGTTTTTCAACAATTTGTCCTCGTCTATGACATAGCAAGGAGTTTGAACTTCGTTTATCCGGTTCATATCAATCAACCGGCACAGGATCTCTGTCCTCTTCCCAAGGCAGACCCCACTTGTTGAGCGCGTCCATAAAGGGGTCGGGGTCGAACTCCTCAACGTTGAACACTCCCGGCTTCTTCCAATTTCCGGTAAGCACCATAGCCGCGCCTATCATAGCGGGAACGCCGGTGGTGTAGGAGATTGCCTGTGAGCCGACTTCCTTGTAACACTCCTGATGGTCGCAGATATTGTAGAGATAGTAGCTCTTGTCCTTGCCGTCCTTCTTCCCTTGGAAGATACAGCCGATATTGGTTTTGCCTACTGTGCGCGGACCAAGCGACGCGGGGTCGGGAAGCACCGCCTTCAGGAACTGGAGCGGCACTATCTCCCTGCCCTCGAACATAACGGGCTTGATAGAGGTCATACCGACGTCCTCCAGACATTTGAGATGCGTGAGGTAGCTCTGCCCGAACGTCATAAAGAAGCGTATCCGCTTAATTCCCTTGATGTTGAGCGCAAGACTCTCCAGCTCCTCGTGGTGGAGCAGGTACATATCCTTCTCGCCTACGCCCTTGAAGTTGTAGACGCGCTTTATCTCCATAGGCTCGGTCTCTACCCACTTGCCGTTCTCAATATAACTTCCCTTTGCGGAGACCTCGCGGATATTTATCTCGGGGTTGAAGTTTGTGGCGAACGGATAGCCGTGATCGCCGCCGTTGCAGTCGAGAATATCGATATAGTTGATCTCATCAAACTCGTGCTTCATAGCGTACGCGGAGAACACGCCCGTAACGCCCGGGTCAAACCCGCAGCCCAGTACAGCGGTGATACCCGCCTTCTCGAAGCGCTCACGGTACGCCCACTGCCACGAATACTCGAATTTCGCGGTGTCCTCCGGCTCGTAGTTCGCGGTGTCGAGGTAGTCCACCCCACATTCAAGGCAAGCGTCCATTATATGCAGATCCTGATAGGGAAGCGCGATATTCATCACAATATCGGGTTTGTACTCCTTGATAAGGGCAACCAGCTCGGGGACGTTATCAGCGTCTACCGCCGCTGTGGAGATCACCGTCTTGGTCTTGTCCTGCCACTTTTCCTTTAACGAGTCGCACTTGGACTTGGTTCTCGACGCTATCATGATCTCGGAGAAAACCTCGCTGTTCTGACAGCACTTTGCGACCGCGACCGAAGCCACGCCGCCCGCACCGATAATTAAAGCTCTGCTCATTTTGACCCTCCGTAAGTAAATCTTCAAGTAAAGGCGGCATTCAAGCCGCTTAAGGGAACCTCTAGAAACCGACTTTCTCTCAAAATTTGCGTTTTTAGAGGTGACCTTAGGGAACCTCTAGAAACCGACTTTCTCTCAAAACTTGCGTTTTTAGAGGTGACCTTTATTATAATTATAACGCATACGCGCCCGTTTGTCAATATTTTTGAAAAACTACCGCATTATTTTCTTGTAAAACGCAAAAAACGTATATTTCGGCACAACGTTTCCACTACAATTGACGATTCTTTCAACTCCCATTCGGGAGAATGTTCTATGTCCTCGAAGAACACGTCCCCGCCGAAGTTCTCGTATACGCGGGTGATCAGCGCTTCGTCGCAGAGCGGCGCGAGTTGCTTGTAGATCTCCCCTCCGCCGATAACGAACACCTTCTCCCTGCCCCTGACGTATTCCATCAGGGAGTCGATATTCCCGAAAACCCGCGCTCCCTCGGCGCTCTCCATGCTTCGGGAGAGTATGAGATTTTCGCGGTCGGGGAGCGGTCGCTTGGGGAAGGACTCGTAGGTTTTCCGCCCCATAATCACGGTTGAACCCTTTGTCGTCTCGCGGAAATGCTTCATATCTGCGGGCAGCCGGCAAAGCAGATCGCCTCCGCGCCCGATAGCGCAGTCGTTATCCATTACCAGAATAAGTGTCATTGTCTTTCTCCTTGAAATAAAATAGCCGCGAATTCATATGAACGAACTCGCGGCATCGTTTACTGTTACCGCGCAAACGCTGTCCCTTACAAGACTATAAGCAAGCCCACTTGCGGCCATTTGTGCGGTGTGAATTTCATCGCTCACATTCAGCGGCGAATATTTCCGCCACCCAAGAGCACCCATTAAGAGCTGATAGCTGAACTCAGCCTCTTGCCTCTTAAAAAGAATATCGGCAGCATTTTCCAAATCTTTAATACTTTAGGAAAAAATTTTCACTATCTCGAGAAATTTGTGGAAAATGACGATTTTTT
>CAYMTG010000081.1:0-8204 GCA_964393305.1 uncultured Ruminococcus sp.
GCACTGTTCAGGTGATAATTCGTATCATAGAACCAACCTTCGTCCATAAAACAGCTACTAAAATCAGATATAATCGGGAAGTCCAACGCTTTTACCAGCCGCTGATAGAAATTATCCCGCGTTGTGTCCGTATCCGCGCAGGCGGATGAAACCGCCGGAGCGAAGCTCATATAGACTTCAGCCCCACGTTTGCTCGCGCTTTTATAAAATTCGTTTGCGTAGGCGGAAAACACCTCAATATCCAAGTCAGCGAGAGATATTTCCCCGCTGTGTCCTCCGGCCATACAGTTCCCGCTTCGCTCGTAGGTCATCACGCCGTTACCGTCAAAAGAGCTCAATGAATAGACACCTCCTGTCGGCTCCGCACCTTCCTTGGAATGTCGGTACCGCTCCAAAGCGTAGGAGTATAGCTTTCCCATAATATCCTTTTGGAGATCGCTGTCCAACGGGAAAAAGAGTTCGGGAACACTTTCCAAAGAGCGGACAAGGACGGAGGCGTCTGTTTGCAGCGCGAAAACTTCTTCGTTGAGTTCTGGCAGGAAAATCACCAGATCGCCTTCGTTGAGGGCAGAGAGACAAAACTCCGCCATGGGCTTTATGCCGATTGCTCCGTATAATCCAAAATTGCATACAGTGCAGTCAATGCCGCGCTGATCCAGCTCAGTCTCGATCATATCCGCACGAACGCCAAAGGCAACCGCGCTGCCGCCGATGATTACGATTTTTCTGTTTTCAGCCGTCGCCAGTCTGCGGTACATAGGGGTCAGCTCGGCATAGTAACTCTCCGAATACGCCTTCGGAGTGGCAGCCAGCAGAAGCACAAAAAGGATCGGCAGGAGGAGCAAACCTAATAAAAACAGCTTTGCCGCTTTCAACTCTTTCTTCATAGCACCTCCGTAAGATCGCGTATTATGGCATCAGTAAACAGCGACCGATATTCTGTCGCCAAATGATAGTTTGTTACAGAAAAATACTTTCCCTCAAACACGTAATCGCACACCCGCGATATGACCGGAACCGTCAGATGTTCTTTAACCCGATTTTCATACCGGAGCCATTCGGCTCTGTCCTCTCCGACCGCCGTAAGATTTACCGCGGAGAAACCGACAAATACTTTTATCCCTTGACTGATAAACCGTTCATATTCCCGGTTCCGGTTTTCAAGGCTCTCATCGCTCAGAATGGAGCTTATAATTGACGCGGCTTGTTCCAAATTCGTGTTGTCGCCTTCCGCAAGCTGCTCCTCCGGATAGTCGCCATGCTCCCCGCACAGAAGATCGACATCCGAATAACTTCCGGCGGAGCATTTTTCGCGAACCGAAACGAAGTCCTCGAAGGTGTCAAAGAATCCGTCTATTCCCCTGATGTCGATCTGTGAAATCAGGTCGTAATTCAGTTCAACGCATTCCCACATTGTGATGGTCATATCTGTGGAGACTAAAAGCTGTTCCTCGCTGTTCTCCTCCGGCGTATGGACGAGAATATCTCCCTCCGACATAAGCGCGGAAAGTATACGGATCTGACATATCCCGCTATAATAGCCATTGATCCCCATATTGATAGGGTAGTATTCGGGAAAGGCCTCCGCAGCTTTCTCGCTGTCAAGATTGAACCATGTGCTGCATCCGGAATAAAACACTAACTTTTTCTCCGGATGAAGATACAGCAGATCGGTCTTATCGGCATAAACAGCCGTGCGTCCCTTTGTAAAAACAGGCGCTTCAGCAGCGTTGATATATACAGTAGAAAGATTTTCGCAGCCTTGGAACGAAGCGTCCCCCAATGCTTCAACACTGTCAAAAAGTGTCACTTCTGTGAGCGCGGGGCATATAAATGCGTCACTCTCGATCACCTTTACAGTTGGGGGCAGTATGACTTTTTTGAGTGTATTTGAAGTAAATGCACCGGATAAAATTCCCGTGACCGGAACACCGTTATATTCAGAGGGGATCACGACGCACTCCTGTTGACCTGAGTATCGGCTCACAAACGCCACGTTGTCCTCAACAGAAAATGTGAAGTCCTCCGCAGGGCTTTCCCGCTCCCACTCGGCATAAAGAGTATCTGTCGGCGTAAACCGGCTCCCAAGGGAGATATGCTCTCCGGTCAGATCGCTTTTCGTGTTCCATCCGACAAGAACGTATCCCTCCCGTTCAAAAAGATCGATCCCCTGTGAGGAATTGGGTCTCTTATGAACCTCAGTAGAATAGCGGACGTTCGTCTCAGCCCCTTGTTTTATGTTTCCGCCGTTAGCGTCATACCGCACATAGATGATATTGTCGGAAAGAAAACAGTTCGGGTGGAGGATTTGCGAACGCTTGACTTGATAAAGCGTTATCGTATAAAGTCCGTTATCGCCCTTCGCTGTTTTGTAATTTCCCAGATAGTCAAGACTGTCTAATTCATAGTTGTCTTTCAGGAAAAGCGTGAAGGAAATCGAGCCAAAGAGAGGGACGCGGAGGATACTTTGCTCCGTTTCATAAAACTCGGAAGACGCAATGGAAATGATAAGCTCATCTGCTTGCTCGGCTGCACACGCCATAAGCAGCCCCGCCAGCAGCACAACTGTCAGTACGATCGCCGCAGCTCTCCTCATTCACAACCCCCCATACGCCAATACCCGTAAGAGTATGGCTCTTACAGGTATCGGCATTCAGTTATGATATAATGTCAGTCTTGTTCTTTTTTAGTTTTAGTGATTTTTTTGATTACAAGAACCGCGCCGACGACAAATAAAATACCCACCACCGCGTCGAGCGCCGCCATCCAATATATCCACGCGGGAGTTACCGAAACGACCTTGGTCGAGCTGGAAAACCCGTTCATGGAGGAAGAACGTGATACTGTATAGAGGTTATTCTTTGCCGCACGCTGCAGGTTTTTCACAACACTTGGATTGGACTCCCAACCCTTGTAAAGCTGCCAGCTGTTCAGCGAATCGACATTCGGAGCAAGCCAGAGGTCATTCCCCGCCATAACGCCGTCATTGATGGTCATGTAGTCGGCGCCGGCAAAGTCGGAGATAACGGAGCCTTCAAATCCCCACTCTCCTCTGAGGATATTCTCCATAATATTTGCGTTGCCGCCGACCCACTTGGAGCCAACGTGAGAATAGGAGCTCATCAGACCGATGCCGCCGCTGTCTCTGACCGCGTATTCGAACGCACGGAGATAGATCTCTCTCGCCGCCTGTTCATTGGTCCAGACGGAGATGCCGTGGCGAACACAATCCTGATCGTTAAAGGCAAAATGCTTTGCATAGCAAATCAGACCTTTGCTCTGGGCGCCCGCGACTTCGTTTGCCAGCATCATAGCGGAAAGATAGCTGTCCTCGGAGAAATACTCGAAATTGCGTCCGGAATAAGGTGTCCTGTGGATATTCGCGCCGGGTGCATACCACGCCTGAACATTCGTGTGCAGACCATCTTCGCCAACAAGCTCACCCAGTCTCTTGATCAGATCCTTGTTGAAGGTGGACGCCATCACAGGCTCGGAGGTGTACGCCATAGCCTGTACGGAGCCGGTAAATGTTGTATTTAAACCCTGCGGACCGTCCTTGGCAACCGTGCCGGGGGCAGCCACGGAGTCAACGATGATCGTTGAAAAATCGCCGCCCGCGACAAAGCTGTAAAGCTCCTCCTTCGTCATCTGCTGAACCAGATCGTCCCACGCCGCGTCATCATAGTCGGTGGACATATACATCTGGAGCGTAAGACCGTTATCCGCGCCTGTCACAGGCATTTCATCGTCGGGATCCGCTTCGAACGCGTCCGTTGTAAAGGCATAGTCCGCCAGCATCTGCTCGGTAGCGGTTATTTCGGGCGAAAGAGAGGCAAGCGTCCCTTCCCAATCATTTCTGGACACATAGGTCTGCGTGATGCCGTAGTAATTCAGTGAGCAGTCGGTGAGCTGGTTCACAATAGGCTCGCCGGTTGCGGCGGAAACTGAATAGGTGTTAAAGTCCTCGGCGACTATCACGTCTTGGGCAAGCGCCGCGTTCCCGTCATAATCCATTCCGTCAGAAGTGGTCTTGCCTTTAGCGGCAAGAATATTGTTGAGCGCGTCATGTGCGCCGTTGCCAATAGCGAAGTAATAGGTGCCGCCTTCGACTATGTAAGTCCCTTCACCATTCTCATCATAGGTCTTAAGCGATTCCTTATCGATGGTGACGGTAACGCTCTCGCTCCCGCCTGCGGGAATGAGGTCGGTCTTCTCAAAGCCGGCAAGCTCGACGCTGGACTTTTCGATGCCGTTAGTCACATCATAGTCAGTATAGGGCTTCTGCAAATAAACCTGAACCACATCTTTGCCGGCGACATCACCGGTGTTTTGAACCGTAACAGACACATTGTAAGCGTCGTCATCTTCAGTGACCGTATAATCGCTGTATTCAAATGTGGTGTAGGAAAGTCCGAACCCGAACCCGAACTGTACCGTAGAGGAATAGTCGTAATCGCCCGCGTTGCCCTGACCGAGGACGACGTCCTCATACCGCGTCTCATAATAGCGATAACCGACGTAGATGCCCTCGTTGTAGAGCGCGTATGTGCCGGGGTGGGAAACGCTCGGATAAGCCGACACAAAATCCGCGGCGTTTGTGTACTCATGATACGCCGTGTTGGACGCGGCGGGGGCGCTCAGTGAGCTATACGCATAGGTATCGGAAAGGTGACCGGAGGGGTTGATTTCACCGGTAAACACCTTGGGAACCGCGTAAAGACCGCTCTGACCCGGACCGCCGATCCACAATATAGCCTTTACGTTAGCATAATTCTCAAGTTCGCCAAGCTCTATAGCATTGGAGGAGTTTACAAGGACAATGATCTTATCGAAATTGTCGTTCGCAAGAGCAATCATATCCTTTTCCTCTTGGGAGAGGGCAAGATAGTTGCCGTTCTCGCCATCGGATCCGGTCGATACCAAGTCAGCGCCCTCACCGCCGGATCGTGAAAGCACAATGACCGCCGCGTCGCTGTCGGCAAATGATGCCTTTACAGCGTCGGTGTACTCGCTGACCGGACACTCGTTTATCAGAAACGTCGTGGGGTACACATCCTGCTCGCCGGTCGTGCGGCTATACTTGCCGTGATTATTTGAGTAGAAGTCCCACAGGGTCTTGTTTACCGAGTAGCCGACCGCTTCAAAAGCCTCCTTAAGCGACGGTACGGAGGATGTGTCGATCTGACCGGAGCCGGTTCCGCCGTACACGATGTCAACGGAAGATTCGGAGAACAGGCTTACCGTTTTTCCGGAACCGAGCGGCAGGCAGTTGTCCTCATTTTTCAAAAGAACCATTCCCTCCGCCTCGACTTCTTCACACAGCTCGGAACTCGCGGCATAAAGCTCCTCATCCGTAGAAAATTCGGACTTGAAATATTCCGTGTCCTCGTTTGTGGCGTCCGTGACCTCCGATGTGTACATAGGCTGTCCGAAAAAGACGGAGATCACCTTTTTATACGACAGCGCGACACAGTTGCCGATGATCAGCGCGACGATGATGACGATCGAGATGCCAAAGTAAAGCCCCGCTATCAATTTGTTTTTGCCCTTTTTCATACTTGTTCCTCCTTGAACTATAATTTGGGCCTTGTCAGATAGCCACGATCCTGCCACGATGGGAACCGTGCATAATGCCGAATTTCCCGACCTCATGTGCAGGCTTCTCTGCCAAGTTCGACATAATTATAGTGGTACGCAAAAGGGAAAGCAATCGGAATTACTCCAACTGTTAATATCTTCGCACGAATTGCGGCGCTCCCATTATCTGTCAGCTATCATGCCTGTCTCCCCGCAGGGCAGCATAATGTTTAAGCAGAAGCGGTCATCTTTCTGTGTCACGACCAGATTTCCGCTGTACTTCCTGACAATAAAACGCATACTTTTGATACCGTATCCATGGACCGCTTTATCCTCTTTTGTCGTTATGGGCAGTCCGTCCTCCGTAAACGACAGGCTTTCTTTGCAGTAATTCTCCAAGCTGATATAAACGAGGCTCCCGTGCGACGAAATATTGAGGGAAATGATCTTTTTTTCTGCGTCCTCCTCCTGCTCGACCGCTTCAATGGCGTTATCTATTGCGTTGGAAAAGAGCGTATAAATATCGGCGGGGCGGACAAAGGATAAGCTGCCGCCATCTACAATATAAGACAGCTTTATGTTGCAATTACTGCAATACAGGCTTTTCTCCGTGAGGATAATATCAAGCGCGTCATTTCCGGTTTTTATAACGGAATCATATATAAGAACGGAGTTTTCCAGCTCTCCTATCAGGTTTTCCCGTTCTTCATCATTCTTGATAAGGCGCATCGAGGCGATGCTCCGTTTAAGGTCGTGGCACTTGATATTGATCTGGTCGATTATCGCCTTTGCCATATCGTGTTGGCTTTCTTTCTGCATCAGAAGCTGTTCGATCGTCTCTTTTTCCTGCATGATTTCCGATTTTTCAAAGAAGCTGCTCTGGATAAACAATGTCAGCAGGGCGCATACAAGCGCGTAGACCCGTTCGATCAGATTGGACCAGTTCGGGTCGCTGTACACCGAAACATACATACTGAAAACATATACAAGCGCGATAATAAAAGCGGACAATATAATGATTTCCGTTTTCCGGATATGTCTGTATGAATTTTCGGCGACGCGTCGGGCAAACAGAAAATAAAACAGCACATAGCAAACCGAAAACACGGCGATATAAGAGATGGAATACAGTGCGGCAAGTTCGGATAAACCAAAGATGGATTTAACGATTTGAAAAATATTATGCGTCGCGTTCTGCACGGCATATCCCCCGACACATAGAAAAACAACATCCATCAGGGGTATCCGGAAGCAGAACCAGTAATAGACCATAGTCAGAATGAAAATGACCGCGAAGCTCAAATCAAGCCAGCTGAAAACAATAATTTTCGGCATGGCAAAAGCGCAGACATTCAGTACAATAAATCCAATCACCACGCGAGCAAAGAAGCACTTCCTCTTTGGCATTGAAAACAAAAACAGCGCTTCGGCGATCAACAGCACGGTAATAAAAGACAAAAAAGTCATCTGCTGCACCCCCATTGGGTAAATTTCTCAACTAACTCCTTTTTTCTCGATCTGCTGACGAGCAGCCGATCCCCATTCACCGTTATATATATGTCGTTTATTTCCGTAATATAATTCATATTGACAATATAACACCGATTGGTTCGGATAAAGCACGGATAATCCAGCTTTTTCTCAGCATTGCCGAGGGTATCCCACGTCTCGTATGTACCGTTCCGGAGATGGTAAATCACTTTATGCTTCACAGCCTCTACATAAGCAACATCTGATATATCGACCCTTTTTATTACCGTGCCGGCACTTATAACAATGTCGGCACGTTTGTTCCGCTCGGCAATTTCCGCGGCACGTCTTAGCTTAAACGCCAAATCAAAATAGTGTACCGGTTTCAGTATGTATGAAACAGCGTTGACTTCGTATCCGTTGATTGCGTATTGAGCCAGATTTGTAATAAAAACGATCACGACCTGAGTGTCGAGCTTCCTTAATTCTTTAGCTGTCTCCATTCCGTTGATGACCGGCATATCAATATCCAGCAGCACAATATCAGTGTTTGTGTATTCTTTCAAAAACGTCATGCCGCTTTCAAAAGCGGTGATGGAGAAGCTCAGGTCAAATTCCTTTTCCATTCGGTGAAGATAATTTGTCAATAAATCTCTCATTTTCTTATCATCGTCAACGATCGCGACCGTCATTGCTGTCCGCATCTCCTCTCATTTGGTGGTTACCGCCGCTTTGAAATATCCGTCCCGTGGTTCCCGCTGCCCTTGGGGCTGCTGCATGGCGCAAAGGCTGACGCGGTTCATTGTGACGGACTTTATAGGCGGCGCTTGCTGTTTTGCGTGTCCTGAGTGTCATCGGCTCACTGAATGGAAAAACGGCTTACTTTTTCAACTGCGCTGACCGGACTAATAGCTGTTGATATTTTATCTTGATATTTTATCAAAGGAGCATAGAAATTTTAATGTAATAACAATAATCTAATATTATCTCTGCAAATTTCATTTAATAATAGAAGCCCTCACAATGGAGCAACTCCACAAATTCAAAAATCTGTTTTCCCTCTGTGTCAAACGGAAAAACAAATGAAAAACCTATTTCCGACTCGTCGCAAGCACGGATATTTTCTTTCATTTCCTTTATCGTCTGTCCTTGGTGAT
>CAYMTG010000082.1:0-8140 GCA_964393305.1 uncultured Ruminococcus sp.
TTTCTTAACAAAATTTTAATAAATAAACCGGAAAAATTTGTTGACTTTTCCTAAAATATGTGCTAAAATATAAATAGTATTTTATTCTTCCGATAACGGAGATTAGTATGAGCGATTATTCGTGAAATACAAGCGCTCGGGGTGGATTTATGAAGCTTAATTGGAATAAGAAGTATACGACGATTGCTGCATATGCGCTGATTGTAATAGTGGTATCTGTGCTGTTTGTGGTGTTTGTGTTTAGGTTCAGCGAGTTTAAAAGCGGGTTCTCGTGGGTTGGCGGAGTTGCCGCTCCCGTCATTATAGGGATTGTGATCGCGTATATCCTTAATCCCTTGATGATGTACTTTGAGAACAGGCTGTTTAAGAGGCTGAAAGAGGGAAAGCCTGCCGAAGAAAATCTCGTTGTCCACACGCTTAAAACGACAATCGGCGAAAATGCTATGGTGCGCCAACTTGAAAAGCACAGCGCATCATTGGAGAAGCGTATGCAAAGGCGCAGGATTGCTGCCCGCGTTTTGTCGCTTGTCCTCACGTTTACGGTTGTGTTGGCGATCCTAGCCGGGGTGCTTATCGCTATTGTTCCGAGCGTTTCTAAGAGCATAGTCGATCTCGCGGATCAAATGCCGGGATACCTTACAGAGCTGCAAACGTGGGCGGAGAAGGTTTTTGAGCAGTATCCCGAGGTGGCGCAGATCGTGTCGACAGAGGTGTCCGATTTCGCGGATTTCGTCAATAAAATTATGGCTGAGCTTAAACCCGTCGCGGGAAATATAATAGGTAATGTCGGCACAGGTCTGTTCAAGTTTATCGGAAGCCTCTTCACCGGTCTTAAAAATGTCCTTATCGGCTTTATTATTGCTATCTATCTGCTTTACAGCAAGGAGCGTATGCTAGGTCAGTGCAAGAAAATTTTCGTAGCTTTTTTCAAGAAAGAACGCTGCGTGAGGATTTTTCGCGGCTGCGCAAAAACCAACAACATTTTCAAGAAGTATATCATCTCAAATTTGCTTGACGCGATGATAATCTTCGTGTTTATGCTTATAGGAATGTTTGCGATGGGAATGCCTTATCAGACGCTTATTGCGGTGGTATGCGGCATTACCAACCTCATTCCGTTCTTCGGACCGTTTATCGGAGCTATCCCGTGCGGAGTGCTGATTTTGCTGGTGGATCCCGTGAAGGTTATCTGGTTCGGAATATTTGTGCTTGTAATTCAGCAGCTAGACGGCAATGTAATTAAACCGTTTCTGTTCGGCGAGACGCTGGGACTGCCGGCTATCTGGGTACTTGTATCCATCATCATCGGCGGCGGATTGTTCGGCATCTGGGGAATGCTTCTCGGAGCGCCTGTGTTTGCGGTAATTTATCTGCTGTTCGCGGAGTTTGTGCGTTCAAAGCTGGAGAGAAAGAATCTCCCTTCTGACACGGACGAATATGTCGGAGATTTCGAGGAGTTTTCGGAACGATATTTTACGACCCCGGATCCGCCTCCGGAGCAGCGGCAGCCTGACGCTCCAAAACCCGTTCTCAAAACGATGAAAGCCGGACCTCCGAAAAATCCTCCGCCCAAGCCGAATTCTTCTCCGCATGGAAAGCAGAACTCACGCAAGCGTCAATAGAATAAATCCCCCTTGTTCGTCATAAGATGGACAAGGGGTGATTTGTATGGGGATAATTTCGTTTATCAACGACAAGATAGTCTGGGGTGCGCCAATGCTGGCGCTTATGCTGTTTACGGGTATTTCGCTGACGGTTCGCACCGGATTTTTCCAAATACGGAAATTTTCGACAGTTTTAAAATCAACAGTGTTCTCAAAATCGGAGAAGAACGATGAGATAACGCCATTCGCGGCGATGTGTCAAGCACTCGCGGCGACTCTCGGAACGGGTAATATCGCGGGGGTGTCTACAGCTGTGGCGATAGGCGGCGCGGGCGCGGTGTTCTGGATGTGGATCTCGGCGATATTCGGTATGATGACTGGCTTTGCGGAGAATGTGCTTGGCTTGCTCTACCGCAGGCGGGAGAACGGAGTGTGGAAAGGCGGCGCGATGTACTATATCCGCGACGGTCTTGCCGAAAACCCGAAGACCCGCCCTTTAAGCCGTCCGCTCTCGCTGATGTACGCGGCTTTGTGCGTAATATCGGGTTTTGGCATGGGAAACGCGGCGCAAATGAACTCCGCCGCCGAAGCAATGAAAAGCGGCTTTGGCATCCCTCCGCTGGTGACGGGGATAGTACTCGCGGTGCTGGCGGCAATTATCGTATTCGGCGGCGCTAAGCGGATCTCGGCGGTGAGTTCTAAGCTTGTGCCGCTTATGTCCGGCTTCTACATAATCGGATGCCTGTATATCGTTATTCGTAACGCGGGAGAACTTCCCGCGGTATTCGGCAGTATCTTCAAAAGCGCGTTCGGATTTTCACAGATCGGCGGGGGACTGGCGGGCGCGGCGGTAAAAACGGCGATTTCAATGGGTTTCAAGCGCGGCGTATTCTCCAACGAGGCGGGACTTGGAACGTCTGTGTTCGCGCATACTGCCAGCGGCATCAAAAGTCCTGTAATATGCGGGATGTGGAGCGTTTTCGAGATTTTTTTTGATACGATAGTGATGTGCAGTCTTACCGCGCTTACGCTGATGGCAAGTCCTTGCCGCGCTCCGCTCTATAATGAGGTGCTGTGCAGCGTGGGCGGGGAAACGACCTACTTCCGTATAACGGACAGCGAGCGTCTTATAACGGATGGAATAACTCTTCCAAACGAGATTTTCTGCATTAACACGGAGGGACAGCAAATCACTGCCGAAGTACACTCAAGCGGTATTTGCTACAGCAATCTGTTCACAGTAGTGGGTAACGAGGAAAACGGACGTATTATCTCTGCGCGGATAGAGCCGGTATGTGGTGTGGGACTAGCGGGGTATGCGTTCTCGGGCAGCTTCGGGAAAGCGGCGGGTTGGGTGCTTTCCGTGCTGGTGGCGATGTTCGCGTTTTCGACGGTGCTGGGGTGGAGTTATTTCGGCAGCGAGGCGGTGGAGTTTTTGTGCGGGGCGCGGTTTAAGAAGCCGTTCTGCGTGGTGTTTATCGTGTTCTCTGTTATAGGCGCTGTGGTGAATATGTCCTTTGCGTGGGGGATATCCGATCTTCTCAACGGACTTATGGCTATACCCAACCTTACGGCGGTGCTTTTGCTTTCGGGGAAGGCTGTAAGAGCCGCACACAATCTTCCTGAAAAAAACTAAAACGGCTCCCCGAAAAGGGAAGCCGCCAAAAGCAATTATTCGGAAAAATCCTTAAACACCGGGCTTAGCCTTAAAAGAGAGACAGTCGGTGCATTGAACAACAGTAGGGTTGGACTCGTGAGTACCTACCTCGATCTTGTCGAGAGAGCAGAAGTCCTCGCAGCAGCAGTGATGTTCACAGTTGTGAATGGTGCAGCCAATGTGCTTGTTAGCAAATTCAGTTCCCATAATAAAACTTCCTTTCGTAACTTGATACGGCGAATGCCGTGACATTATTATATTTCAAGCGGGGAGTTTTATTCTTAGGAGAATTTTTCCAACTTATTTCCAGAAATACTTCTTCAATTTGTGTTCCGTTTCGATAATATTTCCGACAATTGCGAACACCTGTAAAAGCGCCATGGCTGTGACTGTCCATGCGAAAACGTTCTCAGGAAGCTCGGCGGCATCTTCCACAATAAAACGGTAAAGAGCATGACCGACAGCGGCTCTATCAGCATACAGACCATTGCTATGACCATTTCACCCATCTTTATCAGCCTTCTTTCTGTGCTTTACGCACTCGGTAAGAAGATATTCTATCTGCCCGTTTATCGAGCGGAAATCCTCCTCCGCCCACCGCGCAAGCTCCGCGTAAAGGGTCGCGGACAGCCGCAGAGGTACTTGCTTTTTGGTTTCCTTCTTTTCGTCCGACAATCCGCTTCACTCCCTTAAACATTTTTCGTCTTTTTCATTGCCTTGAAATTTTTGTACGCGATAAACACCGCAATCACGTCCAACACAGCTATAATAACGTAGAGCATCCACAGCGGGAGTGTTCCGTCCCGAAACAGTACAGCGGGGAAGTCCACAGCCGCGTGCATTAAAATCGCGGCAGGGTAGAGCCAAGCCTTTCCCTTTTCTCGTGCCGCACGGAACACCCACACCGACAGCGCTATATGCAAAATCATCGCCAGAATGCGTTCAAAAACGCTTACGAAGCACATTCCCACCGATTGGCTTTGAAGCGCTGTGATCTGCGCGGCAGCGGCGGCGATTGTCGCCTCATCGGTCGCTCCTGTTAGTTTCAGAACCTCGTCCATTCCGACCGAATTAACAAGAATGCCGATAAACGCAAGGCTGATCAGACTTGTCCCCGAAATAAGCACAGCCTCAATTCCGCCGTGTCCTATGCCGTACATAATGGAATTCCTCGGGTCGGCATCCTTCCTCATAACAGTCTTGAAGACCACGAAACGTGCCGTCTCCTCAAATATTCCCGCCGCGAACGCTCCGTACAAGCCATAGATCCGGATATTCTTCTGAACGATAGGCAGCATAACCATGTGGAGAAGCTGTTCAAGCATCAAGGCGAACAATACAAATGCCAGAGCGCCCCAGAACGCTTTCATAGCCTTGATATCGCGGTTTTTCTTCTTATAGATGATGAGCGCTCCGAGCGGGATCAAAACGCACAGCAGTCCGCAGACGATAAGCGCCGCGATAATCGAGCCGGATACAGTGATAATATCGGTCATAATATCAACTCTCTTCTCTGTCAGTAGATAGAGCCGCTGTTTACGATAGGCTGAGCGTCCTTGTTCCCGCAGAGGACTACCAGCAGGTTGCTTACCATCTGCGCCTTGCGCTCCTCGTCAAGCTCGCATACATGGCTTTCGGAGAGCTTGGTGAGTGCCATCTCCACCATGCCGACAGCACCGTCAACTATCTTCTGGCGAGCCTCAATGATAGCGGTCGCCTGCTGCCTCTGGAGCATAGCCGCAGCTATTTCCTGAGCGTAGGCGAGGTGAGTGATACGCGCCTCGATAACCTCCAGACCGGCGATCTCAACGCGCTCCTGAAGCTGTTTTCTGAGCTGCTCGGAGATCTCGGAGGACGACCCGCGCAGGGTCTTTTCATCGTCGTCCGTGCTGTCGTAGGGGTAGCAGCGCGCAACGTCGCGAAGCGTGGAATCCGCCTGAATGGAGAGATAGGAGCTGTAGTTATCCACGTTGAACACAGCCTTTGCGGTGTTCACAATGCGCCATGTCACCATAATTCCAACCTCTATGGGGTTGCCCATAAGGTCGTTTATTTTCTGCTTCTTATTATCGTGGGTCATAGTCTTAAGGGAGATCTTGCCGAAGCCCGTGCTGCCGACAACAATGCCGTTAATGCCGTTCGCGGGCGCTGTGACAGTGGGAACGTGTTCGTTCTTTGGAGTGACGGACGAGCTGAACGGGTTAACGAAGAAGAAACCCTCCTTTTTCAGAGTGCCGGTGTACTTGCCGAACAGGGTAACGACGATTGCTTCGTTCGGGCGAATAATACGCAGACCCATAAACGGGATCCAACCCGCGCACAGCCACACTATGCCGACAATCAAGCCTGCAATATTGCCTGCCTTGTAGGGCGAGCCGCTTGTATCGCTTGCGTCAAGCCCAACCGCCGACAGAATGACCAGACCCAGTGCCGCAAGCAGCAGAATAATAGTGATGAACAAAGGACCCCAACCGTTGGCAGCGTGGAGCTCTTTTTCCTCGTATGTGTAAGTTTTTTCCTTTTCCATATAAGTACCTCTTTTCGTGAATTAATTTAATATCATTTTGATATCTTGATGATATTATATCATACGAGGAGGATTTTGTCAATATTATTTTTAATTTTTTTGAAAATTTTTGCAAAAAAATAAGAAAAACTCCGCAAAAATTAGACATAATGAGATATTATACAAAAAAAGGCAGACCGGGGAGGGTCTGCCGAATTAAATGGGATCAAGCTCGATTATTTTCCGTCCTGATCTTTTCGCGTAGTTGATGGTGTATCGGGTGCCGCCGGGCTTGCCGTCGTACACTGCCACAAGAATGTCGCACAGCTCCACCAGAGCGCGGTCCCGCATGAGCATACATCCATCTTCATATTGATCCGAGGTCGTGATTATCCTGTCGCACATCGCCAGATACTCTTTGTATTGCCGCCGCTGAGAGTTCGTCCAGGGTTTGTCCTGATCAGAGCATGGTATAACCGCTGTCAAGGATATTTCGGGAAACAGCTCCTTGGCTTCGAGAACAGCCTCGGCGGCGTAGCTATCCACACCGAGCGCCATTCCGCAATAGAACTCCCGCGCACCGTTTTCAACAAGATCCAGAATAAGCTCGGAGAGCTTCCTCCTGAATTCATCCAGCAATGGGTCGTCATTTCCAAAGAATGGAAGTTTGTTATCTCTGTAACCCGTAAAAGATACCCTATACATCTTTACAGTTCTTTCTATAATTGAGAAAACCTTCCAGAATAACCGCTGCTGCCGCTTGGTCAAGCACCTGACGACGCTTTTTTCCGCGTGTGTTGGTTTCGTTCATATAGGTGATCGCGGTTACGGTGGACGAACGCTCGTCCCACATACGCACCTCGACCTCGACCAGCTCCCGGAGCTTCTCCGCAAACAGATTACACTTCTCGGAACGCGGACCGCGTGTGCCGTTCATATTGATCGGGTCGCCAACCACTATCATCTGCGCCTTCTTCTCGATCGCGATCTGAGCCACCTTCTCAAGGCATTTGTCAAAGTCCTTTTCAAATACTGTTTCAAGGGGAGAGGCGAGAATTTCCCCCATATCGCACATTGCAAGACCTGTTCTGCTGTCGCCATAGTCTACTGCCATTATCTTCATTGTTGCACTCCTTGACTGAACATTCTGGAAATATTATACCACGAAATTATCCGCTTGTCAAGTGCTTTTCTTCATTATGAAAATTTTTTTAAAAAATTCAAAAGAGTATTGAAAAAAACATCGGATTGTGTTAAAATATAGAAGGTCACCTCTAAAAACCTTGTTTGAGAGAAAACCGGTTTCTAGAGATTCCCGGAATAGATTTTTTAAAAACATAAAGGAAATCTCCAAAAATATCGTTTCTATTTCTTCTTTATGCACCGCTGCGCGGGGTAAAGGCAGACTGAGAAAGGGCTTTTAGAGGTTCCATAAAGACAAGGAGAATAGTTATGTACATAACCTGTTTAGATCTTGAGGGAGTACTTGTTCCGGAGATTTGGATCGCGTTTTCCAAGGAGAGCGGGATTCCCGAGCTTTGCCGCACCACCCGCGACGAGCCGGATTACGACAAACTGATGAAGTGGCGTCTGGGTATCCTCAAGGAACACGGTCTCGGCTTAAAGGAGATACAGGCGGTAATCGCGAAAATCGACCCGATGCCCGGCGCGAAGGAGTTTCTCGACGAGCTGAGAACCCTTTCCCAGACCATCATTATAAGCGATACCTTCACGGAGTTTGCGGCTCCGCTTATGGCGAAGCTCGGACAGCCGACCATTTTCTGCAATTCGCTGGAGGTAGCTCCCGACGGCGAGATCACCGGCTACAAGATGCGCGTTGAAAAGTCCAAGCTTACCACTGTCAAAGCATTGCAGAGCATAGGCTTTGAGACGATAGCGGGCGGCGACAGCTTCAACGACCTCGGAATGATCACGGCTTCCAAGTTCGGCTTCCTGTTCCGCACTACGGAGAAGATCAAGAAGGACTATCCGCTGCTTCCCGCCTTTGAGGAGTATTCGGATCTTATGAAGTTCCTCAAGGAGTGCCTGTCAAAGTAAGCTTGTTTTTTGCTTTAAAACGATAAAAGCCGATAACCCGCGGGGTTATCGGTTTTTCGTATATATGCGTATATATGCCGTGCGGTGTTCCTCAAGTAGCGACAGCCCCGCCGTCTTCCGCATATTCCTGCTCCCGGAGCGTACCGTTGATGTACTCCACTTTAAGCATATTATACGTCCTTCATTACGGTGGTATAGAGATTTCCGCGTCCGAAGTGGAAGCCGTCCGGAGGCTGCCGGGGGAGATGCTTGGCTAACTCAAGGTCACCTCTAAAAACCTTGTTTGAGAGAAAATGTGCGGAGCACGCCGTCTGC
>CAYMTG010000083.1:0-8128 GCA_964393305.1 uncultured Ruminococcus sp.
TTAAGTGATGTTTTCTCATTTTAGACTTGGTATATTTTTTACGTAATCTGATAATTGACTCAGCCGTACGGCGGTCAATTGGCTAACATTTTGACTACTGAAGAGGAAAAGGCGGTTTTATGGATAACAATATCGGAAAAAGGCTTGATGGACGCTATGAGCTGCTTGAGCTTATAGGCGTGGGGGGAATGGCTGATATCTACCGTGCGCGTGATATTCAGGAGGACAGAATTGTCGCTGTTAAGATCCTTAAGACGGAGTTTGCGGGAAGCGACGAATTCCTTCGCCGTTTCCGAAATGAGAGCAAGGCGATCGCGCTTCTGTCTCATCCGAATATCGTGAAAATCTATGACGTGGGATTTACCGAAAAGGTGCAGTTTATCGTGATGGAGTACGTTGACGGTATCACTCTTACGGACTATATCGAGCAGCAGGGCGTGCTGAAATGGCGCGACGCTCTGCACTTCACCGTACAGGTGCTTAAGGCACTCCAGCACGCGCATGACAGGGGAATCGTACACCGTGATGTCAAAAGCTCGAATATAATGCTGCTGCGTGACGGCACTATCAAGGTGATGGACTTTGGGATAGCCCGCTTTAACCGTGAAAATAACAAGACGGTTTCCGAGAAGACTATCGGTTCGGTACATTACATCAGTCCCGAGCAGGCTCGCGGCGATATTACCGACGAGCGGAGCGATATCTATTCCGTGGGTGTGGCTCTCTATGAGATGCTGACGGGAAAGAAGCCGTTCGACGGCGATACCCCTGTTGCGATAGCGCTCAAACATATGCAGACTGCTCCCAAGAGACCAACTGAAATAAATGAGACTATCCCCGAGGGGATGGAGCAGATCGTACTCAAGGCTATGCAGAAGGATCCGTCCGCACGTTATCAGACGGCGGGCGAGATGATAAACGATCTTGAGGAGTTTAAGAAAAATCCCGGTATTGTATTCGATTATAAGTACAACTCTACGGATGGCACGGCGAAGTTTGTGGATCGCCCCAATCCCGTTGCCGAGAAGGAGTACCAGCGTCGGCGTAAGGCTGTTCAGGAGGATGAAGAGCTTGATGACGAGAGTTATTACGATGATGATGACGATTACTACGACGACGATGACGACGAGTACGCGGAAAGGCGCAGTCCGCTTATCCCGATACTCTTTGCGGTTGGCGCGGCGTTTGTCATAGCTACCGTATTTCTGGTGCTGAAGCTGGTGGTTGACGCATTTGATACGCCGAATGAATCCAGCTACGTCGATAATGGTATTGTTGTGACAAACGGCGAATTTGCTATGCCAAACCTTATCGGTCTCTCCTGGGAGGAAGCGGTCACGCTTTACGCCGGAGACGGTTCTCCGCTGAAGCTTGACCCCGTTCAGGAGTGGAGCGAGGTTACCCCCAATGAGATCTTCTATCAGGAGCAGCCCGAGGGCAGAAGCGTTAAAGTCGGCACTACGGTTACGGTAAAGGTCAGCAAGGGCATTCGCCTTATTGAAATTCAGGACTTCACAAACAGAACTGACGCGGCGGCCACGCAGCAGCTGGAAAAAGACGGGTTCAGTGTTTCGCGTGCTTATGACTATGACGAGGATATCCCCAAGGGCTACGTCATAAAAACGAACCCTCCCGCGCATGAAACGGCGGAACAGGGAAGCCAGGTCATTCTCACGGTCAGTCTTGGCCCGAAGAACAATTCCATGAAGATGCCAAAGCTTACCGATATGACGATTGAAGAAGCTTTGGAGTTGTGTAATCAGTACCACCTGATTCCTACCACGAAAGAAGTATCGAGCGAAATGGAGAAGGGTATCGTTCTTACGCAGAGCATTGAGGTTGGCGAATATGTTGACAGAAACACCGAGGTTGAGCTTACTGTAAGCTCGGGCGAGATACCGGTCGTAACGTCGACTATTAATCTTGCTTTGCCGGTTGGCTTGAAGGGCAGATTTGAGTTTATGTATTACGTGGATGGTATCCTCACAAAGACCGAGGAACGCGACATCAGCATTACAGCGGCTCGAACGATAACGTATGATTTGGAGGGTAAGTCGGGCGAGACACATCAGCTGATAATTATGGTGCGTTATACCGGTAATGATAGAGAGGCTGAGTATGTCGATGTCGTGGTTGATTTCTCGACTGATCCCCCTTCACAGACGGAGAAGTTCAAGGACAGCGGCATATTTATAACGCTGCCTTTGGAGGATGATACTTCCTCACCCTCGTCCTCTTCCACTCCCTCTTCCTCTGTGGATACAGAGTCCTCCGAGTCAAGCGACTGAGGTGTGTATGACGAAATCCGTTTTTGAGGGAATTATAACAAAAGCTGTTGGGGGCATCTACTATGTAGATGCCCTTGATGGCTCTGAAGAAAATGTAAAATGCGCGGCGCGAGGGATTTTCCGAAACCGCGGAATAAGTCCCGCAGCGGGAGATTTTGTTACCGTGGAGCTTCTTGAAAACGCGGAGCCGCTGATTTCCGAGATACGAGAGAGGAAGAACTATCTTGTAAGACCGCCGCTCGCAAATCTTGACGTTATTGTATTTGTGAACAGCACCGCAGAGCCGGCGGTGAACGGCTTTATTCTCGACAAGCTTATCGCTATTGCGGACAGCAAGGATATTCAGCCGGTTGTCGTGTTTACGAAGATCGACTTGAAGCCTGCCGGAGAATATCCCGAGATCTATAGGAAAATCGGGATACCGGTCTGCTCGGTAGACAACACCACAGGCTCGGGCGCTGATGAGGTGCGAGATCTTATCTCCGGGAAGACTGCGGCGTTTATCGGGAATTCCGGAGTGGGCAAGTCCAGTCTGCTGAACGTGCTTTACCCCGAGCTTAACCTCGAGACTGCGCACATCAGCAAGAAACTCGGGCGCGGGCGGCACACCACGCGACAGGTGGAGCTTTTCAGGAAGAATGGGTACGTTGCCGATACTCCCGGGTTTTCGACGGTGGATACCGAGCGGTATTGCAGGCTGCCTAAGAGCGAGCTGGACTTTGCGTTCCGGGAGTTCCGCCCTTTCAAGGGAAAGTGCGAGTTTTCGGACTGCGTTCACGTCAAGGAACGCGGCTGCGCGGTGAGAGAAGCGGTCAAGAACGGGGAGATTGCGCGGGAACGGTACGAGAGCTATCTCAGAATGTTCGAGGAAACCGCTAAAATAAACGATTGGGAAGTAAAATGAAGATTTGTTCGATAATTTGCGGCGCCCCATGCGAAAATCTCCGCGAAAAGCTCCCGACCGAGCTTGTAGAGGGGCTGATAATCGCGGCGGACAGGGGACTTGACCACTGTCTGAAAGCGGGGATAACGCCGGAATATGCGGTGGGAGATTTCGACAGCGCGAGAGGCCCGGTACCTGAGGGCGTGGAGAGGATAGTTGCTCCCGTCGAGAAGGACGACACCGATACTGCGCTCGCCGTGAATATTGGTATAGAACACGGGTGCGAGGAGTTTCGGCTGTTCTGCTCACTGGGCGGGCGGCTGGATCACACGTTCGCGTGCTTGCAGACGCTGTACGGTCTGCGGAAAGCCGGAAAGCGCGGCGCTCTCTACGGCGATGAGTGCGAGGCGGTGTTTGCGTTGGACGAGACGGTGAGGATCCCGAGATTTCGGGGGTATCTGTCGGTTTTCGCGTTCGAGGGGAGTCCGGTGGTATCGATAAGCGGCGCGAAGTATTGTATCGAGGACTATGTTCTCCGAAACACTTACCCGATCGGAGTGAGCAATCTCGTAACGGAAAATTTTGCGGAAATCAGCGCAAAAAACGGCGCGGTTCTTATAATTAAGCAAAAATTTGATAATTTTTTAAGCGGCGAGTGAAAAAACTTGCCGCTTTTTTGACAATCTCAATGGAATGGGCGGGATCAACGGATAACGGTGCAGACAGCTGCCGCCGCGATAGGGGGGAGTAAAATCACCCCCCGTTTTTTTGTTCTATTTGGGAGAACTCTCTCATATCCTTTAACAAGTTGGACAAACAAAAGGGGGACGTTAAATGGTATCGGTTTTAAAGATGAAATCGCTTCAAAAAGTCCGCATTACAGAGCCGTTTTCAAGCATTGTCGAGATACGGCTCAGAGCGGGGCGGCCCGCCGTGCTGACGGATATTTTCGGGGGAATGCGCGTGTGTTCGGGAGTTATGACAGCCGAGGATATTGGCGAGTGCTTTGCGGAGATCTGCCGATATTCGGTACACAGCTTTCAGAGCGACATAGCGGAGGGGTTTATCACGCTGGACGGCGGTCATCGCGTGGGAATTTGCGGGACTGCGGTGAAGAACGGCGGGAAAATTGAATTCCTCAAGAATGTTTCCGGATTGAATATACGAATAGCTCACGAGGTCGTGGGCTGCTCGGACGAGCTGTATAAGCGGGTGTTTTCGAGCGAGCCAAAATCGTTGCTTATCGGCGGGAAGCCGCTGTGCGGTAAGACTACCGTTCTCCGAGATCTGGCGCGGAAGCTGGGGGCGGACAGACGGGTCACCGTTATCGACAGCAGAAACGAGATCTCGGCCAGCGTGGGTGGCACTCCCTCGCTGGACGTGGGGCTTAATACCGACGTTCTGTGCGGCTGCGGCAAGTCGGAGGGGATAATGCTGGCACTGCGTTCGATGAGTCCCGAGGTAATTATCTGCGACGAGATCGCGGACGACGAAAAAGCCGTCGAAGAAGCGCTGTTTTGCGGCGTGAAGGTGATAGCCTCCGCGCACGGGGGAAGTTTCGCGGAGCTTATGAGCCGTCCGCATATCGGGGGACTTCTCCCGCTTTTCGACTACACGGCTGTTCTCGGCGAGCGCGGGCGGCTTTCTGCTGTTTATAAAGGCGGTGAGCAGGTATGAGACTTGCGGCGGCGGTGCTGATTTTACTATGCTGTGCGTTTGAGGGGATGAGGAGAAGCCTGTCCTTAAAAAAACGTGTGGATTTTCTGAGCGAAATAGTGAGTATGCTCACCGATTTCGCGATAGAAATACGGTTTCGCGCCCCTACCATAGACGAACTTCTCCGAAAACAAACCGGAAGCTTTGCGCGTATGGCGGAAGCGGAGCTGGAGAACGGCTTTGACGTAAGAGCGGCTTGGGAGAGGGCGTGTAACGCATTCCCCCGGAAGAATGAGGAGATCGCTCTGCTGCGGGAGCTGGGGCAATCATTCGGCGGTTCGGACAGCGAGGGGGAATTAAAGCTGCTGGAGCTTTACACCGAGCGGTTTTCCGGACTGCGGGAGAGCGCGGAGGCGGAGTATTCCCGAAAAGGAAAGGCACTGGCGCGGGTAGGAGTGTTGTGCGGCGTGGCGGGCGCGGTGCTGGTCCTGTGAGGGTGTTGGGGTGATCGGATATGGAACTGGACTTGCTGTTTAAAATTGCGGCGGTGGGGATTATCGTTGCGATACTCAATCTTATTCTCAAGAAGACCGACCATGACGAGCAGATCGTGATGCTGAATATTGCGGGACTGATCATCGTGCTGATGATGATAATTCCCGCGTTGGAGGATCTGTTCAACACTATCAGGAATGTATTCGGACTGTGGTAACGCGAAAACGGGTGATGTCAAATGGATTTTCTGACGATTTGCGGGTTTGGTGTGCTTGCCGTTGTCCTGTGTGTTATAACAAGGCAGATAAAGCCCGACAGTGCGCTGGGTGTAAGTATCGTGGCGGGAATTATTATTCTGGGAGCGGTGTTGGCGGCGGTCGCGCCGTCAATTGAGGCAATAACCGAGCTTTCCGAGAGCGCGGGTATTGACGGGGATCTGGTAAAGATTCTGCTCAAGGCGCTTGCGATCTGCTACATCACTACGCTTTGCGCGGATTGCGCCCGCGACGCCGGGGAATCCGCGCTCGGTTCTAAGCTGGAGCTTGCGGGACGAGCGGCGATAGCGGTGATCTCGCTTCCCGTATTCACCAATCTCGCGGAATTTGTGACTAAAATGTTAGATTAAAGGAATCCGGAATGAAAAAAGTGTTTTTGGGGTTAATTTCCTTTGTGCTTATGCTGCTTGTGCCAATCAGGGCGTATGCTCAATCGGACATTACCGAGATAGACTTCGGCAGCGAGGAGATACAGGATGCTTTGCCGAGTGAGACGGCGAGCGCGCTGGAAGGTTCGGGGATAACTCCCGAAAACTCGGGAGCGGCGGGACTGTCTTTTTCGGGGGTGCTGAAAAGCCTGTGGGAGCTGCTCAAATCCCGTGCGGTTGAGCCGCTTAAGCTGTTCTGCGCACTGTTCGGCGTTACGCTGATGTGCGTGTTGGCGCAGTCGATGACGGAGCAGGGAAATTTGAAGGGCGTGTTTTCGGCGGTGGGAGCTTTATGCGGCGCGGGAATCGCGGCTGCCGCTGTCGGAAATGTACTGGAGGAGGCATTGGGAGCGCTCAGCTCGGCGGCAAATTTCACGTTAGTCTTTATTCCGGCATTTACCGGGATCGCGGCTATGATGGGACACGCAACCTCCGCATCTGCGGTAAATTCGGCGGTGCTGGCGGCTACGCAGTTGTTCTCTCAGATAGCGGTGAATTTATTGGCGCCGCTGTGCGCGGCTATCCTCGGGGTATCGGCGGCGGGAGCCGCAGAGCCGTCGCTGAAGCTGGACAAGCTGGCTGAGGGTATCAAGAAAATCGTGGTGTGGGGACTTACACTCATTATGACGATTTTCATAAGCGTTCTGTCTGTGCAGACCGTGGTGACCTCGTCGGCGGACTCGTCGGCGATAAAGGCGGCAAAATTTATGGTATCGCAGGGAGTGCCGATCGTCGGCGGGACTATTTCAGACGCGGTCAATATGGTGAGCGGCGGACTTTCTATGCTTAAGGGAAGCGTGGGAACTTACGGGATAATCGGTGCGGCGGCTATCATTCTCCCGGTGCTGGCGGTGCTGTTCTGCTATCGGGCGGCACTGACGCTCGCGGAGTATACGGCGGAGGTCTTCGGGCAGAAGGAGCTTGCGGGGCTGTACAAGAGCTGCGGGGCAGTAATGGCGATAATCACTGCGGTGGCGGTATGCTTTCTGGTGCTGAATTTTCTGGCGGTATTCATTATGCTGTCGATCACGGGGGCGGTGTGAGATGAAGTTCTTGGCGACGGTGTGCGTGGCGGCTATTGTTATGGCGATTTTTCGGGTGATCCTCCCCGAAAACAAATTCAAGAAGCAGGTATCGTTCCTTATTGCGGGGGTATTTCTGCTGACGGGGATCTCGGCGGTATCCGGCGCGGAGTTTGATTTCAGCTTTGAGAACAACGCGCTTTTCGAGAGTGAGAGGTATGTGCAGTTCTCGGGTGACGTAAACGAAAATCTCCGAAATAAGATCTGTGACGATATGTCTGACAAAATCTACGAGCTGCTGAATGAACGCAAAATTTATCCGAAAGAAGTTCACATCATCGTTAATATTTCGGGTTTGTACAGCATAAGTATTAGACAGGTAAGGCTCGTATTTGACGCGGGGGAAGAGGCGGCTGCAGCAGCGGCTGCTGAGCTTCTCTCGCACGAGCTTACAGGCATTGAAATAGTGACGGTGTTGTCGGATGTGTAGCGATCCGGATGCGGAAAAGGGGCTGAAAGATGGCTTTCAAGGTATCTACTAAGAAGCTCGGCGAGCGGCTGAGGGAAATTCTGCTCAGCGATAAGGGCAGAAAGATCCTGATTGCCGCCGCGCTGGGCGCTATGGTATTGCTGCTGCTCAGCACGTTCTCTTGTGACGGAAAAACCGAGAATGCCGGCACTTCAAGTCTGACGGAAGACGCGGCGGAATTAGAGAAAACGTTGGAGGAGCGGATCGAGCGGCTTGTCTCTCGAATAGACGGGGCGGGCGACCCCTCGCAAATCGAGGTGATGATAACGCTTGACACGACCTCAACAAAAATCTACGAGAAGGACAGACATTTTGAAGCGTCCTCGCAGAGCAGCGAAAACGGCGGCACAGGCAATCAAGTATGCGAAACGGAGGTGGTACTCGCGGGGAACGGTAAAGAGCCGCTGCAGATCGGGACTGTTCAGCCGGTAGTGCGCGGAGCGGCGGTGGTGTGTCCCGGGGCGGCGGATCCGCTTGTCCGCGAGCGGGTGACCTATGCGGTGGCGAAGGCTTTGGATATCGGCATTTCGCGGGTCTACATAACATATTAAA
>CAYMTG010000084.1:0-8091 GCA_964393305.1 uncultured Ruminococcus sp.
GGACAGGACAAGGCTGTAAATGCTCTTGTTCATATTTCGCTCACGCTCCTTTCTCTTGCACTAATAATTGTACCACACTTTTATTAATTTGTCAAGCATTTTTATTAAATTTTCACACAAATTTTTAAATTGCGCGGATTTTCGGGGCGCAAGGCGGTGAGAAAAAAGGGGGGGAGACCTTAAGCCTCCCCCTTTTCGCTATTAAAATTCCTCTTTAACGAGATACTTAGGACGATCCTTTACCTCGGTGTAGATTTTGGCGAGGTACATACCGAACACACCCATACAGCACAGAAGCACGCCGGTACAGAATGTCAGTCCGCAAAATATCGCACACAATGCCGCATTATTGTAGTTCACCGCAAGAACGATTGACACAACCAGCAGCACTGCCGCCGCAAGCAGGAATATCATTCCTAAAATCAGCGGCGCCACAAGCGGCATTGTCGAGAATGCCATAATGCCCTCCAGCGAATAGAGGAACAGCTTCCGGAACGACCACTTTGTTTCACCCGCCGCTCGCTGAATGTTCTCGTACTCCAGCCAGTGGGTCTTGTAGCCGACCCAGCCGAAGATACCCTTGGAGAAGCGGTTGACCTCCTTCATCGAAAGGATGGCGTTTACCACGGGTCTTGTCATCATACGGAAATCGCGTGCGCCGTCCACTATTTCGGTTGTGGAGATCTTCCGCATGATCCCGTAAAATCTGCGCGCAAACCACGAGCGGATCGGCGGCTCGCCTTTGCGGTCTACCCGGCGGCTTCCCACCGAGTCGTACCCCGCTTGGATATGCATATACATTTCCGGGAGCAGCGCGGGGGGATCCTGAAGATCCGCGTCCATCAGCGCGACTATATCGCCGTGCGCCTTTTCAAGACCGGCGTAGATAGCCGCCTCTTTCCCGAAATTCCGCGAGAACGAGATAAGGTGGATCCGCTCGTCGCTCACGCGCAGCGTCCTTACCGCCTCGGCTGTTTTGTCCCGTGAACCGTCGTCTACGAAAATGAATTCCATTTCCACATTTTTACCGTCGAAGAACTCACGGGTTTTCCCGACCTCCGCATAGAACAGCGGAATACTCTCCTCCTCATTGAAGCAGGGGACGATAATGCTTAAAAGTTGTTTTGACTCAGTATTCAAGATAATGCTCCTACAAATGGGTTATTATTCCTCGGTCTTTTCGGCGGGCTTCTCATTCTCGGCGACAAGTATCCTCATATCAAAGGGCGAGAACGCCCTGCTGTACGACGTCGCGGGATTCATCACCACGGGCGTGCCTTTCGCGTTCTTAAAGAAGTCGATGATACCGATCTTCATCACGTCGAGAGCTTGATTTGTCGCGTTGGAGAGCGTTTTAAGACGCTCGGGAGAGGTAAAGAAGGGGATGAAATGACGTCCGTTCTTCTGGAGCATCAGGATATTCATCATCTTCTGACCGTTGGGCGCGACGATCTCCTCGCCGAACTGCCCCGCCATAAACACCTCCGCGCTCATAAGCTCGGGCAGCAGGCGGTGCCACTTGACAAGCGTATCGTCGTTGTTCGCTTCGAGAATCTTCGCTTCCAGATCCTTGTTAAAGTCCTTGTATTCCTTTTCCCAGTTTTCAATTTCCGGCATATCGGTAACTTCCTTTCGGGGATATTTGTATTAATTCTCAGCGCGTCTTTTCGGCGTTTTCCTTGACGATCTTCGCGATGATGTCGTCCACGGGAGACGCGCCCATATCGCCGTCCTTCCTCGAACGGAGCGAAACGGTGTTGTCCTCAACTTCCTTATCGCCCACTATGAAGAAGTAGGGAATCTTCTCAAGCTGCGCCTGACGTATCTTGTAGCCTATCTTCTCGCTGCGGTTATCCACGGTAGCGCGTATGCCAAGACCGTCAAGCCGCTTCGCTATGCCCTCGCCGTATTCCTTTGCGCGGTCGGTGATAGGGAGAATGCGCACCTGTTCGGGCGCGAGCCACAGCGGGAACGCTCCCGCGAAGTGCTCCGTGATAACGCCGATAAAGCGTTCGATAGAGCCGAGACACGCACGGTGTATCATAACGGGGCGGTGCTTTTCCCCATCGGGCCCCGTGTATTCCAGCTCAAAGCGCTCGGGCATCTGCATATCAAGCTGGATAGTGCCGCACTGCCATGTTCTTCCGAGCGAATCCGAGAGGTGGAAGTCGATCTTCGGACCGTAGAACGCGCCGTCGCCCTCGTTGATGACGTAGTCCTTGCCCATTCCGGAAACTGCCTTCTTGAGCATATCGGTAGCCATATCCCAGGTTTCCTTTTCGCCGATATGATCCTCGGGCATGGTGGAGATCTCGATCTTATATGTCAGGCCGAAGGTGGAGTAAACCTCGTCAAAGAGGCGGACAACCCCTTGAATTTCACTTTCCACCTGATCCCATGTCATAAAGATATGCGCGTCGTCCTGCGTAAAGCAGCGCACTCTGAAAAGTCCGTGGAGCGCGCCCGACAGCTCGTGGCGGTGAACCAGTCCCAGCTCCGCCATACGCAGCGGGAAATCGCGGTAGGATTTCGGAGTGAGCTTGTATATCAGCATACCGCCGGGGCAGTTCATAGGCTTTACGGCGTAGTCCTCGTCGTCAATAACGGTGGTGTACATATTGTCCTTGTAGTGATCCCAGTGACCGCTTCTGTGCCAAAGCTCCTGATTGAGGATAATAGGAGTTGAGATCTCGACGTATCCGTATTTCTTGTGTACCTCTCTCCAGTAGTCGAGCAGGGTGTTTCTCAGAACCATACCGTTTGGCAGGAAGAACGGGAAGCCGGGACCCTCGTCCATCAGCGCGAACAGTCCAAGCTCCTTGCCGAGCTTTCTGTGGTCGCGCTTCTTTGCTTCCTCAAGACGCTCAAGGTGGGCGCTAAGCTCGTCCTTTGAGGGGAACGCCGTGCCGTAGATACGGGTGAGCATCTTGTTCTTCTCGTCGCCGCGCCAGTACGCGCCGGTCACAGAGGTGAGCTTGTACGCCTTCACCGACGAGGTGGACATCAGGTGCGGACCCGCGCACAGATCGGTAAAATCGCCCTGCCTGTAGAAGGAGATAGGCTCGCCCTTGTCCGCGTGTTCGCGGCAAAGCTCGACCTTGTATGGCTCGCCCTGTTCCTCAAGGTATTTTATCGCTTCATCGGGGGACATCTCAAAGTGTTCAAGCTTTATGCTCTCCTTGACGATCTTCTTCATCTCCGCCTCGATCTGTGGGAGAGTTTCCGCGGTGAAAGGTACGTCTGTGTCGAAGTCGTAGTAGAAGCCGTTCTCGATAGCGGGACCTATGGCGAGCTTGGTATTCGGGAACAGCCGCTTTACCGCCTGCGCGAGGATATGGGAGGCGGTGTGGTTGAACGCTCTCTGACCCTGTTCGTCCTCGAACGTGAGGATATTCAGGGAGCAATCGCGGTCTATGGCGGTTCGCATATCGCAGACCTTGCCGTCTATCTCGGCGGCGCAGGCGGTCTTAGCCAGTCCAAGCTCCCGCGCAATATCAAAAGCGGAAAGTCCCGCCTCAAATTCCTTTACTTCGCCGCTTTTCAGTGTTACTTTCATGTTACACACTCCTTGAAATAAGAAATAGAAAATATTTCACCGGAAAAATTTCCCGTCTGAATATTATTCCATTATTATTTTACACCAAATTCATCAAAATGTCAACCGGTTAATATATTTATTTGTAAAAAGTACGAAAAAACACTTGACATTTGACAAAAAATCGGTTAAAATAAGAGTAGATATAGAGTTGTGCGGCAAGATTTTCTCTGCGCTGAGGCGTCAGCCTCTATCGGGAGCGCGGCGGATATCGGAGTCGTGCGGTCATATCTGTCCGCCGATCTCATGAAGGCGTGTACTCGGGACGACGAGCTTTTAAGTGTCGAAAACTTTATGTTTTCAGTTGTCACAACCCTGACCGCGAAGACCTGCGGCGCGGGGAAAGGCACGAGGCGGCGATGTCGAAAGGACACGGCGATTGGAAGCGGCAAATCTCCGCAGGGTGCGGAATGACGCTGAAATTGGTTCCAAGCGCGATACGAAACGGTATGCCGAGCGGTGAGTCGTTCAAGGTACACCGGTTCGATTGGGTGAACTAGCTGATTTTTATCGGCGTAATTTTATTTGATTTGCACCTTAATTTAAGAGGGGTTGTATCACGAGAGCAAACGCGGTCGCGATACAACCCTTTTTCTTATGGGAACCTCATATCAGAGTATCTTCTCCATGCCTATCTTCTGAACATTCATACCCATCGCCTTGTAGAACTCCATCGCGTTCTCGTTGCAGCTCCAGACGTTGAGAGTGACGTTATAGCAGCCCTGCTGCCTTGCGTAGCTGATAACGTGATCGAAAAGCGCTTTTCCGATATGGCGGCCCCGCGCCGCTTCGTCAACACAGAGGTCGTCAATGTACAGGTTTGAGTAGCTGGGCGAGTTGTTGTCGATGTGCAGATACAGGATACAGAACGCGTGTCCCAGTATTCTTCCGGTACCGTTCTCCTCGGCTACAAAGACGGTGTTTGCGGCGATGACCTCGCCGAGCTGCTCGTCGGTGTATTTCCTTGAACCGCGCTTGAAGATGTCCGGGCGCTTTTGCGCGTGTACGTCCTGCACCTGATACAGCAGATCTACTATTCCCGGAATATCCCGCTGTTCGGCTTTTCTTATCGTAAATTCCATCGTTGGATCTCCTTTTCAACGTCTGCGGCGGGTATTAATCCGTGATCTCGTAGTTTTTTTCATTGATCGTAAGCCTCGTACCCTTGAAAATAGGCGCCGCGCCGCCGGGCGCTATCTCCTTTTCGTCCCCGTTCGGGAGAACGCAATTCCAAGCGCTCACGCCGTGGTTTTTCAGCCCCCAGAGCGCGGGGTTTTTCTTGTTGCGGACTACCTCGGCTTCTACCGAAACGTCCTCTCCGAAGAGCTTTGCCCCGTCAAACAGAAGCATTGAAAACTTCTCTCCCGCAAGAGTGAGCGGCTTTGCGTAATGCGCTCCGCACGGGCAGATCAGTCTGCCCTCGCCATCGGTATCCATAGCGGGCAGAAAGTTCTGTATCCCGCAAGTGCAGGCGGTGATGTCGCCGCGCATTTTCTTGAGAAGATCCAGCCATTGTTTCTCGATTATGCGCTTGGAGGGTTCCCGCAGTCCCACGGTAAACGAGAACTCGAACGCCTCTCGTATATAGTCCGGCATTATCTTCCAGAACTTGATAATATTGTTGTGAACGCCGCGCACAGGGCGGTTGGAGTCATCGTCGGGGTCATACACGAAAACCGGCTCGAAGCCGTAATGCCGCCGCTCCGCCTCCTCGGTGAGGCACACGCTCCTGAGGACGCGCCCGCCCTCCAGCGGGTCGCCGCGCAGCAGCAGCCGGAACAGTACCACCGCCAGCGAGTATCGGTCGGTGTACTTGTCGGGAGCTTTTTCGCCGCGCACAATCTCGGGCGCCATATATCCCGGCTTTCCCGCAATGCCGAGATGCTCGCCGTAGGGCGCGATGTTGTCGCAGTCGCAGATAAGCACGTCTCCATCGCTCGGACGAATAAAAAATCCGCCGTCGTTCAGATCCTGATAGCTCTTGCCGCTGTTGTGCAGCTCGCGGAACGCCGACGTTATCCGAATAGCGGAGTTTACCACCGAATACAATCCCGACAGCTTCACCCTTGCGTTAAGCACGTCGGAGAACGGCTTGTATTCTTCCGGAATAATATCCATCAGAAAGCCGAAGCCCTCGTCCGTCTGCGCGGTGAGCATTCTCGGCATAAGGAACGCCCCGCAGTCGAGCCTGTCCTCGGTGAGGCGGCGCAGATTTTCGCGGAAGATCTCGGGACTTTTAAGCTTTTTGGGGAAATAGATCTTCATGGCGTATTCGCGCCCCGCGTATTCAGCGCGGTAGACCGTACCCTGACCGCCCGAGCCGAGCAGCTCGGTAATACGGGCGCTCCCGCCAAGCTCAAGCGGGACTTTCTCGCCGATTGAAAGCATATTCCGACCTCTCTCCCTTATCAAAATCCGCCGCCGGTGAGGGACTCGAAGCTCTCCTCTGCGGAGGTCTCGGCGGCGTTGCCGCACCACTCGCAGACGGTCTCGTTCTCGCCGTTCCAGCAGGTGGTCTTGCCGCACTCGCTGCACTGGAAGAAACCCTTAGCGCCGCAGTACGGACAGGACGGGTAGTCGGTGGTGACGTAGACGTTGCCGGAGATCTCGGTGTCGCCGAACTTCTCACGGCTCGCTGTATGCTCGGACACCTTGAATGCCCATGTCGCGTACCAAGCGCCGTCTTCGCGCTGTTCTGTTCTGATACCGAACAATTCGTGGCTCTGTTTACATTTTGTAAGAATTACCGCTGCGTTCATATATTGAATCCTCCTATGGATTTTTGTTTATCCCAACTCGTAACCCCACTCCGTAAACTGCTTTATGTTCTCCGGAGACGGATTTACGCCGAAAATCCTCTTGATGGTCATTGCACGGTCTCGGCAGCCGAATCTTCCACGCCGCTTTTCCCCGCCATCGATTTCATCAGTACCCCTCATTTGATCTTCTTCAAAATCTTCGCCGCTTCCTCGTGACCGTTCTCGGCGGCGAGAGTAAAATACTTTCTTGCTTCCGCTATATCCTTGGGGACGTATACCCCCTTGAGGTACATTATCCCGAGGTTGTACTGTGCTATATTCATATTTGACTCCGCCGCTTGTTTAAACCAGCGGAACGCTTCGGCGGGATCTTTCGCCGTGCCGCTGCCAAGATACAGACATTTCCCGTAGGAGCACTGCGCCCGCACGTGACCCATCTCGGCGGCTTGCTTGTAGAACATAGCCGCGCCCTCGTAGTTCCTTTCGGCGAGACAGCGGCGCGCACTCTGATACAGCGCTTCCCCATCGTCGTGCATTGGCTCGGGAGCTTCCGCTTCGTCCGGCAGAGTCTCCGTCTTGATATTGGCGGCGTATTTTCGCCATTTTCGGGCAAGGTCATCGCTTTGCTTTGTGTGAACGCCGTATTCATAGCAGAGAGCTATCATATTCGCTGCGTCGGCACAACCCTTCCTTGCCGCGCTGTAGAACAGCTCGAACGCCTTGTCCTCGTCCAGCTCGCACTCAATGCCCTCGGCATAGAAATATCCGGTCATATATTCCGCTTGAGCAACGCCGTGTTCGGCGGCGCGGATAAACCACTCACGGGCGGCGGCTACGTCCTGTATCCCGCCTCTGCCCTCCATACGGTAGCTTCCCATGTAGTACTGCGCCTCGCCGCAGTCCTGAAGCGCGGCGCACTCAAACCAGTAGGCGGCTTTTTCGTACTCGCTTATTCGGTCGAAGTGGCGGCCGAGCGAATACTGCTCCTGAGCGTCGGTGATGTTCTTCTTGGACTCGGTCTCAGAAGCGGGGAGAACGTCCGACTTCTTGAACGAGATCTCGCACCCGAGAGCGCAGCCCACCGCCTCTACCGCCTCGGCGGCGGTTCGTCCTTTTATGCCGATCTCGTCGCGCAAGGACTTGATACAGCCGGCAGCGGCGGCGCAGCGCACCTCAAACGGCTTGCCGCGTACGCCGTACAGCTTTCTCGCGCAGCCGTCGTACAGCGCGACATAGCAAAGCCTGCGAGCCGCCGATTCCTTGGGGAAAAAGTCGGCGATAAGCGCGTCCGTCCGCTGCCTGTCGAGCAGCGTTTCAGCTCCGAACCTGTCTGTGATATAACGGAGGATGCCCTTCGGGTCGCGGATAGGCTCGCCGCTCTTATCGTGGACTGTCCTGCAAAAACCGCAGTAGTCATGCTTCGTCTCGTCAAATGTTCTTCCGCAGCGTCCGCAGACCATAAGCACACCCCCTAAGGAAGTACAGACTTATCGCTGTCTCTTATTTTAGCGCATTTTATCGGCTTTTCATCGCCTTCGGCGGGGAAAATCCTCAAGGCACACTCGCCCGCTATTCTTAATTATACCATAAATTCGGAGAATTTATGGTATAATTGTCCATAACCGCACGGAGTGAGCCGAAGGCGAACGTATGTGCGTGGACATAAAGGTATAATAAACGCTCTGCGTTTGTTTATTATACCATAACCGCAGGTTATGGTATAATTGTCCATAACCG
>CAYMTG010000085.1:0-5904 GCA_964393305.1 uncultured Ruminococcus sp.
GGAAAGCCGACGAAGCAAGGCTTGTATGCCCGCGTTATGCCGAAGGCATAACGCTGCGAGGAGGTTTGACGTGATCTCCCCGCTGGGGAGGTGTCACGCAGTGACAGAGGGGTTGACCGACAGACCGCAGACGGCGTGCCCCGCACATTTTCTCTCAAACAAGTTTTTTAGAGGTGACCTTATGAAGTCATTCAATAAGAGGCTTTGCCACGTTAAATGACGTGGCAAATGGCAGCGTTAACTGCCCAAAATGGCACCCGCTGCCTTAGATGCGGGTGACATCTTTGCCTAAGTTATAACATACTATTTTGTAAAAATCAAGCATTTTCCGCTATTATCTCTCAAAAAGCGTCATTTTCATTCACAATGTCAAATTCCGGACATCCTGTTTATAAAATTTCACTAATACGGTTCTCAGTCGTTATAAATCACATTATTACATGATTTAACCAAAAAATCAGCCAAAACCGCTCGTTGAGATTTTGAAAGCAGTCATAATCAAACACCTTATATTTTTTGACGGGATTTGAAAAAAATACCCCTGATAAGGATTTTTTCGGAGAATTGTAAAATCTGACAATATTCTCGATTTGAAATTATTCAAGCAACAGCGCATATTGCAAGTATATTAGCCAATCAAACCATTTCACAAGTTAAATTTATAGATGAATACAATTGTGCTACAATCACTAAAAATATTTATTAGGAAGCTTTTTTGATAATATTCAATAAAAAAAGATTTATGCATAACGTAGAAATGCGCCCCGAACTTATTGACATTTTCAAAAAATATGCTTACAATATAACTTAGACAAAGATGTCCCCCGCCTTTAAGGCGGCGGGTTCCATTTTGGGCAGCTAACGCTGCCATCTGCCGCGTTAAATGACGGGGCAAAGCCCCTTATTGAACTATCGGCACAAATTACTTCCGGGGATCTCTGACTCCCCCCAAAAAGGGGTTTTTAGAGGTTCCCTTATAACCACTTGGAGGACTAAATTATGGAAAATATGCGTATTGAATTTGGAGAAATGGTACACACCCAACGATTAAAGAAAGGACTTTCCCAAGAGCAGCTAGCCGAACAGCTTGACACATGCTGCGTCAGCATTCGCAAAATCGAGCAAGGCAAGGGTAACGCAAATATGAGGCTTTACTTTATGTTGTGCTGCCTGCTCGATATCGATACACGCTTTCTTCAGGAGAAATATGTAGCGCCGTATCTGCGGGAGCGCGTAAAAGATACGGGTATTGATATTATGATGTAAACGTACGGCAAACCCACCCCGCAGCAATTTGTGACACACTATTATCTTATCGTGTGACGATCCCTCCGATTATCGCCGCTTTTGCTGCGGCGGGACAAGGCATAACAACACCAATCCCGCAGGTAATATCCCTGCGGGAGGTTTTTATTCAGCGTTAGCGTCACCATAAAAGTCTTTCGTTTAAATCAGAATCCCGCTGCAATGGTCGAACTCGTGCTGAATGATTTGGGCAGTCAAGTCCTTAAAAAATTACTTCCCAGTATAATTTCCGCTCCGACTGCGGGAAGTCGTCCAGAACCCCATGCTCAGGGTCGTAGAAGACCCCGTCCGCGTAAAGCGCCCAGTGCCAGCAGCGCGGCGTTTCAAGACTGAGCAGCGCACAGCGCGGCAAGTCGCGCTTTACAAACGCCTGTCTCCGCTCGGGAGAAAGCGCCATTCCGTGCGCCGCAAGGAACTGCCTCATCTCTCGAAGAGTGGTCTCCCGCTGATTGCCAAGCTCCGCGCAAACCTTCTCCGCAGTCGTCCCGCATAGCATTGCAAGCACTGCCTGTCCGCATTGAAGGTCTGTCGGCTCGTGTATATATTTGATGTCCATAGTCTCCCCCCCGCTTTATTTACTTAAAGTGACCTCTGGAAACCTCTTTTCACTCCGTCTGTACCCTGCGCGGGGTACAGGCAGAGATCGAAACGAAATTTTTGGGGATTTCAGAGGTGACCTCAAATCAATTATAACTCTACTTCCTTATTTTGTCAACAGAGAATTTGGATATCAAGGCACTTGACAACTTACTCAAAAAGTGATAAAATACTTTTTGGAAAAATCGGGGTGATCTGCCCCGAGGCTTTAGAGGAGACTGCTATGGTTAAAGATATGACGAAGGGCGCCGTCGCGCCTATTTTATTGAAATACTCATTGCCGCTGCTGGTGAGCGTTATCTTTCAGCAGCTTTACAGCATTGCTGACAGCGTGATCGCGGGACAATTTATCAGCAAGGACGCTCTCGCCGCTATAGGCGCGTCCTATCCCATCACAATGATATTTCTCGCGATCGGCACAGGTATGAATATCGGCTGCTCAGTGGTCATCTCAACGCTGTTCGGCGCGAAGGATTACAAGGGTATGAAAACCGCCGTGTTCACCTCTGTCATCTCCACGCTTGCCTTGGCAGTAGTGCTGACAGCGGCGGGAATGTTCACCAGCCGTCTGTTTCTGGTGCTGCTCAAGACTGATCCCGCTATTCTCGGCGACGCGCAGAGCTATCTCAACATCTACGTATTCGGTCTTATCTTCCTCTTTATGTATAACATCTGCACGGGGATCTTCTCTGCGCTCGGTGACAGCAGCACTCCGCTGTACTTCCTTATCGGCTCGTCACTCGGCAATATCGCGCTTGACTTCCTGTTTGTCGCGGGATTTAAAATGGGCGTTCCGGGTACGGCGTGGGCTACGTTTATCTGTCAGGGACTCTGCTCCGTCCTCGCGTTTATCGTGCTTATCCGAAAAATCCGCTCGATCAAGAGCGACAAGGCTGCGTATTTTGAATGGCGAATGTTGAAAAGAATAGCGAGGCTATCCGTTCCCAGTATTCTCCAGCAAAGCTTTGTATCGGTGGGACAGCTCTTTATTCAGGGACTTGTCAATAGCTGCGGACTGGACGTTACGGCGGGTTATTCCTCGGCTATCAAGCTGAATACGTTCGCCGTGACCTGCTTCACTACCGTGGGTAACTCCATCTCGGGATTTACCGCGCAAAATATCGGCGCGGGAGAATATCGGCGTGTACGCAAGGGCTTCAAGGTGGGGGTCATTTCCGCGCTCTGTATTGCGGCGATATTCGCTCTGTGCTATGTGAGCTTCGCCGAGAAAATGATCTACATCTTTATGGACAGCGAAGACGCGAACAACGCTGCCGCCGCCGAAGCGGGAATGAGCTTTCTGCGGATCGTATCGCCGTTCTTTCTCGGAGTGTGCGTGAAGCTGGCGGCGGACGGTGTTCTGCGCGGCGCGGGACTGGTCCGCGAGTTTATGATAACCACGTTCAGCGACCTGATACTGCGTGTGGTGTTTGCGTTTATGCTCCAGCCCTTTTTCGGAGCAACCGGTATCTGGCTCTCATGGCCCGGCGCATGGCTGATAGCAATGGGACTTTCCCTTACCTATACATTTCGCTGGTTTAAGCAGTCGGCGAGCAGCAAGCAGGACCGTCCGATAAATAAGCGCAAGCGCCTTATCCCCATTATTTCTGTGATTACCGCGCTGCTTGTTGTGATCGGCGGATTTGGGATCTATGCAAGCGACTACTACCATGCCGACAGCAAGGCCAATATCGTCGCAGAGGGGGACACGGACGAATACACTACCGAATACATAGACAAGGGAATAGTATTCTCCCCGAACGAACCCAAAGCAGGACTTATCTTCTACCCGGGCGGCAAGGTGGAGTACACTGCGTATGCGCCGCTTATGTCGGAGCTTGCCGAGCGCGGAGTGCTGTGCGTTCTCGTAAAAATGCCGTTCAATCTGGCGATATTTAATATTAACGCCGCTGACGGGATCTGCGAGGAGTACCCGCAAATCACGGAGTGGTATATCGGAGGTCATTCGCTGGGCGGCGCGATGGCGGCTGTCTATGCGTCCAATCACCTTGCGAACGTCAAGGGACTGCTGTTGCTGGGGGCATATTCCACCGCCGACCTTACAGACAGCGGATTAAAGGTGGTGTCGCTCTACGGCTCGGAGGACAAAGTGCTTAATTTGGAGAAATACGAACAAAGCCGCTCCAGCCTTCCCACCGACTTCGCCGAGCTGGTGATAGATGGCGGGTGTCACTCTTATTTCGGAGATTACGGTATGCAGGACGGCGACGGAGAACCCACGATCACACGCGAGGAGCAGTTCGCGATCACGGCACAGTTCTTTGCAGATAGTCTTTAAATCTTCCCTGTAATACAAAAGAGGTTAGGTGATCCCAACCTCTTAGATTTATTTACAGTAATCGAGTAGTGCGTGCTTGAGAAGCTCATATCTTAAGCGCTTTTCCTCTTTTTGGAAATGCACCTCGCGGAACTGCTCGGGATTGTTCTCGTAAACAAGCTCCTCGTCCCCGAACTGCTCGCTGGTGAGGTCGAACTTGCAGTCTCCGACCACATTATAGCAGTGGAAATTGCGCCCGCCCTCGCGTGGGATCCCATACACTTCCCCGCCGAAGATATCCTGCGCCAGAAACGCCGTAATGGAGCATTGACCGAGCGTCCTGTTTTCCGGCGACCACTTATCGCGCATTCGCGGAGCGCAGGTGTCGGCACACCAGATCTCAGACAGCGCCACGTACAAGTCTCTCGGAGAATTGATATTCGGATAAAGCGCGTTGATCGGCTTTACAAAGGCATTCTCCGCGCCGTAAAATTTAAAGTTCATTCCGTCCGCCCCTATTCGCGATACGCAGAATCAATTCCAAAATACTCTTCCAGACATAGTCCGCTCTCGGTGACCTTTTGAGCGAGATCCTTGCCGAGATAACGTATATGCCACGGCTCGTAGGCATAGCCGGTCAAGTGTTCCTTCTCCTTGGGATAGCGTATGATGAAGCCATATTCCCAGCAGTGCTCCTTAAGCCACTGACCCTCCACAGTGTCTGCGAAGCTCTCCTCAAGGGAATTCACGTCGATCGCCATTCCCAACTGATGCTCGGTAAAGCCGGGCTTCGCGGAAATCCTGTCCGCCTCCGTGGTGCCGTATACGCTGCACCAATAAAGATAAGTACTTTCCTGCTTGGTGTAAGAACGGTATCCCGAGACCAAAAAGATGTTAATTCCGTCCGCCGCCGCGCCGGCAACCAGTTCCTGAAAAGCCGCCTCGGTTTCGGCGGTAAGTCCACCCGGCGCATAATCGGACGGGAGCGGATAGGTCTTGTTGACAACGGGGACATTGTTCACCATCGGGACAAAATCCACATCCTCCGGACTTCCTACAACGTGTACCAGAAGCTTTGCGCTGAGATTGTTTTCGGTATTCTTAGCGATAAGGGTGACCTCACCGCTCTTTATTGCGGTGAACTCGCCTTCGTTTGTGATCATTCCGCTGTCCCCCACACATTCCCATTCTACATTGGGAGAAGAACAGCTATAATTAAATTTCTCGCCGACATATACCATATTCGGTCCGAGAACAGTCGATCCGTCCGAGGAAGCCGTGGGATCGGTTATGTATGATGTATCTGACGACTCTGCGGCAGCTCCGGATGACACCGGCTCGGAAACACTCGGCGATATCGGCGTTTCTGAAGTGCCGCTCTGCGAGCTGTCGGACGAGGTAACATTCGATATAGCCGAATTTTCCCCGTTGCCGGGCGAATTGGTTTTATTCTTCTTAATCGTTGCCGAGATAGCAATAATGATAATTCCCACAATCAGGATTGCCATTATGACATAGATAAGTATGACCGCACGCGGACACCTCCTGCCGGAACCCATTTCCTGCGGACGACGCCGTTGAGGAGTACGGGCGGACTGACGGGTATTATATGCTTGAGTGCGCTGCTCGGAACGCCTTATCTGCTGATTTTTTGGATTGCGCGGGGCATTGTTGTCGCTCATTTAAAATTCCTCCTTGAAGATTTGCTGTAGTGTTATTAAGAT
>CAYMTG010000085.1:6004-7990 GCA_964393305.1 uncultured Ruminococcus sp.
TTTAATTATAGCACAGTGTTCATTAATTTTCAAGTATATTTCCCGCGTATATGTGAAGTTTTTCTAATCCCAATAGTCCGGCTCGTAGACATTCCTCTGCTCCGCGAGCTTTAGGATCTTGTCGCTCGTATCGTCGATCGCGTCCTCGAAACCCGACAGCGCGGCAAACGCAGAGAACTGCGCCGCACGTTCAAGCCGCGTCATCTCCGTCAGCGTCGTCGGCGGCGTCATTTTCAGAATATCATCGTACTTTCCCATATTATGCGCGATGACCGCCAATCTGCTTATTGCGGGTCATCGCAGTCGCTCCTTCCAATAAATTCATTCCTCGGACAATGGCGTTTTTGCCGTACTTGTCCTTAATGTCGAGAATTGCCTTCTGAATGCGCTCCTCTCGCTCGGGGAGAACCTGCTTCTCCTCCGAGAAAAGATCCGGCTGCTGATTTTCGCCAATATTGCAGGCGACTATGTTAATTCGGCGAATAAGAAACCCGGGGGTTACGCATTTTTCAAAGAGCTTCACGGCAGCGTTTATCAACACGGACGACGCGGATGTTCTCACAAGAAAATTCTCCGAAGCATGGGCATGCTTGGGGATCCTCCGCCCGTAACGGTCAATCGAGCATTTTTCACTGAACTCGCCGCAGCTGCTGTCATAGCCAATCACCAGTACCATCTGATCGGTGCTCACATTCTTTGCGGAGAGGTCGAGCGCCAATTGCTCCGCCATCTCCTTGACAATAACCCGCGCATCGTCAAAGTCGTACGGGCAGGACAGCACCTGCCCTATGCTGTGACTGGACGAACTCGGACGATACGCCTTGATATCCTCGATAGTGCAAGGCTCACAGCCCCAAGCGTGGTTTATCAGAAGCTCCGCGTTTACCCCGAACAGCTTATACAGAAGTCCTTGGTTATACAGAGAACATCTCGCCACGTCCCCCATGCTGAACATTCCATGCCGTGCCAGCCGCCTTGCGTACCCGGAGCCTATTCTCCAGAAATCGGTGATCGGCTGATGCTCCCACATGGTCTCGCGGTATGACTGCTCGGTAAGCTCGGCGATCCGCGCACCGTTGCTGTCGGGCTTTTTCTTCTTCGCGACGATATCCATCGCGACCTTCGCAAGGTAAAGATTTGGGGCGATACCCGCCGTCGCTGTTATGTGCGTTTCCCTCAGAATATCGCTGAGTATCATACGAGTAAGCTGCTCCGGGGTCTTGCGATATGTCCGCAGATATGCCGTAGCGTCTATAAACACCTCGTCAATAGAGTATACGTGTATATCCTCGGCTGCGATGTATTTCAGATATATCTCGTAAATGCGCGTACTGTAGTCGATGTAGAGCGCCATCCGCGGCACTGCCACAATGTAGTCGATCTCGCGATTAGGGTCGGCGGTAAGCTCACTGAGGTATTGGGATTTCCCGCTTGAAGGCTTCCGACGGGCGCGGTTGACCTCTCCCACCCGCTGTATCACCTCAAAAAGGCGCGGTCTGCCCGGTACTCCGAAGGATTTCAGCGCGGGCGACACCGCCAGACAAATGGTCTTTTCCGTGCGGCTCTCGTCAGCGACAACGAGGTTGGTGTTAAGCGGGTCAAGCCCCCTCTCCACACACTCCACCGACGCATAGAAGGACTTTAAGTCTATGCAGATATATATCTTATCTCCCAACAAAATCACCGCCGTTCACACAAATTCGATCCGTGAATATATTATACACTATTTCACTAGAAATGTCATTATGAATTTTTCACGAAAAGCAGCGGCAATTTTTTCTGTTTTGTACAAATATATGAACAAACCTGCTTCAGGAATATTGAGGGAACCTCTAGAAACCGGTTTGAAAAGAAAAAATGGGTGGAGTGCACGCATTATGCGCTACGCGCAAAACGCTGATGCTAGGAAAGCCGACGAAGCAAGGCTTGATGCCTTGCGAGGAGGTTTGACAACGCAGACGGCGTGCTCCGCACATTTTCTCTCAA